>JBHGBG010000072.1:0-12155 GCA_041946875.1 Bathyarchaeia archaeon
CCGATGCGTGCGGTTTCGCTGCAGTTGCAGTACATCCAGTCCATGCCGTTCTCGTCCACCAGTCTGATGAGGCTTTGGGTGAGTTCTTCTACGGTTTCGTTGAAGGCTTCGCTTGGGCTATGTCCGCGTTCGCGGAGCGTGTTGTACTGGGCTTCCATGATGCCGGCGAGTGCGCCCATGAGCACGCCGCGTTCGCCTGTGAGGTCGCTGTACACCTCCTTCTCGAACGTGGTGGGGAAAAGATATCCTGCACCAATGGCAATGCCTATAGCTTTTGCGCGGTCTTCGGCTTTGCCTGTGGCGTTTTGGTGGACGGCGAAGCTGCAGTTTATGCCGCTTCCATCGAGGAAGTTTCTGCGGACGCTGGTCCCTGAGCCCTTCGGTGCGACAAGGATGACGTCTATGTCTTCTGGCGGGACGACGCCTGTTTGATCTCTGTAGACGATGCTGAATCCGTGGCTGAAGTACAGCGCGTCGCCTGGTTTGAGGGTTTTCTTGATTTTAGGCCAGACCACTTTTTGTCCTGCGTCGGTGAGAAGGAACATTTTGATGGTTCCTTTCTGCGCGGCTTCCTCCATGGGAAAGAGGTTCTCGCCTGGTTTCCAGCCATCAGCCACTGCTTTGTCCCATTCCTTTTTGAAGACGCCTGTGTTTTCTTGTCCAATGATGACTTTTATGCCGTTGTCTCGCATGTTAAGCGATTGAGCTTGGCCTTGGATGCCGTAGCCAAGTGAGACGACGACTTCATTTTTAAGGGTTTTTTGTGCTTGTTGGATTGTAAATTCTTTACGGGTAATGACATCTTCTTTTGTGCCGCCAAAGTCCATTTTTACCATGGGTTTTTCCTCAGGGCTTAGTAACTACGAAAACGCGATAATTAAGAATTATCCTGTCAAACCTATGGTGCGGCGGGTCGAAAACACAGTGAGCAACTATAGGCGACCGCCAGAGAGCCATGCTCGTTGGGGTGCGGAGCAGACTAAATCCCATTTAAGGTGCAGCGCCATTTCGTCATCCTCTTCGCCAGATTCTGAGCGTTATCACGTAAATAGGGCTGGTATGTACACAACATTGAACGCTTTGTTACATGAGTTGGACCCGCTGTACGTGGCAATTCAACAATTCCAGTCTGAAAGAGATGCAGCAATGCTGCAGGGGCTGAGGTGAAGGTCGTTTCAATGCACTGCCCTGACTCAGCTGTCGAAGATGCTTCTCGAAAATAGCAAAGTCTTATATGCAATCATCTATGTGTACGATGGCACAGAACGGAGTGAGAATAGATGAAACCCCAAAAAAATGCAATAGTAGCTTTAGCCATAATCGCTTTGGTTCTAATAGTATCGATATCGGCGCTAGCACCCGTAAAAGCAGCCGAAACGCAAACCACAAAAGCCTACATCACCGCGTTCCCCAACCCCGTCGGCGTTGGACAGACAATCGGCCTCGATTTCTGGATTCACCCGTACCCGCCAGGAGCCCTTCTCGATGTTCACGGCTTCAAGGTGACAATAACGAAGCCGGACGGAACAACTGAGACCAAAGGGCCGTACGATGCTTTCAAGTCCAGCAGCTCCTACACAAGCTACGTGCCCACGATGGTCGGCACCTACAAGTTCACTTTCACCTACCCGGGAGAGACGTACTTCAACGGATCGCTCACATACCTGCCTAGCAGCGACACAATCAACGTCAATGTGACTGCAGAACCCGCGCCTCTGTGGCCTGAATTTCCATTCACGAACGACTACTGGACGCGCCCACTGAACGCAGCAATGAGAAACTGGTACAACGTGGCAGGACCATGGCTTGCACAAGAAGGAGAACGCGGCAACGAATGGAGCCCAGACGTGAAGACCCCACACGTAATGTGGAAGGTCCCCATTGACATAGGAGGCGTCGTGGGAGGCAAAATGGGCATATCCAACTATTACGAAGGCTCAGCGTACGAAGCCAAAGGAGGCACTTCGATAATCATAGGCGGCTACTACATCAACAGCGGCTTCCGCATCGGCCAACGAACCACAGGAGGAACGAAATGCTACGACCTGCGCACTGGAGAACTCAAGTGGTACGTCGAGAATATGAGCATAAACTTCGCGTGGCAAATGCGAGTAGACTCAGGCAACCTACATGCGATCATCCCGTACCTCGTACAGACAGGCTCCACCTACCGCTTCTACGACCCGCTCTCTGGAAAAGCTCTGTTTGAGTTGGCGAACGCATCATCACCCACAGCCAGCTATTGGACCTACACCCCGCAGGACCCTGTTTGGCCGACAACTGATGATGGAACTTGGCCAGGAACCTGGTTCGTCTACCTCTTCGGAAACACGGCAAGAGGCAGCTGGCTTGCGATGTGGAACTCAACCAAATGCATTGAGGACAACGGCTGGATAACCTACCAATCCAACAACCGAATGACCAGCCTGGCGACTTGGGCACCTCCTGGAACACCCGGAGCAGTCCCCGGCGACTGGCGCAAAGGAATCATGTGGAACGTGAGCAGCCCAGCCCAATGGGGATACCAAATAACGCAGATACCAGCCGACGGAAACCTGACAAACTGGCCACGCTCCTACCTCACAGCAACCACGATAGACAGAGATGCAGGTGTTTTGATTGCCACGATTAATGCGAACGGCATCGACAACGGCGCATTTGCTGGATGGAGTTTGAAGACAGGTCAACTGCTGTGGACGAAGAACATTACGGACATTTCGTACCTTTCGAAGTACTACACTGCAGGCGGCGGAAAATACGTGATTTACGCCCTAGTCGAGAATTACTACGTTGTACTCGATTCGTTGACAGGAAATGAATTGTTCCGAACCGATGTTCTACCCGGCGGAGGCTACAGCACTTACAACAACGCTCCAACGATATACAAAGGCGTCCTCTACACAATCACCTACAACGGCTACGTCATCACACACGACCTATCGAATGGAAAACTGAAGTGGGCAACCCAGATCAAGCCATTCAACAGCGAATCCCCCTACGAAGGCGGACAACCGATGCGTGCAGCCCCCGTCTTCTCGCAGAATCTCTTGTACGTGATGGACCAAGTGAAGACGGACGAGAACCCGATGCGAAGAAACCAAGGAACAAGCGCCCTTAACATTGAGACCGGCGAAGTCGTTTGGAAAGTGTACATCGGTCCAGGCGGAGAAAGCAGCAGCATCATAGGCGTCGCAGACGGCTACCTTGCAACCTACGGCGGCTTCACGTCAGAGAGGTACATCTTGGGCAAAGGACCGAGCAAGACCACGGTTTCGGCGCCGCAGACAGCCATTCCCAAGGGACAGAGCGTAGTCATAACTGGAACGATAACGGACCAATCCACAGCCCTCAAAGACACGCCATGCATTGCTGACGTCAACATGGCAGACTGGATGCAGTACATGTTCCTTCAGTGGCCATTCCCAGCTGACGCAAAAGGCGTTCCAATAACGCTGACCGCCACAGGCTCAGACGGACAAACCATCACCATCGTGAACGACCTGCTCAGCAGCGCTTCAGGCACGTTCGGCTACATGTGGACCCCGCCAGCCGCGGGTCTCTGGACTGTCACCGCCACATTCAGAGGAACAGATTCTTACGGCAGCTCATACGCCCAAACCTACGTCGGAGTAGAAACAGCGCCACCAGCAGCCCAGCCAGTATCCACTCCAGCACCAACCCAAGCGCAGCCAGCAGTCACCCAGTCTGAAGCGACACCAACAGCAGCAGCACCTTTACCGACACCGTCGATTGCGCCACCCCCAACCGAAACGTCAAACACCATGCTGTACGTTGAAATCGCCGCGGTCGTAGTCGTAGTCGCAGTGGTCGCCGCAGCAGTCCTCCTAAGAAGACGGAAATAGCAAGACAAAACACTTCCCCCATTTCCTTTTTTTTATTCATGCATGCAATAGAACGGGCTGAGTGGGCTCTGGCGGTTCAGACTCAAAAGCGGTAGCAGCTAAGAGTCAAAAGAGTTTCAGTCTCTCTCCAAGTTTCGTCCGCCAGAACCCCAGCAAACCCAACGGGAGCCCCGAGAATGCCCATGCGCCTTTTTGGATTAGACGGATGCAGCCAGAATTGAGCAAACTCCAATTCAATGTTGCCGCTGAATACGCAGCTGCATAAAGCTACAAACAATTGAAGGATAAACAGGCAGCCAATTATTCAAGCCTTTGTGACGACGTTCTTTAGATGACTAGGCTTCAGCCAGTTCCATCCGCTGAGCTTCGCGCCTCCGTTCTCCCCTGATTGAGTTGTTCCATATGGCTTCGTAGCAGACCTTTGCCATCTCCACGAAACTCTCGTTGTTTGACCAGTAGAGCGGCGAGTCGTAGTATCCTACTCTTGTCCTTGAACTCATCAAAAGTTCTTTTTCGTCGCACACTGCTATGATTGCTGGGATACGACGCGGATAGAACCTGTATTCGAGGGGCCCTAAGTTCTCGAATTCCCGTATGGTTTCCAGCACGGTTCCCCGTGCTTTTGATTCTTCAATAACAATGCGGATTTGGACGCCTCTAGCGAGAAGCCTCTTAAGGATTTTTTCTTGGTCGTTCATCCAGACAACGACTCTCTTGTCGATGGTAGCGTGGTCGAGGCTTTTTTTCAGTCCCCCTATGAGCTTTTTCCGATATTCCGCTACGGGCTTGCCTACAGGAATGTAAACAATCCTAGGTTCTTCGCTTTCTATTTGAGGGGCGATTTCGTTTCGTTTGGTTAGCTCCAGCAGTAGCTGCCTCATTCTTGTCTGGGCTTCATCATATGCCTCTTTCTTATGTTTGAGGAGAATATTGATAGCAGTTCTTGTTGGTATTGTCTGAAATTTCTGAGGCACCGTCACTGTTTTTTCTACTAAGCCTAGTTCTTCCAGCTTGGGCATGGTGCGGTACACCAGTTCGCTGGGCATTTTTGCCGATTTTGCTATTTGATTAACGGTTAAAGCAGCATGTTGACTCAGCGATAGGAAAACCTTAGCTTGAATGCTAGTCAAACCCACCTGAACTAGAACATCAACTTGTTCCTGAAAGTCCACGGTGCTTCATTTTCTATTTTCTCTATAGGTTAAAAGCCTTTCTTTTAAAGAAAGAGTCACTGTAACCTACAGTTCAAAGTCTTTTTAACGATTTCGTTTCAAAATATCGTTGAATGGGACTTTGGAGGTTTAAAAGAAATGAACCAAACTATTAGTAAGAAGCCTAGAATTGCCACGGTAATACTAGTGATGCTCATGCTGTTCTCTGCAGCTCAGGCTTTAGCGCACAGTCAAAGTTCACCCGCAGAAGTGAAAGCTAGCGTGCCCAGTGACTTATTGCAGTACGATTGGCTTGGACCACAATGCGGCTTAAGTACACATTACTCTGCCGGACCTGCCCCCAATTCGCCAAGCATACTCTGGAAAATGAACTTGCCTCCATTCAACTACGCTTCGGGCGGAATAGCCTTGATGGGTTCAAGTAATCCTGTCGCTTTCAACGGGAAGCTGTTCCTTAATATTGGAAACAACATTGCCGCGATGGATCCGTTCACTGGAGCAATAATTTACAATGTTACTGTGCCTTCAGTTTTATCGGGCAGAGTCTGCCTTGCCGCTAACGTGATGAAGATTGATGAGACCTACATGGTGACCATGTCACGCACTGTACCCATCATAAACGCCACCCACAACCTGCCTGGAGCATGGTCGTTTGTCTGCCTCAGAATCGCTGACGGATCACAAGTCTGGACTTCCTCTCCTGTATACACCTCAACAGAACTCGGAGGCCCACTATACTATTCCGAAACCAAGATGATTTACATCGACAACAGCGAGGTATCCGGTAATGGAGGCACCCAAAACCCTGGCATTCTGCAAGCATGGAAACTCTCGGACCCAGCGCAACCGCCAACTCTAGCTTGGACCTACGTTGGTTTAGGTCCGGTGTACATTTCAGTGCCAGCTGTGGCTGTCGTTGGAGATGGAAAGCTTTTCCCTCAATGCGAAGAGCCTCATCAAGTTTGCTTGGATGCTGAGACTGGTCAAGTTCTTTGGGATGCGCAACTTACCGGAACGCCCACATACATTGGCTCCTACTCTGACGGCGTCTTGTATAGGGGTCTTCTGGACAACACTTTCGTAGCAATGGACGGCGACACAGGAAAAATAATCTGGTCCTTCAATCCGCACACTTACGGATACTGGTGCAGCGGCACAGCAGTAGCTTACGGCATGGTCTACGCGTTAAACGTTGATGGCTACGAATATGCATTAGACATCACTGACGGGCACGTCGTATGGCAGCACCTTGGATCTGCCTTCTATCCAGGCTTAGTTGAAGTTGCAGACGGCAAAGTGTACGCGCGCACAGGCGAAGGCATGCCTCAAACCGGCACCACCAATCCTGGCTATTCCCGATACTCCTGCCTGAACGCTTACACAGGGGAAGTCATCTGGGAAGTAAGCAAAGAAATGGCAAGCGGACCACTCGGACGCGTCTGCATCGCATACGGCAACCTCTACGGCGTCGACCCAGGCTACAGCATATACGCAGGCAAAACACTCAAACCTATTCTCTACTGCTTCGGCGGAGAAGCTGGTAAGAAAGACTGGTCAATGTTCGGCAGCAACGAAGCTCATTCCGCTGTCGGATCAGGTGGCCCCATCGATATGAAGCTTTCATGGAGATTCCAAACTGGCGGTGCCGTTGTGTCTTCGCCTTCAATCGTTGCAGGCAAAGTCTACGTCGGTTCAGATGACAAGAACCTGTACTGCATCGACGCAAGCAGTGGCAACAAAATATGGAGTTTCGCAACGGGCACTTCGATTCGGTCTTCACCTGCAGTTGTCAACGGCAAAGTCTACACAGGCACTGACGACGGCTTCCTCTACTGCTTAGACGCTAACTCGGGAAGCCAAATTTGGAAAGCATCAACACCTGGACAGCAGATACCCATCGTATCATCGACGTATCCACGATACACCAGTTCTCCCACCGTAGTCTCAGGCAAAGTCTACGCGGGCGGATCAGATGGAAAACTCTACTGCCTCAACGCTGACAGCGGAAATGTCTATTGGACTATTCAAACAACAGACGCTATACTATCCACGCCTACATACAACGCGGGAGATGGCGTGTATTTTGCATCAATCGACGGTTTCGTCTACAAAGTTAACCCCGACAACGGCAACATAATATGGAATATATCCACACCCATCGGCTTAGAAACTGCAATGGAGGGCACGCCAATCATTGGCAACGGATTAGTTGTTATCGGTTCTGGAGCTGCAAAAGGCTCGCCAGCCAAATTCGGCAGAATATATGCCTTCGACATGAGCACCGGGAATCTCGTTTGGAACTATACGGAGCGAAGCACTAGCGGCAACATGCAGGTCACGTGGACCGCGCTATTCGTTAACCACCCGAACTTGGGTCCAGTGTTCTACTTCAACGACTTCTACTTCCTCGACTGCGTAAACGCCACCAGCGGAAAACTCCTCTGGGATTCCTATCTTACCAGAGAAGGCTTCGGAATTCCAACATACTCGGACGGAAAACTCTACGTTGGCAGAAACGCATACGGCGTGTATTGTGTCGATGCGGAATCAGGAAAGAAACTCGGGTACTTCGACGCTGGCTCTTGGGTTGAAAGCACCGTAGCACTCTACGACAACAAAATCTACTTCGGAAGTCTAGACTGGGGCGTATACTGCGTTAGCCAATCGTCCGCAGGTACAACCTACTACGGAAACTCGCAGACACCACAGCCTTCCACTCCCGCGCCAATCACTTCCGCCCCAATCGCGACACCTTCAGCATCTGCGACTGTGCCGCCGAAGACAGAGGGTACATTTAGCGATGTATACTCGATTACGATAGCCGCCGTTGTTATCATAGTGATAGTTGCAGCGCTTTCCGTGGTTCTGGTCAGAAGACGCGGACAGAAGACATAGCCCCAAACCTTTTCCCCCCCTTTTCTTTTTTTGAAATAATGAATAGGATCGGGCTGAATGGGCTCTTGCGCCTCCAATCTAACAGTCTCAGATTGGTTTGAAAACAACGTGGACTCTCTCCGTTCTTCCCGCTAGAGCCCCAGCAAACCACTTGCAGAACCCAAAATTCTTCACGTAGTTTATGTAAATAAAGACGGCTATAGACGAAAATTCGCAGCTAAGCCAAGCATGCAGAGATGCACCTGATTGTCACAGCCTGCACAACCAACACGCAAACCAAAACAAGCCCAGAACAGTCAGCGCACAAACCCACAACAGCCCTAGGAGAAGTAGTCTATAGCAACTGCTACTACTACACGAAGACCAGAAAAACAAACAAGCAACACAAAAGAGCCAAATTGCAGAAACCCAAAACACGCTTTTGCCACCATAAAGTTTAAGGGTAAAGCCTTTGTTTAGCATTCGGATATTCTAACGTTGAGGTTTGTAATGTGAGCATTAAAGGCGAAACAGTAGAAGAACGCAAAGCCGAAGTCCTCATCAAACTCCGAAAATACAAACTCATCGAAAAAGAAAAACACGAAGGCGCCTTTGCCTACATCGTAAACATACCCGAAGAAAAAGAAAAAGCTATCATCTGGTGCATTCTCAACCAAGCAACAGTCGGCATAGTCTCCATGAACCAACTGTACAAAGTCATGAAAGAGAAAGAAATAGAACGCGCCATAGTCATCACCGAAGGCAGATACACCCACGCTGTCAAACAAGGCGCCAAAAAGAAAAAAGTCGAACTCCTCCTGAAATCTTTCCCAGTCTTCGACATATTCGAACACGCCCTCGTCCCCATGCACGAAATTCTAACGGAAAAGGAGAAAGCAGACCTCCTCGCACAATACAAGGTCCAGCCCTACCAGATGCCCCAAGTCAAGTCCACCGACCCAGCCGTCAAAGCCATAGGCGCCAAGCCAGGCGACGTGCTGAGGATTATACGCAAGAGCTCCACCGCAGGCGAGCACATAGCCTACCGCTACGTCGTGGAATAAGCCAAAGAAAAAGAGCCGTTACTTCCCTATCATGACTTCCGTGGCCTTCACGATTGCCACGACCTCGTCGCCCACTTTGACGTCTAAGTCTTCGACCGCCTCTTTCGTTATGACGGCTGTGACTGTTGCGGGCACTTTCACTTCGATCTTGACCTTGGCGGTAATGATGCCTTTCTCGACCGCCACAACTTTGCCTTTCAGGTTGTTTCTTGCGCTCAACTTCACCCTTTTCACCTCCGGATGCATCACGCCGCTGGTTAGAAACTCGCTCAAGCAGCCTTCCAGCCAAGTGTACTCCTCGAGCAAACCCTTGCCCGTCTCCGTCAGCTTCGCGCCTCCACCACCGGATTTGCCGCCCTTGTAGGTATCAATCACGTCTTCGCCGAGGACGCTGTTGACTTCTCGGATATAGTTCCAGACGTACCGGTAGGACATGCCGAGCTTCTCCGCCGCTTTCGAGATGGACTGCTGCGCTTCGATCTCCTTGAGAATCTCGGCTCCGCCCTTGCCCAGTATGGGCTTGCCTTGGTATTCTATCCAGATTTTGCCAGAAGGCTTGTGTTTCTTGTTGGTGAGCATCCACTATGGTTATGCACGCAGAGCATTAATAAACCTATAACTGCATTCGCGTAGCTGCTAGAACTCCAGTTCTCCGTTTATGAACTTCCGGGTGACTTCGCTCTTGGGCTTGTCGAAGAACTCGTCTGGTCCCGCCCTCTCGACGATTTTGCCCCCGTGGATGTGAACAATTTCATCGCCCAGCCGCTTAGCCTGGCTCAGGTTGTGTGTAGCCATTACGATGACGGAGTCGCTCTTCTTCCGGTTCATGATGACTCTCTCGATTATGATGGCACTGTTCGGGTCCAGATTCGCAGTGGGCTCATCCAAGAGCAGAATCTTCGGTTCCAGCAGGAACGCCCTCGCCAAGGCTATACGCTGCTGTTCCCCGCCCGAGGTTTTTTTGGCTTTCCGCTTCTCGAAGCTCCTCAGCCCGACTGTGGCGAGTGCTTGGGTGATTCTTTCCCTGATTTCGTGGTCTTGGAAGCCTCGGATTTTCAAGCCGAACGCTATATTGTCGTAGACGGACCTGGTGAACATGGCAGTCCTCTGGAACACCAGCGTGCCGACTTGACGCAGTTCACTGTCCGTCATGGCTTTGCCGTTGAAGAGGATGGTGCCTTTCTCGGGTTTCTCCAAACCGGCGATGATTCGGAGGAGGGTGGTTTTTCCAGCTCCGTTGACGCCTATGAGGACCACTATCTTGCCGCCTTCCGCCTCGAACGTAACTTGGTCGAGCGCTTTCACGGCGCGATAAGCCTTTTCTATGTTCTCAAGCCGCAGTTGGGCGCTCACGCGTCAGTTCTCTCCCCGTGTAAATTTTGAAGATTCGCCATCCCTTCCACTGTGTTTCCTCTTGTCTGAGCCTTTCGATGAGACTGATGGCTAGTGTCACGGCGATTACTATGGCCATCAGGACGATTGCGTAAGCCATGGCTGTGGAGAAGAATCCCATGTTTGTCTCGGTCGCGATTGCGGTCGTCAGGACTCTGGTTTGCTGGAACAGGTTTCCGCCCACAATCATGGCGATGCCCAGTTCTCCGAAGCCCCTGTTGAACGCCGCGGTCACGGCTAGCACCATCGACCAGACTGTTTCCCGCATGATGGCCAGGTTCGTGCGGAAACCCGAGGCGCCGAGCGTCTTGGCTAAGTCTCTTATCTGCGCGTCCGCCGCGCCCAGCGCGCTACTGGTGAAGGTGACAATTATAGGCGTGAGCAGAATCGCCTGGCCTATGGCTATGCCTTCCACGGTGTAGAGGAGGTGGAGGAACCCGAACTCTCCCTGTCTCGAAAAGAACAAGTACAAAAGTAGCCCCAGGGCTACGGTTGGCACGCCGATGAAGGCGCTGAACGTACCTTTGATAAACCATTTCCCCCTGAAGGAATAAAGCCCCAACCCCATGGCTATCGGAATGCTCCAAAGGCAGGCGAGCAGCGTTCCCAACCCGGAGACATAGAGGGAGCGGTAGACGGTAGCGAACACTTCAGGGTCTCCCGTGAAGATTAGCTGAAACGCCTGCTGAAATGCTTGCACGATAATATCGGGCATTGTGGTCACAGAGAAAATGGGGGTTGGGTTTTTCAACGTTTTGCTTGTCTGCTACGGCATTTCCTCGTCTCTCAGAGCGATGGCTGGCGTCGTCACGACAACTTCGGCGGCGCTGCGGACGGGTGAAGGCGATGGGCCGCTGTACAGGTTGCCTGCATTGTACCGGTAAGCTGGTGGGCATTCGGTTCCGTTGATGAGGGCGTAGTTCTGAATCCACCCAAGCAGCGTGGCGTTGCTTCCGCTTGTCAATAGCGGGATGTAGGGGTAGAACAGTGACTGCCCGACCGTGGCTTTTCCGTAGTCTGCAAGCATCTGCTGTCCTTCGTCGGAGACCATGTACTGTATGAATGCCATGGAGGCTGCAAAGTTCGTCTGGGTGAGGTTGGCGTTCTGCGGGTTGTCTGCGATTACGCTATACACGTTCAGCAGCTCCTTTGTGGGGTTGACTACGATTTTCAGCTGTATGTTGCCGTTCTGGAAGTTCGTGAGGTAGGAGCCTAAGTCAGTCAACGTGTACGCGTTCTTTTCGTTCGCCACCTGCAGCGTGGGCGTCATGCCCATGCCGGTTCGAACATACCAGAAGTAGTTCTTTATGGTATTCCAGTCTATGCCCGCGGCTTTCCACAGGTTCTTCTCTTTCGAGTTGGTTCCTGAACCGTCGTCCCTGGAGACCCACGTTGCGAGTCCTCGGTCGCCCAACGCCTTGATTTGTTTCATGGCGTCGAGTGGTCCCATGCCTGCGACGCCTGCTGGGTCGTTGGGGGGTCCGACGATGACGAAGAAGTTGTAGGCTATGATTTTGCGGTTCACGCCGTATCCGTTCGTTAGGAAGGTGGTTTCTTGGGCGGGGTCGTGGACCATTATCATGTCTGCGTCGCCTCGCATGGCTGTCTGAATAGCTATGCCCGTTCCCTGCGACAGGAAGCTAACCGTGAGGGAGGGGTACTTTGTCTGGAAGGCTTTCTGCACCGCGTCCAGGAATCCTGTTTCGTATAGACTCGTGGTTGAGGAAATTATGAGTCTTCCTGAGAGCGGAGTAGCCGTTGGAGTTGGGGTCGGGGTTGGGGTGGGAGTT
>JBHGBG010000073.1:0-11907 GCA_041946875.1 Bathyarchaeia archaeon
GCAGGCGGCTACTTCTACATCGCATCCCTCCCACCTGCACCACTGGGTTCAGCCCAGATCCAACTGACGGAACTGACGCTGAGCCAGACCCAAGCGTTAGAGGGCCAAACGATAGATGCCGTGGTCAACGTGACCAACATCGGAACCGAAACAGGGTTCTACACGCCCGAGCCAACGGTTGACGGTGTGCCCGTCAGTGGTCAATTGGCGACGCTGAAATTGGCATCCGGAGAGACGCAGGTAGTTGAATTCGAAATTCCCAACGTCTCCGAAGGAACGCATCTCGTCAAGATAGGCAACTTGGAAGCCACTTTCACGGTCACAAACATATTCGCCCTTTCTAACCTAGCCATCAACCGCACCGAAGCCAAGGTCGGCGAACCCGTCGGGATTTCCGTCACCGTAACCAACAGGGCGGAAGAAGCTGCAGAGTATTCCTTGACTCTCACGGTCAACGGCGCGACCGTTGAAACCAAGAAAGGGCAACTCGAAGCCTCATCGAGCACGAGCGTGCTGTTCGAAGTCGTTGAGCAGACTGAGGGCACCTACGCCGTGAAGATCGGCGAGTTGACTGGTACTTTCACGGTTACTGCTGCGGCTCCGCCTCCTAAGCCTGCCGAGTTCCAGGTCAGCAACTTGCTCATCGACCCTGGGGTGACTCAGCCGAACTCTCCGGTCGTCATCTCGGTCAACGTGACGAACGTCGGCGAATCCAGCGGCACCTACAACCTTGAGCTCAAGATTAACGACAACGTGCAAGGCACGAAGAGCGTTCAGCTGTCGGGCGGAGCAACCACCCTGGCGGAATTCACCGTAACCGAACCCGCCAAAGGCACCTACGCTGTGACCGTGGGCGGTCTAAGCGGCGAGTTCTCCGTACAAGAGCCATCCAAGATTAGGCTTGCGAACATGTTCGTGAAACCCTACGAGGTCTGGGTAGACCAGACGGTGAACGTCGTTGTCACAGCCACGAACCCAGACCCAACCGACAGCACCGTATCCATAAAAGTCCTCGTAGACAAAGAGGTAGCCGACACCAAAACGGTCACCGTGCCCGGCGGAGCCAGCCTGAATGTCGAGTTCACCGTAACCGCAAAGAGCGAGGGTACACACTCGATCGCGGTGAATGACCTGACCGGCGGAGGCTTCAAAGTCGTCAAAACAGGCTATCACACGCTCAGCGTCTCTTCGTCACCCGTGACAGGGGCGGATTTCACCCTAGACGGCGTGCCGCACAAGACCTTCTACTCCGAACTCCTACCCGAAGGAACCTACACGATCACGGTGCCGGCGACAGACCCGACTGGCAGGTACACTTTCCAGAGCTGGGATGACGGCAGCACGAGTCCGACGATAACTGTAAACCTCGTCAAGCAGACCACGGTCACGGCGTCCTTCACGGGCGGCTCCTCCTGTCCATCGCTCTACATGTGGAACGGAACCCAATACGTCCATGTGGGCGACGTTTCCAACCACGGCTGGCTAGGGTACACCCGGTACGTCAACAGCGACGGCTCGCTGGAGTACTGGCGCAACAACCCGTGGGACTACATCCCACTGAACAAGAGCCAGCTGCAAACCGAAAACGGCTACTTCCAGATGAACCTGACCCAGAGGTGGGACGAAATCTTCTTCATAGACTCGGCCTACATGCTGGCAGTCGACCACCCTGCAGACACCAACGTGTACTCAACGATGGTTGAGCAGTACATCGACCCAGCCTACATGGGGCAGATATACTCGGTCAGCAAAAACCCGTTGACGCCCGTTTCTGCAATCAACGAGATCGCCACCTTCTACAACGGAGAAGTCGTCGCAGAAAGCGGACAGACAGACGCCTTGGCTCAGATAGCCAGCCCAGACGGAGTCTTCACCTCGGGCTACAACGGCAAGTACAGCGAGGCTTGGAACAACCAAACTTGGAACCGGCTGACCCTGAATCTGGGAAACCTGACTGGTGCCCCTCAGATTAAGCTCATAATCAAAGCCAAAGTCGACTGGGGACCCGAAGAAAGTTACATGCTCTGGATGAACAAGTTCTACTCCACACAGGTGCCCGACCACACGGAACCCACACCAACGCCCTTCATGGAAGTCATAGGCGAAAACGGTATCTGGGTCCGCGTACCCGAAAACCGACAGTTCCCGCTGCCTCCCGATGGCATCGCCCGAACCTACGTCGTGGACCTGACGGGCTTGTTCTCGACCGACGACTACTCCATCAGGATAAGCAACTTCTGGAACGTAACCTTCGACTACATCGGAGTCGACATAACCCCGCCACAGCAGAACCTGACCGTTCACAGAATCAACGCGCAGGGTGACCTGTACCAGCAGTTCATTCCCACCACCGTGCTCTCATCGGGGAACTTCACACGGTACGGCAACGTCACCGACCTGCTCCTGCAAGAGGACGACATGTTCGTGGTCGGCAGACGAGGCGACAGCGTATTCCTTCAGTTCCCCGCAGACAGCCTGCCGCCAGTCTCCGAAGGAATGGAGAGAGACTACTTCCTCTTCGTGGCGGCTTGGTTCAAGGTGCAGTACGCCAACTACGGGTTCGGGCCGGGAAACGACGGGTTCACGGTGACTCCGCTGCCCTTCCGCAACATGAGCGGCTTCCCCTACTCGCTGAAGACGGAAAGCTACCCCTATGACGCGGCGCATCTGGCGTACCTGCGAGAGTACAACACCAGAGTCATAGAAGCACAGCCGTAGCGAGGGACCCTGAGCGAAAACTGTTCCTAACATTCCTTCTTTCTTTTCCGCCGATGTGAATGGAAGCTTTAAATGGGTTCCATTCCCTATTGCTATATCCAATAAAACCGCGGGAACCCAAGTATGTCGCTAGTGCCCGGTGTACCCAACCCCTATGTTGAGGCGTTCACGGTAGGCATACTCTATGGCTTGGTTTTCTGCACATCTACCTGCCTGCCGTACATCGCCAGCTACATCGCAGGTGTGGGCGCAGGGTTCCGCAAAGGCACTGTTATAACACTAATCTTCAGTTCAGGCAGAGTTGCAGGCTACGCCATTATCGGCGGCTTGGCGGGCTTGCTCAGCGCGGCGTTCGGCTTCCTCATCAGCGAGGTGTCGCTGTCCTCTGTGCAATATTACTCTTCGTACGCTTTCGGTGCCGTAACCATAGTCATCGGTGTCGCCGTCTACCTCAAGAGCCGCAAGGCGGCTTCCTGCGAATGCACACCCGACGCTTCCAAACTGGCGCAGCCGGGGAGTGGCAGGCGGTTTGATTTCGGCGCGTTCTCGCTCGGCTTAAGCCGTGGGCTCATTCTATGCCCTCCGCTTGTGGCTCTGCTCGTTTACTCCGTGTCTTTTGGGGGGCCGCTGGACAGCTTAGCCTTGGCGGTGCTGTTTGGCTTGGGCACAACCATCTCGCCCATTCTGCTGTTGGGCGGCGTCACAGGATGGCTTCTGAGCAAGGCGCCGCTCTTCAGAAAATGGATAGCCATAGCCGGAGCTGCAGTGCTCGTGTTTCTGGGAGCGCTTGCAATCGTGAACGCGGCGGTGACCACGCCTAGGTGAGGAGGGGAAGAGAAAGGTGTCTTTGAGGCCCGTGAGTGACGCACTCAGCTTGGTCGTGGGCGTGGGACTGGCGATTGCGGGAGTTTTGGCGATTTACATCTGGATTAAGAACCGCACGCGGAAAGTCACCTACCTGAGGCTTTACGTGCAGCTGGTTTCGTTCTTCACAATATTCTTTACCGTCATCATTCTTGCGAAGTGGAACAGCCTCGTCTACGCCGTCATCATACTCGTCCTGCCCATATTCATCGGCAGGTTCTTCTGCGGCTGGCTCTGCCCCTTCGCCTTCTACATGGACCTCATAAGCCTCGTGCGGAAAGCTATGCGCGTTCGCCACCGAAGCCTGCCCGACCGGCTGAACAAGGCGCTGCACAAGGTCAGGTACGTGGTAGCCGCCTCCATGCTGACCTTGCCGTTCTTCTTCAACGCGCTTGACTTGCAGACGTGGGCGCAGTTCATACAGTTTGCCGGTCCTTTCAAGCCGTTGAATTCGTTCCTCATCGGTCCGTTGGAGACGTTGGTCACGCCGTTTCCAGGAACAATAGAGTTCAGCGGGTACAGCCTAACCTATCCGTACATCCGCGGCATACTCACCTACGTGAACGTGGGCGCAGCTGAGGTCACGACCGCTCTGGCTATACTTTTCATAGCCGTGACGGTTGTTGGCGCGTTCGTGTTCAGGCGGTTCTGGTGCCGATTCTGCCCCACGGGCGTCTCAATAGCCGCCGTGAACAAATATAAAGCCCTGAGGGGTATTCCCATAGTCCGACTGAATAAGGTGGAGGAAAAGTGCACGAAGTGCGGCGTGTGCAAGCGCGTCTGCCCCGTGCAGGTCACCGAAGTCTACGACGAGAAGGGCGGAGACATAACTACCCAGATGTGCATGCTATGCACGCGCTGCGTTGAGATGTGCCCGTACGAAGGCTGCCTGCGTGTTCAGGCGGCTGGAAGAACAATCTTCAAATCACGCAACTGGTTAGAACCATCAAAGAGCGAGTGAAAAACCGGATGAAGAACCCGACTGTGGAAAAGAAGTACCTGCCCGAAATGCCCGCGAAAGAAGCAGAAGAAATCCAGACTACGGTAAAGTCAACTTCCCTAAAGGTCATTGCCGACAACATCGAGCGGATGAAGAAAACGGCTCAGAACCGACCTGCCGCCATGGATTACTTCGACGACATCTCCAACTTCTTCGGCAGACGCGAGAAAGAAATCCAAGCAGAGAAGCAGAAAGGCAAGAAGGTAATAGGCTACTTCTGCATGTTCGCCCCCATCGAGCTAATTCTGGCGGCAGACGCCATCCCCGTCCGCGTCAACAGCGGCTGGTACGACACCTCAAAGCTGGGCGACCGCGTCGTACCCGTCGAGGTCTGCCCCGTCATCCGCTCAACCATCGGCGCCAAGATGGTGGAACTGTCACCTTTCTTGGAGATGAGCGACGCCGTCATAAGCACGCTGACGTGTGACGGAATGACAAAGCTCAGCGAAATCCTAGGCGACTGCAAGAAAATCATAACCATGTCTCCCCCGCGAGTGAAGGATTCGGCGCAGTCTGTGCGGTTGTGGCGGGAAGAAATCAACTCTGTCAAGACACAAATCGAAGCCTTGACAGGAAACAAGATAACAAGGAAGAAACTCCGTGAAGCCATCGAGTTGATGCAGCGGGCAAGCAAGGCTTTCCGCCGGCTGCAAGACCTTCGGAAGGGCAACCCGGTCATCATGGGCAGAGACGCCATGCTCGTCAACCAGACAAGCACTTGGGACGACATCGCCCGGTGGACCCAGAAGACCGAAGCCCTGTGCGACGAGCTGGAGAAGCGCGTCCAAGAGAAGGTTTGGGCTTGTCCGCCCGACACTCCGAGAGTCATGATTACTGGGACGCCGATGTTCTGGCCCGACAACTGGAAAGTGCCTACCCTCGTCGAGGAAGCGAACCCTCAGGGAGTTCTCGTGGCAGATGAACTGTGCTCAAGCGATAGGCTCCTGTACGACCCAGTGGGAATTGACGAGTGGACCATGGATGACATGCTCAACGGCATAGCCGAAAGATACCTGATGGCTTCCACCTGCCCGTGCTTCACGTCGAGCGACGGCAACGAAGACAGAATCAACTGGCTCATCAACAAAGTCAAGGAGTACAAGGTGAACGGCGTCATCTACTACGTCGTCCGAGGCTGCATGCTCTACGCCATGGAGTACACCCGCGTAAAGCGCGTCCTAGACCGCATGAACGTGCCCGTTTACTACTTGGACACGGAGTACACACGCGAAGACGTCGGCCAGATGAAAACCCGAGTGGAAGCGTTCTTGGAGATGCTCACGGCAAGAGTCGAATTCTAGAGGTGGCAGATGTGATAACTGCAGGAATAGACATGGGCGTTCAGACCATAAAAGTAGTTCTCCTCAAAGACGGAGTCGTCGCCGCACACGCAAAGGCATTCTCAGGCTTTGAGCCTACTAAAGCTGCGGAGCAAGCCTTCGAAGAAGCGCTGAAAACCGCCAGCATAGCGAAGTCCGACGTGAGCCTCATTCTGGCGACTGGTTCGGGCATGGACATGGCACCCTACGGAGCAACCACCGTCAGCATGATGGGCGCAGTCGCCAGGGCAGGCGTCTTCCTATTCCCAACCGCACGAACAATCATCGACGTGGGCGCTGAAGAAGCCCGCGCAGTCCGATGCGACGAGAAAGGCGTGATGATGGACTTCGTCGTGAACGAACGATGCGCCGCTGGCGCAGGCGCCTTCATCGAAGCCATGGCGCGTGCATTGGAGGTGAAGTTGGAGGAAATGGGTCCGCTGTCGCTCAAGGCTGAACGTGCCAGCCCGATTAACGCTTCGTGCGTAATTTTCGGCGAGTCAGATGTGGTCACGTTGATTCATCGTCAGGAGTCGAAGCCCGAAATCGCCCGAGCAGTCTTCGATGCCATGGCGGACCGCGTGTCCTCGATGGTGCACAGGCTCGGCGTGAACCCCGATGTCGTCCTCGTGGGCGGGGTAGCTAAAGATGTGGGGTTCGTTTCGTCACTTAAGAGGAAACTGGGGGTTAACATCTTAATACCAGAGTTTCCTGAGTATACAGGTGCGCTCGGCGCCGCGCTAGCAGCCGCGAGCCGCGTCAAGGGGACGCAGAAATGAAGGACACACCGCAGGACAACAAGGAATACTGGCGATGGCAAGAGTACCACCGAGTCCTCTCTGACAAGAGCTGGAAAGGCAAAGAAGCCATCACCGCCGGAGTGGACGTGGGCTCGGTCGGCTCCAAAGCGGCGATAATGATTGACGGTGAGATGTACGCTTGGGCAGTCACAAGGACGGGTTCAAACAGTCCGGACAGCGCCAAGAAAGTTATGGACATGGTTCTAGACGGAACAGACCTCAGGCAAAGTGACATTAAGTACACTGTCGGTACGGGCTACGGCAGAGTGAACGTGCCTATGGCGAACAAAGCCATTACGGAGATTGCGTGCCACGCTAAAGGTGCAAACTACATCTGGGGACCCTTGGTCAGGACAATCCTGGACGTAGGCGGTCAGGACATCAAGGCGATTCACTGCGACGAGACAGGCAGAGTCACCTCCTTCCTCATGAACGACAAGTGCGCTGCAGGCACGGGCAGAGGCATGGAAGTGTTCGCGGACCTGCTGAAAATTCCCATCGAGGAAATCGGCAAAGTCTCCCTGAGCGTCGACGAGGAACCGCCACCGGTCAGCTGCACATGTGTGGCTTTCGCGAAAACCGAAGCCATCGGGCTGCTGAGGAAAGGCTGGACCAAGGAGAAAGTGCTGGCGGCTTACACGCGTGCCATGGCGGTCAGAATGGCAAACCTCATCAACCGAGTCGGCTTGGAGAAGGAACTCGTCATCACAGGCGGCCAATCGAAAAACATCGGCATCGTGGCGAGAATCGAGAACATCTTGGGCATGAAGACCTTGCCGTCGCCCAACTGGCGCGAAGGCGGATTAGACCCGATGGTGGCAGGCGCTGCGGGCGCGGCGTTGCTGGCTAAGTCTTTGTACCTGAAGTCTAAGGGCAGCTAGGTGACCGGTCATCATAATGCACTATGGCTATGTGGACGGCTCGGGCGAGTACTATATTATCGTGGATTCTGACAAGTGCGACGGCTGCTCCAAATGCGTTCAGAAGTGCCCGCAGGCTGCGCTGGAGATGATAACGGAAATGATAGACCTCGAAGACAAAACCTTAGCCGCCGTGACCGAGAAGCACCGAAAGAACCTGAGGTACGCGTGCTCTCAATGCAAGCCTGAAACCAACAAAACGCCCTGCGTCTTGGCGTGCCTGCGCGGAGCCATCAAATGCGTCTGGAAACCACTCTGAGGCAGCTGGAGAAAAAGAGAGGGTGGCGGTCACCTGAAGAAGAAACTTGCCGTGTACGTTCTTCCCTCGTTGTTCCTGTTTTCCAGTTCCGTCTGAACGACTTCGTCTTGGCGAGTTGCGCTCAGAGCTGGAGCAGCGGATACGGTGTGCTCTTCAGCCGTGCAGATGGCTGCGTGGTTCGGTTGGACGCTCTTTCTGAGTTTGTCGAGTGAGAGGTGACCGAGTTTGTTATTTGAATCCTTCTTGGAGGTGAGGTTTTGTTTTCCTGTTTTCATGTTTATTCCACCATTGTTCTGTGCGTCTTATCATTAAGACGCACGTTTTAATAGTAAAACGTATCTTGCTTAAAAAGATTGCTGTTTTAATGTGAAAACTCTTTTATACCAATACATGCATCTGTCTAATCAGGCAGATAGACATGAAACCCATAAAAACTCTAAGCAATCCTGAAGCGTTCAAGGTAACCGCTGATGAATCTCGGCGAAGAATCCTGTACCTGCTTCGCGCCAAGGAAATGACCGTCAGCCAGATAGCCGACGAACTTGACCTTACACCCCAGACGGTGTACCACCACATCAAGAAACTCTGCGAAGTAGACATGGTCGAAGTCACCCGCGAAGTCCGAGTTGACCACCTCATAGAAAGCTACTACCGCGCCACAGCCGAAGTATTCCATCTAACGGTGGGGAAGGAGACGGGCGGCAAAGAAACCATGACCGAAGGCATCAAATCAGCTCTCGAAGCGCTGAAGAAGGTTGGCTTCAAGCTGAAGTACGACGAGAAGGATGTAACCAAACTCGCCGAGCTCTCCATGCAACTCGAGGACTGCTGTGGCGACAAAGATGTCGAAGAGGCAATCTCCAAGCTGGAAGATGTGGACCACTTCGCCAAGCAGGATGTCAGAGAATACGCGGGACTCCTGAAAATGACGGACGAGGAATTGGCGAGACAGGACGAAATCAAAAAGAAGTTTCGGAAGACACTCAAGTCACTCATGGTCAAGTAGCACGCCGCAACGGTTTTAAGCGCCCTTCCTCCAAGGTTACGCTGGGCGTTTTTCGTGAGAGCTCTCACTTTTGACAAACAAGGACTAGCAAACCTTCAAGTTGAAGACGTGCCAGAACCCGCCATCAGCGACCACGACGTCCTCGTCGAAGTCCAGAGGGCAGCCGTAAACCCCATAGACCACCGCGCAGCAACCACCATACCCAACGTCAAACCCATGCCGCACATTCCGGGCGCGGAATTCGCAGGCACCATAACCAAAACAGGCGCACACGTGGACAATGTGAAGGTAGGCGACCGCGTAACCGTCTACAACCGCGTCTTTGACGGCACTTGCGACATGTGCATAGGCGCCCGCGAGATGCTCTGCCGAAACGGCGGCATCATCGGCGTCGTCACCGACGGAGGACACGCAGAATACGCTAGGGTGCCTGCCAACTGCGTTTTCCCCATACCTGAGCACTTGGGTTGGGAGATGGCTGCAAGCCTGCCCGTGGCCGCCCTCACCAGCTATCATGCACTCCTGGAAGCCGAGCTCAAGCCGAATGAAACCTTGGTGGTTTTTGGCGCTTCGGGCAACACCGGATTGTTCGCTGTGCAGTTCGGGAGGAGGTTCGGTGCCAGCGTGGTCGCTGTTTCGGACAGTGGCTGGGTGAAGGACTACGGCGCAGACCACGTTGTGCCCCGTGTGGACGCGGTGGAGCGGGTCAGGGAACTTACGGGCGGAAAGATGGCGAATGTTGTGCTGAATTCCTTGGGTTCAGCGACGTGGCAGACTGCATTTGATACGGTCGGCTTGGGCGGTAGACTCGTCCTCTTCGGTGTCCTCACAGGCAGCAAGGCTGAGGTTGCGTTGGACCGGGTCTACAACCGTCAAATCCGTATCGTTGGCAGCACGGGTGGGACGCGTCGAGAACTAGCCCAGCTCATCAGCGTGGCAAAGGAACTGAGGCTGAAGGTGTGGCGTAGGTTCAAGCTGGATGATGCCGTGGAAGCGTACAACTCGTTGTTCTCGAAGCAGAGGCAGGGCAGGGTCCTGATAAAGCCATAGGCGTTTCCATTTCTTCTGTCCTTTTCGTCAGTCCGCGCTTTGAGGGGTCACTGCTCCGAGTGGGAAGGGCGAAAGGAAATAACTAAAAGCAGCTAGCAACACCAGACTTTGGAGGGAAGCGGCGGGATGATGAGGGAGTTTCTTCTTTACTCGCGAATGGGTAAAACCGACCCGCACTGGACCAGTCTGCACGACGCTGGGAGACTCGACATAGTCCACGAGTGCATAGTCGCCAGTCTCTTCCTCTCGCACGGACTCCGCAGGAATGTGAATTTCCATGCGGTCCTCAACGGCGCACCTAACCCGCCTGTGCACCTGCGGATAGAGGGCGCGGGACTCTTCGATGTGCGCACGGACATCGACACCTGGGAAGTCATTCTGAAGAAGGCGCTCAGCGGCAAGCCGCATCCGGGAGTGGCGACAGCCAAGGTGAGCTTTGAGGCGCTGCTCAAAGCCAAGGCCGAAAACGCCACCATTTACGTCCTGGAGGAAGGTGGCAGAGACATTTCGCGACTCGAATTCCCGCAGAATCCGCTTTTTGTTCTGGGAGACCACGTGGGCTTGCCAAAGAACGTTGAACGCTTCGCTCTGCGCTTCGGCGAAAAAATCAGCCTGGGCAAGCAGCCTTATCTCGCCGCTCACTGCATCGCAGTCTTGAACTACCTGATGGACCGGCAGGAAACGGCAAAGCAGGCTCAGTAGCTGCTCTTGAAGTGCTCCCAGCCGCGCGCCTCAATCGCGCGCTTCTTCCCGTCCACGTCCAGCGCAACCTGCCTGTCCCTCACCGCCTTGCCGATGGGCAGGAGCCTGCCGCCGACGGATTCGACAGCCGATTCAGCTTCAGTCCACATCTTTGGGTTGACCGTTACAACGAGTTCGTATTCTTCGCCGCCGTAGAGCGCCAGCTCCGATGCGTCCAGTTCGCTTAGTGCGGCGAATCGTGTTACTTCCTCAGCCACGGGCACAGCCGTGATTACGAACCCTATGCCGCTTTGTGCAGACAGCTCGTGCAGGCTCCAGGCTAGGCCGTCGCTGGAGTCTATCGAAGCCGTCGCGGCACCTGAACGTCGCAGAGCCAGCCCCTCCTGCAGTCGCGCCTGCGGCATGCAAACTGCACTCACGAGAACCTCGCGCAGCAGAGAGGATGTCACTTGCTCGCCCATCAGGACCTGCAGCCCAGCGGCGGATTTGCCGAAGAACCCTGTGACCGCAACGATGTCGCCGACTCTTGCTCCGCTCCGCAGCATCAGCGCGTCCCTCTTCGCTGTGCCAAACAGGTTCACCGCAATGACCAAGTCGGATGCTTCGCCTGTGTCTCCGCCGACGATGTAGGCGCCGTATTGCCTTGCGCCCGCGTTCAACCCCTTTGCAATCTCCTCTATGTCGGTGCGAATCATGGTCTTTGGAAGTCCGAGTGACACGAGCGCTGCTTTTGGCTCGACGCCTTTGGCTGCGAAGTCGCTGACGTTCATGATGACGGCTTTTCGGGCGGCTTGCCACAGGCTCATGCCTCTGGGCATGTCTGTTTTGTCAACGAGCATGTCCGCTTTCAGGACGGCTAGCTCGCCCTCTTTGACGGGTAGGGCTGAAACGTCATCGCCGAAGGGCACAGCCATGTCAGGCATGACGTCGAAGAATGCGCGCATGAGTTCGATTACGCGTCGCTCGCCCAGCCCAGACGCAGCACCAGCTACGCCGTGTTTTGTGCTGTCGGTCTCCCATTTTCCGCTCAAAACGCATCCCCCTTCAGACGGCACAGCCAGAGAATTACTTAGTGTGGTTTCCTTTTAAAATCGACGCCTGAAGCGAAGCACGCAGGGGTTCTTTTGTGGATGGAGTAGCAACTTTTATTTGGCTCAGGTTTTATCTGATTTGTGGCTGGGTACCTGTGGGGGTGCCTCGATAGCTCAGCCCAGTAGAGCGGCTGCCTTGTAAGCAGCAGGCCGCGGGAGCAAGGCCCGCTCGAGGCTC
>JBHGBG010000074.1:0-10934 GCA_041946875.1 Bathyarchaeia archaeon
CGGGATGTGGGATTTGAACCCACGCGGCCTTTCGACCACAGACTTAGCAGGCCTGCCCCCTACCAGGCTAGGGCAATCCCGCCCGCACCCGTAGCAGTAGAGTGTGAAGGCTCGCCTATTTCTGTTTTCTGTATCCACACCACAGCCCCGCATCCACGAACCCGACACGCACCAACGCCCAGAAGTCGACGGTAAGTATAATTAGCCTTCAGCCACAAAGAACAGCCAACCCCGAAGGAAAACGCAGTGAAGGAGCACAGAGCCAATCAGCTTCGCCTGCTCGCCACGAGCCACGGCTTGAACCACGTCTACCAACTGCTGACGCCAGTGATTATGCCGCAGATAGCCCAAGAATACGCGCTGTCCGAAACGACCACCGGGCTACTCCTCGCCTGCTTCGCCGTCTCCTATGCACTGCTGCCTGTTTTCGCCGGATACGTATCGCATGTCTTGGGCAGTCGCCGCGTTGTCTCTGCCGGCTTTGTCCTAACCGCTTTGGCCGTTGCCGCTATGGCGTTCACGGACAACCTCATCGTCTTGGCGTTGCTGTTTTTTGCTGCGGGGGCGGGAGGAAGCACCTACCACCCGAACGGAACGCCGCTGTTAGCCGACGCCTACGCGGAAAACAGGGGACGAACGCTGGGGCTCCACCAGACAGGAGGCGCTCTGGGCTCAGTCATCGGACCCATAGCCACAGGCGCCTTGGTGTTGACCTTCACGTGGCGGCACGCAGTCGTAATCCTTGCCATCCCCGGAATCGTGCTAGCTGCCATTCTATGGCTGAAAATCCCGCCCTCGAAACACGACAAGAAAGCGGTTGCCGAACCGCTTTCCAAAGTCAACAGGTTTGACCTCAAGACTTATGCGCCTGCCTTGCTCTTCATCCTCGCCTCAGCCGTGTACGTCTTTGGCCAGAGAGGCATTGATTCCTTCGGTATGCTCTACTTCGTTAACGCCAAGGGCATCGAGTACCTCGCCGCCACGGCATTGTTCAGCGGGGTCAAGCTCGCTGGGCTGTTCAGCGCGCCTCTGTGCGGGTACCTGTCGGATAAGTTCAGCAGGAAGAGCGTGCTTGCCACCCTCATTCTAGTCGAGGCTGCCTCTCTTTTCGCCATCACAGCCACCCCCGCCGCGCTCGTAACTTTGCCATGCATTGTCTTCGGTTTCGCCGCCTACGGACTCCTAGCCGTCAGCGAAGCTTTGCTCGCGGACGTTGCACCCGAAGCCCATCGAAACACGATTTTCGGGTTAAACTACACAGCCAGTTTCTCAAGCAGCATCTTTCTGCCACCAGTCCTGGGGTGGACAGCAGACAGCTTCGGCTTTGACTTCGGGTTCACACTGTTGGCTGCTGTTATCCCTCTGAGCATAATCCCGCTGGCAAGAATCAAGATAACTCAGCAGAAGAAGAAACCGTGTGACGCAGCCTATCAGTAGCCTGTCCGCGACAGGCAATTTAAGAGATTGCAGCACTAGCGTTTTCAACCCGCATAGCTGCAGCTGAAAGCATTGCTTTCGCCATTCCACTGATAGCTCAGCTGCGTCGGAAAAAGCGCGTTCGCCTTCAGGAACAGGAACTGGAGAAAATTTGTCCTCTCCAAATTTAGCTGCACAGAGATTCCTGTGGTGTCGCGGTCGACTGTAAAGTAGATGGTTTTCTCTGCTTCGCCGTCCTTGTGGAGGACGAATTTCAGCTTCACCGTGGAGTCATCCATCAAGGTGTAGGGCATCTCGGTCTGGTTGGAGAACGAGGCGTTCGTGAAAGTCAGAACCAAGTTGAAGTCGCCGTCCATGCCGCCGCCGTTCCTGCAGTAGACGGTGAGGTGGTTCACGCCTTGTGTGAGTGTGGCGGGTTTCTCGAGCCAAAAATCAATCGAGGCTTGTGTGCTCTGTATGGTTGCCATTGCGACGATAGCGGCTACGGCTATGCTTGCCAGAGTGAGGATTATGCCTTTCTTCGAGCCCACCTTTGAGCGCCTCTGCCTCGCGGCTGGATTTCTTTGTGGTATGAAACGTCGAGTTCTTTAAGTTTGCGCACTCACCGCACCGCTGCACTCGGAAAACTATCTACGCAGAGTGCTCAATTGGTGGGGTTCTTCCTGCGCATTCGCCTCGAATAGACAGCAACGATTGCCGTCACCGCAATCAGCGCCAACGCCAAGATGGCGGTGCTCGGAAACTCCGGAATCAGTTGCTCCGTCTGAAACAGGAGCGCGTAGCTGCTGATCTGCGCAGTTCGCTGCGTTGTGGCGTCAAGCATGGTTATCGTAAACTGGCTCGTCTCGTTCGGACCCAGCGAAGCAGGAGTCAGGTAGTTGCTGTAGCCTGCGCCCACGACCTTCCCGGAAGTGTCATAGAACGTTGCCACAACCCAGACCCTGCCCGTTGGCTGGGTGCCCGTATTCTGCATGAGACCCATGACTGAGTAAACGCCGTTCATGTCCGTGTAGGCGGTGTCAGACACGATTTTCAGGTCCGTGTACTGCTGGTCCTGAGTCTCGTTTGCCCTGACAACGGTGAGCCTGACGTGGTCGGTCTCGGTGACCCAGCTGAGGTTGCCAGTGAAGCTAGTTTCGAGCATGAAGTCCATGTAGAACGGGGCTTTCTGCTGGGGCAGCATGTGGTCAACGTAGGCTACGGAGTAGGCTGCTGCCTGTCCCTGTCCATCTGCAGTGTAGGCTACTCCTTGGATGGTGACATAGTCCACGACGTTTGTTCCTGTGTTCTGCACCTCTCCTACCACGATAAGGTCGCCGGGGTTGTAGCCGGTGGATGGGCTGACGTACCAACTGTAGCTTAGAACCTTTATGTCTTCGGGCGCAGCCTTTGCGTTGGGAACGGACGCCACACAAAAAGCTGTGAGGGTTAAGGCTAGCAGTAGCGCTGTGATTGTTTTGTTCATTTTCCCCATGTCCCTGACATTCTTAGAACGTTTGAGAGTGCCAAAGCTATTAAAGTTTTTTCAGAATTACCCCCAAACTGGAGACACCTGTTTTTTTCAGCAGAACGCTGCGGAAAGGGAAAAAGAGCTGCGCTTGCCTACATCAGTAGCAGCCAGACGCCGTACAGTACCAGCGTCACCGCAAATATGGCGACCCAGGCGATTCTGCTGTACTTGTAGATGTCTCTGCCCTTCATGGGTTCCACCGGATACATGTTAAAGAAGGCACCCGTGATGCACATAGCAAACCCTGTCCCGCCGATCAGTCCATAGCCCCACACCATCAGCAGATAGAAGATACCTCCGAACGCTATCGTAAGGAGTATCTCAGTGGCTGCTATCAATGCCTTGAACTGTTTCGTGCATTTCTCGCCGCAGTGCTCGTTCTTGCTCGCCGGGGCAAACGGCACCTTAAACGCTATGGTCGTCAGGATGAGTGACCCGAGTCCTATGTACCAGAGTCTGTGCTCGCTCCAGACGCCGCGACTTCGTGCGAAGGCAATGAGCGCGAACGTCTTGATGAAGTAGATGATGAGACTCGTTGCCAGAATTGTGGGCAGGATTATCAGGAAACCGGTCCATGTGGCTTCCTGAACGTAGGCGAAGCTTAAGGCCATGACTGGAACTAGGATTGCATACGTTAGCACTTCCATCCTCGTGAGCTTGAAAATCGAACCCGTGCTTGCGCTTATCTTGCGTTTGCGCTTGGAAGACGTGTACTCCTCGACCCACTTCTTGACGCTATTAGGTATGAGCTTCTCAAGTTTCCCAGCCAGCTTGCCAAAGATGCCGGCAGGGTTGCTGGCTGCAGCAGCTGCCACCGCGACCGCGCCCGCAACAGCCGTCACCACGACGGTTGCCGCAATAGCGTTTTCTGGCTGCGGAGACCAAGCTGTCTCTTTCGATGCGGGAGTTGCCGTGGGCGTCGGGGACGGGGAAGTCGATGGCGAAGTCGTCGGCGAAAACGTTGGCGACTGCGAAGTGATCGGCGATTGATATGGCGACTGGGAAACGGGTGGGGACAGTGTGAAGACTGCTTCTGCGCGGTAATCCTGGTCCATCGTTAACGTGTGAGGGTTGCTCGTGTAGTTCACGCCGTTGATAGTCCAGCACGTGAACGTGTAGCCTGGGCTTGGCTCAGCCGCCAAAACCGCGCTGGACCCGACCACGTGCGTGAAGCTTCCCGCCGACGGAACGGTTGAGCCGCCTAGAGTCTGGCTGACGATTAGGCTGTAGACTCGGGTGAAGACCGGCGTCAAAGCATGGTTCCCATCCATAGTGACCGTGATTGGGTTGGCTGTCTCATTAGCCTCGTCCAGAAGCCAGTGGCTGAAGATGTAGCCTGGACTGGGCGTGGCGGTTACGTTCAGGCTGGAGCCGACAACCTCAGAATGCGCTCCTGCCTCGGTGCTCGTTGAGCCTCCCGCGGTTGAAGCAACGTTAAGCGTGTACATCTGGATGAAAACCGCCTGCAAGCTGTGCGCAGAGTTCATCGACACGCTGATTGGGTTGGTGCTTCCGGCATTCACACCGTCAAGCAGCCAGTAGCTGAATAGGTAGCCTGGGCTGGAAGTTGCGGCAACTTGGACAACTGACCCAGAAGGCTGCAGGTGAGTGCCCGTGCCGGGGTTTGTGGAGCCGCCGATGCCTGATGAGATGGCGAGGTTGTAGCCTTGAGTGAACACAGCCTGCAGCGAGTGGTTCGCGTTCATGGTTACGCTGATTGGGGTGCTGTTGCCCGCATTCACGCCGTCCAGTATCCAGTTGGTGAAAGCGTACCCTGGACTCGCGGTGGCTGAAACCTGAACAACCGAACCCGCAGGTTCTATCCGTGTGCCCGCCCCAGGAGTGGTCGAGCCTCCCGTGGAGGCGGAGATTGTGAGGCTGTACACTTGGGTGAAGACCGCTTGGACGCTGTGTGTTCCAGCGGCTGCAACGGTGATGGGGTTGCTCGAGTCCGCAGAGCCGTCCACGACCCAGTTCTTGAAGGCGTAGCCGCTGTCTGCAGTTGCGGTTAAGGTTATGGCAGCGTTCGAAGCAGCCAACGGCGTTACGGTCAGCTGTGGGTTTTGAGTTTGGACCGGAACAAAGGCTGCTTGCAGTGTATGCGCCTGGCTTAGATCCAGCGTGATCGGGTTATTTGCGTTCACAACGCCGTCTAGAAGCCAGTGGCTGAACGTGTAGTCTGAGCCGGAAGTTGCCAACAGCGTGATCTTGCCCTGGGAGCCCGAGGCGCCGGCTGCAATGTTTAGGCTGTACAGTATTCTGGCAAAAACCGGCTTAAGAGTGTGCCCCGTGTCCATTGTGACCGTGGTTGGGTTGGCGCTTCCGATGTTGACTCCGTCAAGCAGCCAATAGCTGAAAGTGTAGCCCGAGCTGGCGGTTGCTGTCACTTGAACTCTGGCGCCAACGGTGTTCGGATAAGTTCCAGCGTCCGGGTTTGTGGAGCCACCTGTGCCCTGGGAGATGACGAGGTTGACGAGGGTGGGGACGATTATCTGGCTGAAGACCGGTTGCAGAGTGTGCGCTTTGTCCATAAGGACGGAAATCGGATTCACACTTCCCGCGTTGACGCCGTCCAAAAGCCAGTAACTGAACACGAAGCCTTGATTCTGGGTCGCCGTTACCTGAACAGTCGAACCTGGCGACTTCGCGTATATCCCGGCAGCTGGGTTCGTGGAGCCTCCGCCGCTAGATAGGATTGTCAGGGTAAAGCCTTGAGTGAAAACTGGCTGCAGAGTGTGGTTCCTGTCCATGGTCACCGAGATGGGGTTAGCTGTTCCAGCTTGAGCGCCGTCGAGCAGCCAGTGGCTCAGCACGTAGCCAGAGTCTGCGTACGCTGTCACCTGAACGATTGAGCCCGCGGGTTCCGCGTGCTCGCCCACTGTGAGGCTGGTTGAGCCGCCCTGCGCTGCGTTCACGGTCAGGAAGACGGTCTGGTTGAACACGGCCATGAGGGTGTGGCTTGCGTTCATAGTCACGCTGATGGGGTTCAAGCTGCCCGCGTTGACGCCGTCAAGAAGCCAGCGACTAAACGTGTAACCCGGCGCTGCTGTCGCCGTTACTTGAACAGTTGAGCCCACAGTCACATTGTACGTGCCCGGGCTTGGGTTTGTGGAGCCGCCTGCGGTCGCCGAGATGGTTAGGCTGAAGGTTTGGTTGAACACCGCTCTGAGTGTGTGGTTCGCGTTCATAGTCACCGAGATTGGGTTCTGGCTTCCGACGTTTGCTCCGTCGAGGAGCCAGTAGTTGAAGCCGTATCCTGAACTTGGCATGGCTGTCACTTGGACTGTTGAGTTGAAGCCGTACGAGTAGACTCCTGGTGCTGGGTTTGTTGAGCCTCCCGTGGTTGAAGAAACCGTCAGGCTGTATGTTTGATCCGTGGTGAAGACGGCGTAAATGCTGTGGGCTTGGTTCATAGTCACGTTGAACGGGTTAGCGCTGCCCGCGTTAACTCCGTCAAGCATCCAGTAGCTGAAGTTGTAGCCGCCTATGGGTGTGGCTGTGACCGTCACGATTGAGCCTGCTGGCTCTGGATATGTGCCGTTCGCTGGGTTGGTGGAGCCGCCGAAGGTTGAGGATACAGTCAGGTTATAGAACACTTGGGCGAAGACCGCTTGCAGCGCGTGATCTTCGTCCATGAGAATCGTGATTGGATTTGCATTGCCCGCGTTAGCTCCGTCCAGCAGCCAGTTGCTGAAGCTGTATCCTGCGTTGGAGGTGGCGGTCACATTGATGCTGGAGCCGTTCGCCACCGAGTACACACCCGTGGCGGGGTTAGTTGAGCCGCCTTGAGTTGAGGAAACGTTGAGGGTGCGCATGGTCTGCGTTTGAGCGAATACAGCGTGGACCGCGTGGTTGCCGTCCATAGCCACGTTTATGGGGTTAAAGCTTCCCCAAAGGGCACCGTCAAGCAGCCAGTGGCTGAACGTGTAGCCAGGATTAGCATACGCCCAGACAGGAACGGTGGAACCCAGAGGCTCTTGATGCTCTCCAGCTTCTGGAGCGGTATAGCCTCCCGGATCTGAGGAAACCGTCAGCGTGTACTGACTGGGACCCTGGATGAACGTGGCATAGACCGTTCTGTCTCGGGTCATGGCGACGGTAGTGTTGGCCGAGCCGGTCGCATCTCCGGACCAGCCTTGGAATGCCCATCCTGGGGCGGGCTGGGCGCCGATGTTCACGACAGTACCACTTTGGAAGGTTCCGTTACCCGGCGTCACGGTTCCCTGCCCGACGGTGTACATCCTCAGCGTGTAAGTTGGAATACGAATGAATGTGGCTGTGACAGTCATATTTCGAGTGATCGTGATGGTCGTGTTTGATGAACCTGAAGCATCTCCGGTCCAGCCTTGGAAACTCCAGCCTGCCGCGGGTATGGCGCTGATTGGGACGGATTCGCCGTTACTGTAGCCTGTGCTGTTGCCCGGAAGCACTGAGCCTTGACCCACCGTGTACATAGTCAGCGTGTAGGTGTCGGTTGGGCCGGTTACGCTGAATGCGTATATGCCTGGGGCTTGGTTGCTCCACACGTCTCCTCCGTCGAATTCTCCGTTCATGTTTTCGTCAACCCAGATGTCGTACTCGCCCGGCGTCAGCGGGTGGTTCCAGACAACAATCGTCGAGATGTTTCCAGCAGCCGTGGTTGTAGTCGTTGCACTTGCGACGGCGTTGGAGGGCAACGCTGTTTGTCCGTCAGGGAGGACGTAGATTCCCACCTGCGTGCTCTCCGGGAAGCCCATTCCTTTCAAGTAAACTTCATCGCTCGTTTCGAATTCTGACTTGAGGTTACCGCTGGAGTCTGTGGGCCACGCAAGCGCAGATAGGGCTGTCTGGGCGGCTGTAGTTATCGATGCTGATCTGGACAATGACTGCCCCGGAGCGATTGGCGCATCATTCCAGTAGTAGAGGACGGCGCTGTCCATTCCAGACCCGCCGTAAGGAGTATAGTCGAAAGCTGTGTCGAAAGCGCTGCTCCAGGCTGCGTAGACGAATCGGTCCGGTACCGTGGGGTCCGGGGAACCGTTGGGCACGGCTGACCAGCCGTATATGGAAAACACGGGTTCCACGAGGTCGTTTGTGGTTTCCCAAAACTGGAAATCCGGCGCGTTCCATTCAGTCTCGGTTTCTGTCCAGTTCAGTGGGGTGCTGGGGTTCTGCCAAGGTCTGATCCATGAATCGTCGTTGCCGTCCACCATCAGGTCCCACAGATGCCGAAGTCCTACCGTGTGGGTGCCTTCGTCGTTGTTCTCAACTGTTACGGTTATGTCCACCGAGGTGTCAGCTATTGTCGATCCATGGACGCTTATGTCAAGCTTCACCGCGAGGTTTTCCTCAGTCGTCCAAGTTACGGTTGCTGACGTGTCGCTGCTTCTCGTCACCACTGGGCTGTAGTCTTCGAGATGGAGCAGGACGTAGTCGCCAGAAGTACTCGGGGAACTCGTTGTTGACACGTAGTCCCTTAGCGTGTCTGCAACTTGCACCGTGAAGAATGAACTGCCCGGACTACGGCTTGCGCCGCCGAAGAGAACGTTCTGATCTGGGTTGGGATGTCCAGCCTCCGTTCGTATTGTGAAGCTTCCAACTCCGTAGCCTGGGTCGTCAGCGATTACGGCGCTCAGAATGTTGTTGCCAATCGAGATTGGTGTAAGAGGGTTGAAATACCCAGCCGCGGCGCCGTTGCTTTCAACGACTACCAGTGCGCTGTCCCCTTCTCCGTGGTATGCCGTGAGGTTTATTCCAGCTGTCGCTGTCCAATAGTCAAACCTGTAGCCCCCGTCTGGGTATGCATCCAGCCAAACGTAAACGGCGTATGCCATGTAAAGCCCCTTTGGCGTTCCAGGATAAACTGTGCCTACCCCAACGCTCGATTCGTAGCTGATGGTGCCGCCTGGGCCTGCGGTGATTGTGAGGTTGTAGCCTCCGGAAAGCTGGGTGGGTGACACGTTCACGGTCGTGGAGGTTGAGGCGTTTTGGCCGCCTGTGAAAAAGGCGATTATGGTTATGTTATACGCTCCAGTTGTGTTGTATGCGTGACTCATAGGGAAGAACCCTGTGTCGACGGATTGGTCTCCCCACACGAACCTGATGTAGCTTACTTCGCCGCCTGGGGTTGCGGCTCCGTTGATGTTCACAAACAGGCCGTTTATGGCAGGAGGGTATATGGAAACGTCATAGGGACCGCCCGCTCCCGCGACTTTCCTTATGAAGCCCGTGTTCGTGCTGAACGACAAAACTGCGCTCGTGAAAACCAAAGTTACAACAATCCATGCCCATACTGCTCTTCTTCGCATTGACCCTTTCCCTTCCCCTTTCATGTTCTCGCGGACCGCAAGGTGCACCGTGCTGCTAAACAGAGCGAGTCTCAGACCCGCAGGTATCTACAATGCTTGACAAGCTCGAAGAGTCTCCTGAAGCGTCATCCTGACGAGCGGCACAAGCACTGACTGTATACACGGTTGGCCTCCCCCTGTCTTGCATACTGACCTAAACAACACGTAAACCTATAAGACTTTCCCAATCCGAAAACAAACGAATCGTTTTGAACAGAAAGCAACGCAGGAATTCTGTCGTTTCTAAAAATGAATGCTGAAAAACAAAGTAGCGACCATTCGAAGCGCTGCCTTAAATCGTTGTTCTTGTAGTAGCTAGAATCTGGCTGATTGTTGTTACGGGAACAATTCAGCTCTTTGCCCCGAGCCAGCAGTTCTGCTGAAAGTGAACAAAAGATGGCGCTCGGGTTCTATAGAATCTCCATCAGGTTACCCGTTGAGAACGTTGCGAGGGTTGAACCTAGAGAACAGCGAGTGCACCCTGAATAGGTATGGGAGCAATATTTATATCCGATTTGCTTTTCATGAGGCTAATGCTGCTGCATGGAAGAAACCCGTTGGTGTCTGAGTCTTGAACGTACAAGTGGTGAAGTATTCCCCCAGTATCCTCAGCATTGAAACGTTTTCCTCTCTCGAAAACGCTAATCAAACATGTGTGGAAGGGTCAATTCTGTGGCTGGACGTGATGGGATGCGAAAGACTGGATGACCTGAAGGTCCTGCAGACGGAGTTCGGCCTTCATCCATTGGCTTTGGAAGACTGCGTCCACATTCGCCAGAGACCTAAGGTCGACAATTTCCGCGAGAACCTCTTCCTGGTATGCAAGACTGTGAATTTGAAGAAGGGACAGTGCGCCGAAGACCAGCAACTCGGGATGTTTCTGGGAAAGAACTTCGTCGTGACCGTCCACGACGGCCCTATGCCCCAGCTGAATGAAGTGCTGGACGACATCAAGAGAAAAAAACCTCAACTTGTCGAAGGTTCACCGTCATTCCTGCTCTATTCAATCCTTGACGCCGTCGTCGACAATCTGGAGGAAACCGTAAGAGAAGTGGAGGACTTTGAGAGCAGGGTAGGAATAGATGTTCTGAAAGAACCCCCACCTGCCGATGTCCTCAACCAGATGTATACCAACAGGAGCAATCTTCTGCTTGTGGGCAGACTGCTTAGGCCACAGAGTGAAGTGATACACCGCCTCATCTCAGGAGGCTTTCGCCTCATCAGCAAGGAGACAAGTGTTTTCTTTGGGGACACCTATGACCACACGCTGAGAACCCTGGACAGAATAGACGGCTTGCTGGACATGAACATGGGTTCACTCAACATTTATCTCTCGTCCGTCAGCAACCGAATGAACCAAGTCATGCGGCTCTTGACGGTGATCTCCACCATAGGCGTGCCCCTGACCATACTCGTCGGCTGGTACGGCATGAACTTTGGAAGCATGCCCGAATTGAATTCGCCTTACGGATACTTGTCGGTCATAGTGATTGCCGTGGTTATAGTTTCCATAATTCTCTTTTGGTTCAGGAAAAAGGGCTGGGTCTAGCTCATCTCTCTCACGTCAAGTGCTCAACAAAATAGGCAAATTCGAAATTTATGAAGCGGGCCCGGTGGGATTTGAACCCACGATCTCCGGCTCCGAAGGCCGACACCTTAAT
>JBHGBG010000075.1:0-10127 GCA_041946875.1 Bathyarchaeia archaeon
ATGTCTTAGTCCCATCCCGATAGCAGTGGGGTCCGGCAGGATCAACCGGAGTTACGCACGCATGCGGCTCCGTTTGTTCTGTCGGGTTGTTTATTTTTTTGGATGTGATCGCTTTTGCTTTTGCTGGATTTGGAGGGAGAACTATTCCACAAACGTCAAAGCCCATTTCGGACCTAACATGAGCAATTCTATCAGGTCTACATGTGTGTCCCCGCAATTGGAGGCCAATCACCGCATTCCTGGAGGGCGTGGTCGCCTTTTCGGTTGGTGTTGAGCCGCCGCCATGTGTAATTGCGGGGCAGCTGAATTTAGCTGACTTTATTCAGAAGCGTGTTCAGCTAATATAAACATTGCGTCAACCCGAGAGATAAACATTCCGTGGGGTTTGGTTTGGGTGCTTTTGGTGTTGTTGAGTTGGTTTTTCCTCTGTTTGTAGAAGTGGAGAGGAGAACGCTCGGATACGTCTGAGCCCGGGTTCCATGCATGCGATGCGCAGTTTCTGTTTTTTCTGTTTGTGTAGTTGTGGCGAAGCCCTAAGCACTACATCAAAGAAAACACCAAGCAAACCGCTGATTTCTGAGTATAGGCTGGGGTTCAGCTGCTCTGCTGGAAGTGGCAGAAGCAGTACACAAGCTCACAAGAAACTGCATGGATTCGAATAGTTTCAATAGCCGAAGACAACAACACAGCGGGAGCGGAATGCGGCTCACCTGCATTTACTGTAGGTCTTTTGAGGCGGTTCTTTGGATTTGGTTGGCTTATCGTAGTCGGCGTCTTCGCCTATTGTCGTGGTGACGCCGTTTTTCCAACATGGTTGCCACGTTTACAGCGTCTTTCTGGTGCTTGAGCTGATGTGTTTCCACGATTTCGATGGCGTATTCTACATGCATACTCTCATATACCCCGAACAGATAAGTACTCACTTGGCATGGACAGTTCGTGAAGCAGGTGGATTTGAATGGAAGAACTCGCCGATAGGATAACCATAGACCCCGAAATCATGGTTGGCAAACCAGTCATCAAAGGCACCCGCATCACCGTCCAGCTGATTGTTCAGCTTTTAGCAAACGGGGCGACAGAAGCGGAAATACTGGAAGACTACCCCGACTTGAAGAAGGAAGACATCAAAGCCGCGCTGCTGTACGCTTCAGAGTGTCTTGACCGCGAAGAAATGAGTGGGAATTGAAACCTTTTCGTTTTGCAGTCCGACCAAGACGTTCTCTAGAAGTGCTTAAATACCGCGGACGAAGGCATAAGCCTACATGAAACCACGCGCAATCCTCCTGCTCACCCTCCTCGCCTGCGCCGTCCTCTCAGCAGCCGCATCTTTCCGAGTTGATGCAGCCTCGCCAGCCGTGGTCATCCGTTATGACGGCAGCGTCAGCGGCACCAGCCGCATCCTGCGCAGCGGCAGCACCTACACGTTCACCGGCGACGTCAACGGCACCCTCTTCGTCAACCGAGATAACGTCGTCATCGACGGCGCGGGTTACACGCTGCAGGGCACGGGCGTTTGGGAGCTCAAGGGCGTGGACCTCACCGCCCGCCAGAACGTGACCGTCAAGAATCTGGCGGTGAAGTCTTTCCAGTTCGGCGTCTGGATGGAGCGCAGCCGAAGCAACACCATCATCAACTGCAACATCACTTGGAACGGGTTCTGGGGCGTGAAGGTCTGCAACAGCTCAACGTGGAACACGATTCAGAGCTGCAGCTTCGCCAACAACTATCAGGGCGCGGTGCAGGTGTACGGCGGCTCGAGCGGCAACATGTTCAGCGGCAACACCATAGGAGCGCACGCCAAGGGCATCAGCATCGCCCAGTCCGAGGGGAACACGGTCAGCGGCAACGAGTTCGACGACAACGACGACGGCATAGTCCTAGCCGCAGACCGCAACACAATAGCTGGCAACACGTTCACGGGCAGCTTCAACCGTGCCGTCTTCCTCAACGCCGCGCACGAAAACAACATCACCGCCAACGACATCAGCGATTGCGGCGTTGGCGTCCTCTGCTCTGCCAGCAAGAACAACGTTGTCAGCGGAAACGACTTCGTCGGCAACTACATCCAAGCCCTGACCTTCAACGCGACCGACATGTGGACGGGGAACTTTTGGAGCGACTACAACGGCACAGGCACCCAGCCCTACGTCATCGACGCGGTAAACCGGGACAGTCAGCCGCTGTTGGAAACGTCGGTTATCCCCGAGTTTCCGCTCTCGGCGGTTCCCGCGTTTCTGGCGGGAGCTGCGCTAGTGGCGGTTGTTGCCAAGAAGAGAATGCGGAGAAGCTGACAACTCTTTTATCCGTCCATTCTCTTTCTCAGTTGCAGGGAACCGAGTAATGCCCGTCTTCGAATGTTCCAGGTGCCACCGCAGAGTCAAGGCAGACTACGAGCTGTCCTGCACGGGCAACGTCAAGCGCAACGTCGAGAAAGCCCCAGAATGCTGCGGCAGACCCATGGCTGAAACCCCAGACGACTAACCCATCCAAGTAGCCAGAGTGAACTGTTAAAAGCCTTCGCCGTCCACTATTCTACGTGACCTTTCATGTCCACCCTCAGACAAGTCATAAGGCAGAGGCGCAGCATCCGAAAGTACAGCCCGCGCAGCGTACCAATGGACGCTCTCGGCGAAATCCTCAGCGCCGCCGCCTGGGCACCGTCAGCTCACAACTCGCAGCCCTGGCGCTTCATAGTCCTCACTGACGCCTCGGCTAAACGGAAGTTGGCTGAGCACATGGCTGAGGCTTGGCTACGCGACCTCGAAAAAGACGGCGTATCCACTTTCACCGCCCAGAGTCATGCAAAGGCATCTGTTGAGAGGTTCACGAGGGCGCCCGTCCTCGTAGTAGCTTGCATAACCATGGAGGACATGGATTGTTACCCTGACAAGAAGCGACAGAACAGCGAGCGCGACCTGGCGCTGCACAGCCTAGCCGCAGCCGTGCAAAACCTGCTTCTCGCCGCACACGCCGAGGGGTTGGGTGCTTGCTGGTACTGCACGCCAGCCTTCTGCCAAGAAGAAGTGCGCAAAGCCCTAGGAATCCCCAAAGACGTGGAGCCGCAGGCACTAGTCGCGGTCGGGTACCCAGCCGAGAACCCATCCACTCCGAGGAGGAAACCCCTTCGAGACGTTGCCTTCATGGACTGCTGGGGCAAGCCTTTCTAGACTACGCGGGCATGAAGAAGCTCAGAACCCTGTAAGCCACACCGCTTACAAGCAGCGCCAAGCCGATGTCGATGACCGTGATGGCGAGGGCTCTTCTCCAGCCGAACTCCTTCTTGCACGCCGCGATGGTGGCGAGGCACGGGATGTAAATCATGACGAACAGCGCGAAGACAATCATCTGGACCGGGCTCAGCGACTGCAAGCCTAAGCCGACGGTGGCGAGCGTCGTGGATAGCAGGACGAGGGTGAGTTCCTTCCGGAGGATGCCGAAGACGAGCGGGATGGCTGCGACGGCTGGGAGCCCGAGCCACCATGTCATGACTGGGCTGGCTGCATCAACGAGGACCGGCATTAAGCCTGACAGGGCGAAGGCTTCGACGGCGATGCTGCCCACGACCATGATGGGGAAGGCGACGTAGACGAAGTCTTTCGTTCGGGTCCACGTCTTGAGGGCTATGGTTTTTGCGGACGGCTTCTTGTAGCTGGGCATCTCCATAATCAGCCCCACGGGTTCGCCCGGCAGGGCTTTGAAAGCGATTCTGCCCAGGGCGAAGACTAGGACCAAGTCGAAAACGTACAATCCAAGGACAGCGGGCAACCCGACAAACCGCCCGACCAGACCGAGAATAACGACCGTTCGTGCGGCGCATGGGATGAGCACGACGACGAAGGCGGATAGGAAGCGTTCGCGTGGGGTTTCCATGATTCTGCAGCCTATGCAGGCGGGGACGCTGCAGCCGTAGCCGAGCATGAGCGGGATGAAGGCTTTGCCGTGCAACCCGATTTTGTGCATGACTGTGTCCATCAGGAAAGCCGCGCGCGGCAGGTAACCGCTGTCCTCCAGCAACGCCAGAATCACGTAGAAGGGCACGATGTACGGCAAAGCTATCGTGACGCCCGCGGCGATGCCGCCGAATACGCCCTTCACAACCACATCCACCGCCGCAGACGGCAAGACAGAACCGAGAAGATTCGCCAAGCCGCCCGACATCCAAGACAGCCCGCTGTCCAGCACGGCGGAAAGGTAGCTTCCCCCGGAGAAGATTATGGCGAACGTCGCGGCAACGACGCCTGCCAAGATGAGGTAGCCGAAAACCTTGTGGGTGGTTGCCGCTGCCAGCTTCTGTTCCAGGCTGATTTTCGGCGGCGCTTCCACGACAACGGCTTCTTTGGCGAGTTTGCTGGCGAGAGCGTACCGTTCAGAAGCCATCACGACGGGCGCGCTTTCGCCGTGGACCGTTTCCAGCTCAGACGTCACTTTTTCAGCTTGCTCCAGCACCGCTTTGCCCTCGGCGTAGGTGAGGACTTTGGCAGTGATGTCAGCGTCTCTCTCCAGCAGTTTGATGGTAACCCACCTTGCCGTGTAGACCGAGCACAACTGCGGCAGCTTTGTGGCGACGAGGGTTTGGATGATTTGGATTCTTTCTTCTATCTCTTTGCCGTACACAACTTGGAGGCGCTGGTGCTTCTCCTGCTGTGTGGCTTCGGCGACGACTGCTGAGAGAAGCTCGCTTATACCTGTACCCGTTACTGCCACGGTCGGAACCACTAGCACGCCAAGAGCTTTGGAGAGCCTTTCCGCGTCAATTCGGAGTCCTTTCTTGGCTGCGAAATCCACCTGGTTCAGAGCGACAACGACGGGTGCGTCCAGCTCCAGCAGCTGCAGCGTCAGGTACAAGTTGCGTTCAAGCGCCGAGGCGTCCACGACGTTGACGATGACGTCCGGCTTCTCCACCGCCAGGTAGTCCCGCGACACGATCTCTTCCATAGAATAAGCCGAAAGCGAATACGTGCCCGGAAGGTCGACGATGCGGATTTTGTAGCCCTTAAAATGCAGCGTGCCCTCGGCGCGCTCTACTGTCTTGCCCGGCCAGTTGCCCGTCACCTGGTTCAAGCCGGTGAGTTGGTTGAATATGGCGCTCTTGCCGACGTTGGCGTTTCCGGCCAGAGCGATCCTCAGTTCGGCTGGCTTTTGCCCTTCACTCATCGGACTTGGCCTTCAGCGGTTCGACGCAGACCTTCGACGCCAAGCCGTGACCTATGGCGAGAGCCACGCCGCGGACCTCGATTTCTACGGGTCCGTGGAACGCGCATTTCCTGAGGAGTTTGACTTCGCTTCCTGGCGTCAGTCCCATCTCCGCCAGTCTGCGGGTGGCGTTGAAACCGCCTTCCACGCGGATCATGACGCCGGTTTCTCCCTCGTTCAGGCTTGCGAGGCTCAGGTGCTGTCCGCAGCAGGGCTGCGCGGTGTCACGGGCTAGGCTGCGTCTAAACCCGAACAAGACTCTTCCTCCCTTCGGGCTTGACATAAACGTGCTCGGCGAGACCACGGCTCAACTGATGGGGCTTGCCGTTGATAGTCAGGAAAACTTCGCGGTTCTTTTTTACTACGTAAATGTGGGCGCCGGGTTTCATGCCGACTTCCTCCAGAACTGCGAGGTTTTCCCTCTTCTCGTCCGTTATCCGAACCACGGTGTAGTCTTCGTCCTGTTTCGCTTCGGCCAAGGTGGGTTGTTCCTCTTCCTTGAAGGCTCCGTTCTCGTTGGGAATTGGGTTGCCGTGCGGGCAGGATTTCGGGTGCCCTAGGCGCTTCTCTAGAAGGGCGACGACGTTCTTGGTTAGGGCGTGCTCGAGCTTGCAGGCGTCTTCGTGTACGCTGCTCCACTCTGCCTTGAGGACATCGGTGAGAAGGCGTTCGGCGAGTCGGTGCCTTCGGATGACGTCTATGGCCAGAGCCTCGCCTTCTGCCGTCAGCCTCACGCCTCGGTAGGGCACGTGGGTCACCAAGCCGTGCTTTTCGAGGTGCTCGATGGTGTTGGTTATGGAGCCTGGGACGACGTGAAGAGCTTGGGCGAGCTCGGTGGTTTTTGCGGTTCCGCCCTGTTTTTGGAGCCTGTAGATTTCTTCGACGTATTCTTCGGCTTCGTACGAGAGTCCTGTTTCCATCTTGCGGTCTGCCTCCGTGCGGGTTACGAGTACTCGCACATTTTACGAGACCTCGTACATTACCGAAGCGCCGAGACTAATAAGCCTTCTGCACCAAAACTGCGAAAACCGGCGGCTCAGGCGCGAACCATAATGAGCATCATCTTAAACCGCGAAACCGCTTTGACCGCATGCGGCTTCCCTGCAGGCATCAACGTGAGCTCGCCTGGTTTCAGTCGGACGGGCTTGCCCGCGATGGTGACTTCGGCTTCGCCGTCGAAAACATACACGAGCGCGTCGTACGGCGCGGTGTGCTCGCTCAAGCCCTGACCGGCGTCGAAGGCGAAAAGCGTAACCGTGCCCGCCTTCTTGTCGACGAGGGTGCGGCTGACGACGGAACCTTCCTGATACTCCACCAAGTTGCCTAGGTTTTCCGCCTTTGCGGCGAGTGTTGGGGTGTTTTCGGGTTTCTTTGGCATTGTCTTTTCCTCTGCGCAAGGTGAGTGTTGGCGTGCGGCTATTAAAGTGATTCTGCCACTTAGTCAACGTGTTGTTCTGGCTTGGTCCCAAAGGTCGAATAGTTCTTCGGCAATCAGCGGTCTGTACGTGAAGATGTCTTCGGGTTTGTCCACGTACAGGTAGACCATGTAGACCCGTTCGATTCCGCTTGACCTAGCGAGCATGTAGGCAGGCGGTCTCGGCAGTTCGCTGAGGTGCTTCTCAAAGACTCGGATGAAGATCTCCGCGGTTTTGCTCGTGGATACCTCGTGGCTGAAGGCTATTTCGAACGTGTAGCAGTGGAGTTCGTCCTCGCAGAAGTTGGTGATGTCGCGGTCCAGGATCTGCAGGTTGCTTACCGAGATGGTGTTCTTGCCTATGGTCAGGACTTTCGTGTAGTTGATGTTGATTTCCTGCACGATGCCCTCGACCGTACCGAGGCGGACGTAGTCGCCGACTTTGAAGGGGCGCGCTGCCAGAAGGAACAGCCCAGCTATGAAGTTGCCTATGGTCTTCGTCGACGCGAAACCTAGGGCTGCGCCGCCTATGGCGGACAGCGACAGAATCCACTCGGGTTGCAGGCGACCGATGCTTGCCATGGCGGCTACGGCGAAGAACAGGATGAGGATGCGGAACGTAAGGACGAGGTTGTTAGTGGTGTGTGGGTCCATCCTGAGGCGTTTGGCTACGCGGGAGAGGTACCGTGCGATGAGTCTTTCGGCAGTTATGGCTGCCACTGCCACGGCTATGAGGGCGATTATGGTTGGTAAATCGAGGAATCCGAAGAGGCTCGGGCTGGTCTGGTCCATGGCGCTCATTGTGGCACCTTTTCAACGTTTTTTTCCTTGACGCATGTATAACTCTTTCGTGCGCCGCGCTGGCTGAGTCTGCGTTTCCTGTCCAGCGTCTTGTGACTCTCGCATGAAACCACAAATAGCTATAAGTCTTTTTCGAAGCTTGTTATCTCCATGGCTGAGACCGACGTCTTCACAGAAGCATTTGGAGTAGGTCAAGGCATGGCTGAAGTCAAGAAGACAATTCTTGTGGTAGATGATGACCCCTACATCCTGAGGGTGTTCAGACGAGTTTTCGAGAAGAAAGGCTACGCAGTCACCACGGCGGGTACCTACCGCGACGCCCTCCACTACTTGAGGCAAAACCGCTTTAACGCAGCTCTCCTTGATGTGCGCTTGCCTGATATGGACGGCACCCGTCTTCTGCCTGTGATTCGAGAAGCGTCGCCTGGAGCCGTAAGAATCGTGTTCACGGGCTCGCCGCCTGAAGAATTCGCCAACGGATGTCTCGACAAATCCGTGGACGCTTTTCTGGTTAAGCCTGTCAAGCCTGAAGTTCTGCTAGGCATTCTGGATGAGAAACTGAAGACAAAGTGAACCCGCAAGCCCAAGAATGGCTTACTCCAGCCCGAAAAGGAGCAGCCGCCCCCCTTCACCAGACGGGGCCCGCTCCAATTCCGCAGCACCAGCCGCCAAACACCATAAACGTCGAAATCATCACTGAAACCTTTTTATTAGCCCAACAAACCATATTTCGAACCGCAAGAGTGAACCGTTATGGCACTGCAAAAAGGCGACTTCATACTAATCAACTACACCGCCAAAATCAAGGAAACGAACGAAACCTTCGACACCACAGTCGAAGAAACCGCAAAAAAGGAGAAACTCCAGAAAGAAGGAGAAGTCTACGAACCCAAACTCATGGTCGTCGGCGAAGGCTGGATGCTCAAAGCCATAGACGACAGCTTCTCAACCATGGAACCAGCCAAAACCGCCACGGTCGAAGTTCCACCCGAGAAAGCCTTCGGACCCAGAGACGCCGAAAAAGTGAAACGCGTCCACCTCAAACAGCTCTTCGAGAAAGGTATCAACAACCCCGCCGTGGGCATGCGCATCGAATACGGCGGAAAGAACGCCACCATCCGCAGCATCGGCGCAGGACGCGTGCTCTTGGACTTCAACCCACCATTGGCTGGGAAAACCCTCGTCTACGAAGTTACCGTAACGAAGAAGCTGGAGACGAGCGAAGAAAAAATCGCTGCCCTCATCCACAGACGCATTCCAGTCGTGGAAGAAGGCAAAATCAAGTTTACCCTGCAGGACAAGACGCTGACAATCGACATGCCCGAAGAAACCTTCTACGTCGAAGGCATACAAATCGCCAAACGCGGTATTGCTATGGACATCCAAAAGTTCTTCCCCGATATGGCTGAGACCAAATTTGTCGAAACTTTCAAAACGCCGCCGAAGCCAGCCGAAGCCAAGCCCCCCGCGGAAGCCAAGCCAGCAGAAGCTAAACCATAAGCGCCACAAACAGGCACTTCCCTCCTGCCTTCTCCCTTATCATAGACTGGCGAGTCCAAAGTTTTTTTAACGCAAACCACACCCACAGAACACTGAGGAGACCGCAATGACAGACAACCCAGTCTTGGAAACTATACGGAAAAGACGCAGCATCATAAGATACGACAACACCCCCGTGCCCGAGGAAAAGCTCACAGCCATCCTCGAAGCGGGCAGATGGGCGCCTTCGTGGCTCAACCGACAGCCCTGGACATTCATAGTCATAGGAGACCAAGCGCAGAAAGACAAGCTGAGCCAAGCCGCTCCGACAGCATTCGCCAAAGCCCTCCGCGAAGCGCCCCTATGCATAGCGGTTGCGGTGAACCCAGAGGAAGACCCCTACCACTTCGTCGAGGACGGAACCACAGCCACGCAGAACATGGCGTTGGCGGCTGAAAGCTTGGGGCTGCACACAAGCTGGATAGGCGTCTTCGACCTTAAGAACCCGAAGGACTCGGCGGAGAACAAGATAAAACAGATACTTGACCTGCCCAAGAACCACCGCGTGGTCTCACTGCTGCCCGTGGGCTACACGAGCACAGAACTGCGGGAACCCAAGAGAAAATCCCTGGACCAAGTGCTCCGTCACGACCGATTCGGCACTTGAACGGCGCTTAGGCTATGACTTCCGTGGCTTTCGCCACCTTCCGGCAGTCGTCGCGGCTCATGCACAACTTCTGAAGAATGGTGTACCTGTCTGGCCTTATCTTCGCAGCCAACTCCAAGGCGTCCACGATGTCCTCATCTCTTGCACCCAATTCGCTGGCGGACGTGGGTGCACCCAAACGCTTAAGCGTGTCCCGGATGCGCTTCCAGTCTGCGCCGTAGAGGCAGCTCATCATTATCGCGCCGATGCCGCATTGCTCGCCGTGCATGCCCTGCGCTGGTCTAATCATGTCCAAGGCGTGGCTGAAAAGGTGTTCGCTGCCGCTGCAGGGTCGGCTGCTGCCCGCGATGCTCATGGACACGCCGCAGCTTATGAGCGCTTCAAGCAGCACTCGGGCGCCTTCCTCGTTGCCCTGCTGAATGCAGGCGGCGTTTTCCTCCACGAGCGTAGCGCTCATCCAAGCGAGGCTGGCGGCGTACTCGCCGTAGTACTCATGCTTCTCCATGTGCGCTAGGCGCCAGTCCTTGACAGCGGTGAACTTGGCGATGACGTCTCCGCAGCCGCTGACGACGA
>JBHGBG010000076.1:0-9191 GCA_041946875.1 Bathyarchaeia archaeon
GCCTGTCCCTGCCGGCTGGCGATGGTATCCCTTCTACTTGACGAGGACGGCGGGCTTCGCGCCAAGCGGCACGTTTTGCGTGTTTAACACCACCCATGTTGATACCGTAATCATGAATGAGACTGCGTACCGCAACTTCTTTGAGTACTATCCCGTCATGCCAAAGGATACGAGCGGTATCTTCGGAGTCGCAGCACCATTCGAAAACTTGGCAATTGGAGGAGACGGAACGCACAACATTCTCGTCGCCTACTGGTATGATGAACTCATCGGAGTCGACGAATGGAGGTCGGACAATTATCACAGCAACACACGCGACATCTTGGAAACAGGGCCAATGCACGAATTCAGCGAAACCAAGAACTTCACAACTCACGCTTATCACGCGCTCGTGCATTTCACTCACCAGGACGTAAATGAGGCAAGACTAACCGAGTTTGCCCGCTATCTTGCCGACAATCCCACTATTGGGCGCCTCATGGAATGCTCCCTATCTTCGAACAAGGAAGTATACCATCCTGGAGACCACATCGAGTTTTATCTATCGGGCACCACATACCATAATCTGACGGGAGTAACCGCTAAACTAACGGCAAGAAACAGCGCCTATCGAGTCATCTACCAACAGGACTATGGACCCGGGGATCTGAGGGCTGGGCAAGTATTTAACATAACCCTGTATGAGGGAACAGTGCAGCCTCTTCCTAGCAGCTACACCATATCATTTGAAATTTTTTCCCAAGCGGGGATACCGATAGCATTCAGCAGTGCGACTTTAATCGTTGAATCCTGAGGCAGATTTCAGGATAGTCGTTAAAGGCGTAAGAACTGACACAACAAACACAAGACAAAATTCTATTTCGCCGGTGCCCTCAATGAAAGATGTAATTGTTATCGGCGCAGGTCCTGCTGGTGCCACGGCAGCAAAGGTTATCGCAAGTTCAGGCTTCGAAGTGCAACTGGTCGAAAAGAGAAAACCTTCCCAGCCAAAGGTGTGCGGAGGCGGCATGCCATACGACCTTTCCAGAATCTTGTCTCTACCCGAGCATGTGGTAGAAAAGAGAGTATCATATCAGGTTCATCATTTTCCGTGGGGTAAGAGAGTCAGTCATGAACAGCATGTTACCGTGCGCAGGGAAGTGTTCGACAACTTCTTGGCTGGCGAAGCTGTGAAAAGCGGAGCGCAACTAAGTTATGAAACTGTCGTCGATAGCGTGAGAAAGGAAGGCAAGAGCACAGTTGTCTATGCAAGGACTAAGGGCGGCGAGGTTGTTTGCACACCCTGCAAGATGGTGATTTTTGCAGACGGCGTTTCAACGCTGGCAAGCAAAACATTTCCGTCCCTGGGCTTTAAGGCCACCCCGAAAAACACCGCAATAGCAGCTACTTACGAACTTAGTTTTAAGGACAACAGTATGGATTATTATGATCTTTATTACGGTTCTCAGATATCCCCATGGGGGTACGGCTGGATTTTTCCCAAAAGGGACTCCCTTAATGTTGGAGTCGGATGCTTGCTATCGGATCTCAGAAAATCACAACAAAACATAAAGTATCTCCTAGACCGCTTCTACGCCACTGCCCTGCAAAATGCTGACATGTCTCTGAAGGACAAGGCGATAACGGAATTTGGCGCAGCAATGATTCCTCTATCTCAGTCACCCAGAATCTTCGGTCCTTCGTGCCTCGCGGTTGGGGATGCTGCAGGAATGGTTGACCCCTTGCTGGGATGTGGCATAGTCCACGCAGTTGCTTCTGGAAGGCTAGCTGGTCTAGTTGCATTGGGAGCCTTGGCAAGCGAAGATTTCTCGGAGAGTTATATGTCAAGATATCAGGTCTTGTGGCAACAATCATCCGGTTGTCGAAACATGAAAAAGAATGAGCAGCGAGCGAGAGTTTCGCATCATTTCTCAACTCTTGACAAAAACACAATCTCCAAGATGGAGCATTTACTCTTCTTCAAGGATTGCTCTTCGTTGTTGGAGAACTTGCGTGTCTTGTTTTCTTGACCCAAGCTTACCTTGGGCGGGCTACACATGGATAAATACAACGTTGTCATTGTCGGGGGCGGTTTTGCAGGCTTGTCTACTGCAATGAACGTTTGCAGCAAAGTCGACGCAACCGTTCTCATAACCGACAAGAACGAAATAGGGGACCCAACAAAAACCTCGCCATTCACGTTTCCTGACATCGCTGAAAAATTTGGACTCAGCGATGCAGTTCTGCAGCGTTATACTCGTTTCTCTTACGAGTCTCCAACAGGGGTCTCGGCGCGGTTCCAGTACGACTTCAGCCCATTTGTAACGATTGACTACCAAAAAGCCTGTCACCTACTGCTTCACCAAGCACAAAGAACTGGCAACCTAACGGTACAAGAACATGAGAAAGCATTGACGTTTGAGAGCAACAAAGCGCTGTTTCGACCCTCGAAACACAAACTGGTCACAGCAAGTTCGGAAATTCAATACGATGTACTTGTTGATGCTTCGGGATCAGCTTTTTTTGCGGCGCGCCAACTTGGGATTCCTTTGCCCCGACTCTACAGTCATGCCTATGGCGAACTCCTATCCAATTGCGACGTTGAAGATCCGGAACGCATGCGCATATTTGCAGGCAGACAGTACGGAAACGGCGGAGGATGGCTGTATCCTCTGGATGAAAAAACCGCAAGATTCGGGTTTGCCACAGTAACGCCTTCCACCGACCATCCTGAAGCGACCACCAAAGCGAATTTTACGAATGCTCTCAAGAACTACCAACCATACAACAAAATGCTGGAAAAATCGCGGAAAATCCGATGCGAACGCGGTTCAATTCCCATAGGTCCTTTACGCAAATTTGTGAGCGGCAATATCATGATGGTGGGCGACTCAGCAGGGCAGGCAACGCCTTGGTACTGCGAGGGAGTGCGACCTTCCCTGGAAGCTGGAGAGCTCTGCGCAGAAGCAATTATCGGTGCCTATAAGAAAAACAATTTTTCAACGAGGGTCTTGAACAAATATCAAGAGTTGTGGGACTCAAGAAACAAGAAAATCTACATGCGAGCTATGAAATACGGGTATAATGCCTGGTTCCGAAGTCAGGATGAGTGGGATTCAGCCGTCAAATTTGTGGCGTCGCTGAGTCCTGGACAAATGGCGGACAGGATTCGATACAACAGATACTGAGCGCGGGAAGCCTCTAGGATGGTGTTAGGTGTCTTTTTCCGCGAGTTTGGTTGCATGCATTAAGGAAACTCGCACATATGACCGAGCATTATGGGAACATGAAAGATTGTTCTCTCCCTTTTTAGAAAGCACCAAGAATATAATACAAACGACACATGAGCTAAATTGGAGATGGACCAGGTGAGAGGAGACAAAGTCACTATGGTCGGGAAAGGTATTCTCAGACTTGTCGATGTTAGTGGATGGCAGAAATGGTTCGGAGCGGCGGTCTTGGGCTTTGCCTTCGCGCTTAGTTCTCTCAACGGTAGTTTTTCGCTAGTTCAGGTCCAAGGGTTAGTCTTAGGAATGCCAATGATTCTCTGCTACATCCAAGCTGTTAACGATTGTTTTGATGTTGAAATAGACACGGTTAAAGAGAAGCTCACTGGAAAGCAGCTGATAGTGACGAAAGTGATATCCAGTAGGACAGCCTTTCTTGTAACGTTTTCAGCCCTGTTGATTGGACTATTCTCTGCGTGGATGGGTTCATTGAGCCTTTTGCTAATCGCCTGCGTCATGGCGCTCTTCGGGACACTTTACTCTGCGCCGCCATTCAGGCTCAAGATGATATATCCATTCTCCACATTAATCCAATTCGCCGGATGTTTTCTGCCCTTTCTTGCAGGAATCGCAGTCATTGGCAACGTGACTGCCCAAGCCGTAGTCATATCCTCTGTCTTCGCTCTCCTTGCGATGATTCATCGATTTGACCACGAAATCGAGAATTATAGGACTGACCTGCAAACAAAAAAGAACACGGTTGCAGTTGTTAAAGGATTGAAAGCAACCGTGAGACTTCGCAGATTGTCAATTTTCATTGGAGCTGCCGAGCTAGTAGCTTTCTTTATTCTTGGCTGGCTGAATGTAGTTTTATTCTTTCTCTTTGCTTTGTATGTGCCTCTAATTGTTGTTCCATCGCTTTGGCTTCGGTATGTGCCTCAACCTTTGAAATCGAAACTTGCCCACCTGCTGATGATGTCAGGCTTCATACTGCTTGTCGTCGTTCTCATTCTTTTCAACAGAGAGCTACAATTGACGCTTTTTCCACACAGCTAAGGTTGCCAACCTGAACTTTCTACCGCGCAGAAAGTCAAGTGAAGGAGACAATCCGTGCTGGATGAAGATTCTACTTGTGCGCTGGAGATTGAAGTCAAAACCTTGCCTGCTTACTGGCTGAGGAAAGAGGTGTGGAGTCATAAGATTCTTTGTCAAGATTCTTACTGCATTTGCGCTACTCGTAGTTCTAGCTGAATTGTTTTTCCCAGGACTTGTGCCACCTGTTAGGAGTGAGGACACGGTGTTGACTATTAGCTGTACAGCTCAGGAAGCCCGTTCAAATGATCGCATAATCGTGTTTGGCTTTTTGAGAACCGGCAACGACCTCCCGACTGGAGTGACCGTCCAGATTCAGATTAAATCCCCCAATTCAAGCTGGAAAACACTCTACGAAACCGTGACAAAGAACGGCGGATACTATTTCGAAGGCTATATTTCTGAGGCAGGAAAATACTCTGTTCGTGCATCAATCGCCGCAGACCCTTCACTGACAAGCACAGAACTGGCTCTGACAATCGGCGAAGAATATATCCCCGCGAGCAACACTCGAATTGCTGATTATCCGACCTTTGACGATGAATACAAGTTCTCGTTCGCCACAATTTTAAGCTCCGACGGCACTGTTGTGAAAAGGCCTCCATTCACAGCAACAAACACGTGGTTGTTCTTCGCTTCTGGACAAACGGCTGATAGGCAACACAACCTGGCACTCATTGGAGGGTTCCGTGCTGGCCCTGAAGAAGGCGACCAGGGCTACATTCGCCTGGTCTTAGATGAAGGCGCGGAGCAAGTAATTTCCCTTAATGGTCCAATATATTTCACAAATCATCCTCCTTCTCCGGTGCCTGATCTTCCGACGCTTCATAACAGTTTGACAAGTGATACAGTTTGTTTCCAGTCGTACGATGAGCAAAAAGCCACATATTACATAACTATTGCAACGGGAAATGGCTCGATATTGCAGGCTAAAGTGGTTGCGAGGGGCACGCCCTTCTGGATCGCGAGAAAGCTGGAGAACCTGCTTTGGATGGATTATTTGCCTAATCCAAGCGGAACAGAATACTGGGGTGGTTTTGTGGTAGTGGGCGACATGACAGCGAACTTGAAAGTGTCAGGAGGGCCTGAAGTAACATTCGTTGGCGCGTGCTCAATGGACCGAGAGTGGCATGGAACAGTCGACAATTCTCCATATCTTCATCCACAAACAGATTTGAGCCAGTCTTATACTGCTGGTCCCTACCTTGTAGACCAAGAGTTCTCAATGGCGACGTGGAAGGCTTATGATCCGTACAGCAAACAAGTCTTCTCACAGAGTGGAATAGTTCACATTAAATCCCTGAATGAAACCTTCAGACTTGACAACTTCACAATCACTGATGACGCTCCAAACGGGCTGTATCCTACAAAATACTCCCTTAATGGGCAGTTCGGTGTATCTGGCCGCATTGACTTGAAGGCCCAAGTCATCCGATTCATGTTTGAGTTTGGCGACGAAAACAACGAAGTCTTCCATCGTCCAATTGTGTTGTGGAACGGTGCCGTAACTTTACCAGATGGAACTTCGATGCCAGTACTCAACGCCCCTGGAATCGGCGAAGAATATAGAATACAGATTTCGAGCAGCGAAGACCGAGCGCCTCCAACTATTGGTTCCCTGTCCCAAACTCCTTCTTCTACGAATGTTGGACCCCACCAGAGCGTTGACGTTACGGCAGTTGTAACGGATGATGTATCGGGAGTACGCGAGGTTCTCCTCTCATACAGTGGAGACAGCGGAGCAACTTGGACAAACGTCACTATGAGTCTCGTATCAGGGAGCATCTATTCCGGACAGATTCCAGGCTTTGAGGCTGGAACTGGGGTATTATACGAGATCTCCGCACAAGACAAAGCAGGCAACCTTGCAATCGCCGACAAGAATGGCGAATACTACGTCTACACCGTCATCCCTGAATTCCAGCTTATCGCAGCAATCGCCGTGATGGCAGCAACTGCTGTGATTGTTCTCTTCGCGAAGAAGGTTTTTGAGAGATTCCAGAGAAGACAAGTATCACATGATGTTGTGCGATTAAAGCGAGCAGAAAGAGTCGTAATTAGCCTCTGGAAGGGCCTATTGAGATTCAACTGGCTGTTGTCCTTGATTGATCAAGGAATACTCGAAAATCTTGCCTTGCGGTAAGCGCTTGACAAGCAAATAAAAAACAGGGCATCAGGCGAGAACGCCCGAATGAAAGAAACCCTTCTAGTCAACGTTCAGGGTCCTTCAACTTACCCCCAGCTGGGCTGTGCCTACTTGTTGTCTTCTCTAAGGCAAGCAGGACATGAAGCAGAGTTTCTCGACCTCGCTTTTGTGAAGAATGCTGCTCAAGGGGAGAAAGCTTTGCTAGACAGGTTAGCAACAGGCGAATTCGCCCTTGTTGGTTTCTCTTTAAATGAGTCAAAGAGAAGCTTTGAGATGGCATTTGAGCTTGCTAAGAAAGTCAAGAGTTGTTATGGTCTCTATGTTGTTTTTGGGGGTGCACTCTTTGGGTATCCCGAACTGTGTGAAGAGTACCTCTCACTGCCGTTTGTAGACTCTGTCGCAGGTGGAGAAGGGGAGCTGACGTTCCCTCGTTTGGTTGGGTCCATAGTTCGAGGTAAAAAGCTTGACGAGGTGCTTGGGCTCTTCACAAAGACAAAAGACGGATGCATAGTCCAACCTAAAACAAGAAGTCTTATTGAAAGCCTTGATACATTACCTTATCTTTGCTATGATGACTTTGATCTTCGAAAATACTCTCCTGCCTTACCCGTCCTGACGACGAGGGGTTGCCCTTGGGGAAAATGCAGATTCTGTAACGACATTTCGGGCGCAACTTGCCAGCGCATGTATAGGGAAAGGTCTGCGGAACACGTTGTTGGTGAGCTTGACCATCTCAAACGTAAATATCCGTCAACAAAGGTTTTCGCTTGGCATGATCAAATAATGTGTTATAACCTTCCAAGATTCCAGAAGATCATGACACTAATGCGGGAGTCAAATCTGGACATTTACTGGGCGGGCGAAATCTACTCAATGCCCAGCGTAACCAAGGGTGTGCTTGAAAGAATGTATTCGACTGGATGTCGCGCATTCACCTTTGGGGTTGAAAGCGGCAGTCAAAATATGTTAAGGCGGATGCTTAAGGGAACATCTGCAAGAACAAACGAGCGCATAATTAGAGACGCACATGAGACTGGGCTGAAGGTTCGTACTACCTGGGTGGTCTACTATCCAGGCGAATCCGCTAAAGATGTCGAAGAGACTATCGATTTTCTAAGGAAGAATATTGACTACATCGATAGTGTACAAATACACGACTTTGAATTGAGGCTTGGCTCGTGTATCCAGCAACATTTAGCAGAGTACTTGTGTGAAGGTTTTTTCAGCAATGTTCAGCGGATACCCTTTACTACGCATTTCACCTTTAATACGCAAGTGGACAGGAAACATGTCGAATGCGTTCAAAGACTGAAGGAATTTGTAGCAGACACAGGAAAAAATAGAGAGCTCACCATATGTGGATACAATCTCTCATATTTTGAGTCTATGAGTAAGTTAAAAACCATCCTGTATGAAGGGATTCAAGCAGTAAAACGTGCTCGAAGAGCTTTCAGATGAAGAGTGGAAAGCTTCACTTCCCGAGCTACGACGGAAGAGCTGGCGGTCAACAGGAACTTTTCTCGGACTGACTCCTGAAGCTTCTTTGTGTAACCTGAGACGCCGTTATCCCGAATTCGAATAAGCTTTATCATGATCCTTATGGTGGTGACCCTGTTGCTGCAGCTTTCCTGAAGCCAGCTTCGACCACTAAAAGCCCCTTAAAAATGAAACATGAAATTTCAGTTATAGAACATCTCGTCGATTTGTTCACAAAACTTAACTATGAGTTACGTCCTTCCACAAACTGTAGTTCATAACCAAGTATAGGAGAAAGGAGAATAGACTATGCGAAAATCCAGAATCCTGATTTGTCTATGCATAATATCGATTCTAACGGCGATGCTACTGCCAAGCATTCACTTTTCATCTGCAGCTCAATCGCCAAGATTTGTCCAAGGCGAAGTCATCATTGGCCTGAAAGAAGAAGGTTCGATTCAGAGTTTCCGCTCACTTCTAAGTCCTCTCGGTGCCACGGTGAAGAGAGACATCTCGCAACTCAAGGCACTGGTCGTCAAGGTTGCTCCAGGCGCCGAAGACAGTTTCATTCAAAACGTGAAAGGAATGCCTGAAGTCGCCTACGTTGAGCGCAACGGCATCGGCGAAGCAACGCTCATTCCAAGCGACACCAACTGGAACCTGCAGTGGAACATGCCGATGGTTAAAGCCAACGCGTCTTGGGACACGTGCCAAGGTTCAAGCCAGGTTGTGATTGCGATAATTGACACGGGCATCAAATACGACCATCCAGATCTGGCGGCAAACTACAAGGCTGGTGGGAACGACTGGGTCAACGATGATTTCGACCCGATGGATGACCATTCTCACGGGACTCACTGCGCCGGCATAGCGGCTGCGGTAACGAATAACGCGCTCGGCGTCGCAGGAGTAGCCCCATTGTGCAAAATCTGGGCTGAGAAAGTCCTTGACTCTGGCGGATATGGAAACAACGGCGACCTCGCATCTGGCATAGTTCATGCTACTGACAAAGGTGTGAACGTGATAAGCATGAGTCTCGGGAACTATCCCTACTCGACTCTTGTGGAGAACGCGGTCAACTACGCATACAATAAGGGCGTTGTTCTAGTCGGAGCGGCGGGAAACGACTACAAGAACATCGACACAAGCCCGTCTTATCCTGCATCTTACACGAACGTGATTGCGGTCTCGGCTACGAATAGCGCGGACAACTTTGACTCGTCCTACAGCAACTACGGCAACAAGATAGAAGTCTCAGCACCCGGAACCAG
>JBHGBG010000077.1:0-9167 GCA_041946875.1 Bathyarchaeia archaeon
ACTATGCCTTCGACTTGGTTGAATTCGGAGAGGTGGGTTTTGTCGACGACTTCGGGGCGATAGACTCGGGCGACGGAGAAGTACTTGCTTGGTATCTTCAAGTCCTTGCTCAGGAGGGTTCTGGCGCTGAGGCAGGTGCCGTGTCCGCGCAGTATGAGCCGCTTGGCTTCTTGAACCGAGTATTTATAGCCCCAGCCCGTGGAGCCCGTGCTTCCGCCGTTCTCGTGGACTGCCTTGACCCGCTCGACCGCGTCCACGTAGGCGTTGATGTCGCCGAACTCGGGGTCTTTTACCATGTAGATTCCGTCTGGTTCGCGTGCAGGGTGGTCCTGGGGCGTGTAAAGCGCGTCGAAGTTAAAGAATGATGTTTCCACGACCGTGCCCGTCATCTCCTTGAAGCCGAGCATGATGAGTTTGGCTCTGACTTCGTCCAAGAAGCTGAGGTACGGATGCTTCTTGCCGGGCCATGCCTTTGCCACGGGCGCTTCGATGTTGTACTTGCGGAGTTTGACGTCACGCCATTTTCCCGTTATGATGAGTTCGGGCGTTAATTGAGTTACTTCTTTGTGCCCCATGATGAGACCTGCGGCTTCCGCGTCAACTGCCTGCGCTCCGGCTCTCGTGAGTTCGAGGACTCTGGCTGTTTTTTCTTCAACGCTCACCAGCTTTCGCCTTTTCAAGAGTCCGACTGCAGTTTGCAGGTCAGGGCTTAGCTCGTCTAGAGTCGCTTGCTCTCTGCCGCAGAGGTAGCTCAGGAGTCTTTCGTCGCTTCCCTCTTTCGGCGCAGACTTCGCCTGCAGTGTGCCGTTCTTGGAGTCGAAGGTTGCCCACTTCTTGCGCTGTGTCCATCCCAAGGCAATCTGCGCGAACTGCGGGTCTAAGTCTGCGTCTTTCGCTGCTTGGCTCATGGATGCCTCTCCGTCTGCTGCGATTACGGCGTTAACGAGACGTCTCTCGGGTATACCGTTCTGGGCGTACGAGGCGCCTTCCTCGGTGACTTTTACCCGAGTTTCTGGTTTTGCATGCATTTTGACGAGGCTTTTTTCCTGCAGGGTTAGGGCTGCGCGCATGACCGCGGCATCGGGCAGTTCAAGCTCGAGCATGAGCTGTTCGACGGCGGCTTTTCCGCCGAGTTTGTCTAGGGCGGCGAGGATGCGGGTTTCGTTTTCTCTGAGCTCCACCATGTCGGTCCCGTCTTCAAGGTGTTGGGGTTGTTTTTGGATATGTAGTTTGGTGTCGGCAATAAAAGCATGCTGATGTACTGGCACGTCTACCCGCGATGGAGTTTGCCTGTTTTTCCGTCTGGAACATTTGTCTGACTCGTGGGGATCTGCAGCGACTCTCCCTCTATAGGTTTCTGCATTCTATTTCTATCAGGCTCCAAATATGAAGGCGACTTTCTTGCAGGCGACTTGTGGATGTGTAGTTCAGGTCGGCAACAAGTCTTAAATTCTGCGAGAAAACCGTGTAGGGCGGGGAGCAAGCACGAGCGCATTAATGAGCATAGCCAAAGGCTTCGGAGCGATGGTTGCAGTCATCTTGGCTTTCAACTGTGTTGCCCTCCTCAAGGCAGGCGACGCGTGGCTGGGAATACTGTACCTGCTGATTCTACTGTTTCCCCTCTCAAGCGTGCTGTTTCTGAGGTTCAGGAGACCCAGACTCACCGTTGCGGATTCGACTGAAAAACTGAGCCACGTCCTGTTTGCACTGCAGGGTGTCGCGTTGGCTTGCTGGGCATTTGACTTGGCAACCACGTTCTACGCCATAGACGTCGCTAGGGTAGCCACGGAGATCAACCCGTTGGGGTGGCCGTTTGGAGCCTTGGGCGCCTTCGCGTACTACGGTCCAACCGTGGCGTTGAGTTACGTGCTGCTGTTCCGGATGAGGCAGAAGGTGTCCGTTTTCGCTGCCATTCCGATGACTACTGTGATGCTGTTGATGGGTTCGATGAACCTCAACGCGGGCATAGGCAACTACGGGTTCTTCCTGTCCACGGCGTCCCTCGCTGCAGAAATCCGCTTCAGCCTGCTGGTCGTTGTTCTGGCGGCGAACGTGGTTTATGCTTTGCTGTTGGCAAGAGTCGGGGGCAGACTGTTCCCCGCTGGTCGAGCCTGAAGTGAAGACTTATCTTCTTTGAGTCCGCAATGTGAGTGCATGATTCTGAACCGAGGGTTCTACGAACGGGATGCGCTGACGGTGGCGAAGGAGCTTCTCGGAAAGCTGTTCGTCCACGAAACCGCCGAAGGCACGTCCACGGGCAGAATCGTGGAGACTGAGGCTTACAAGGGTCCCGAGGACAAGGCGTCTCATGCGTACGGTGGACTCCGCACGAGGCGCACAGAACCCCAGTTCGGTCCGAAGGGACACGCGTACATCTACCTCGTCTACGGTATGTACTACTGCTTCAACGTCACTGCCGGGGAAGTGGCTGGAAAACCCGAGGCGGTCCTGCTGCGGGCACTGGAACCCGTGGAGGGCTTGGAGCTGATGAAGAAGCGCCGACCCGCGGCGAAGGGCAACGTGATTAACTTGGCGAACGGCCCGGGCAAACTCTGCACGACCATGGGTTTGACGAAGGCGCAGAACGGCGCGGACCTGTGCGTTCCGCCTTTGCATATCGATGCGGCAGAGCGCGTGGCCGATGAGTGCATAGTGCAAACGACGAGGATTGGGGTGGACTACGCGGATGAGTGGAAGCATAAGCGCTGGCGTTTTTACATCAGAGATAACATCTACGTCTCGGTTAAAGCAAAAGGATAAGGCAGGAATTAGGTTGCTACTTCAGGTCCTGATGCAGGTCCTTCGTTGACAGGGGATTTCTTTTCGTGCTTCTCAGGCTTGTTCTTTCGCCACAGCAGGAACCCTTCGCCCAGAAATAGAGCCGTGGCTATGGCGTTCGTTGCCGCTAAGTATATCAGGTCAGCGCTCGGAATCGTTCCATGCAGAAAGAACTGGCTCGCGATGATCACGAGTTCGGTGCCTACCACTCCCATGAAAAAGAGGGAGTAGCACATCAGCCTGGGCACGAGGTTTCTGCCTATCCATAGATGCCCGCTGATGTTCACTTTCTCCTTGAGCACGTACTCGCCGTAGCTGTTTTTCTCCAACAGTCCGCAGGCTTCAAGCTTCTGCAGGTGCCAGTACGCCACGCTGGGGCTGCTGAGGTTGGCGCCGCGCATGACTTCGCGTGGTCCGACGGGTTTGCCTTCTTTGACGACGTAGCTGTAGACGCTGAGGGTTTTGCCTTCGAGGGTTTCGTTGTCTGCGTTTGTCACGTTGTTTAGCTCCTGGGTTTGATGAAGACTTCTACGCCGAACTCGTCAGGCTCAAATGTAAAGTCGCTGCCAAGCACCGCGCTGTATTGATAGCCTTCGGTGGTTTTGCCAAGTTGGACCTGCTTGAGGTCGAACGCTGTCGCGTACGTGTTGACCAAAGTTTCGTTCATTTCTTCTTTGTCTTTCAGGTAGCTGCAGACTGCCGAGTACAGCATCATGTCTCCAGACGCCAGAGCTTGTAGTCCTCCGGTGTTGCCGATGTATCTTGTGCCCTTGAGCATGATTAGCCGCGACTCGGCGGGCTGCCATTCTTTGTCGAATCTGCCTGGGCCCGAATAGACGACGCTCATGCCCTGTGTAATATAGGGCGAAGTCATGTTTCTGGGTCTTATGGCGGTGTAGTAGCTGTCCGAAACCACGTGCAACGTTTCGTAGACAAACGTGTTTGAAGCCATGACGTTTGGCTGCGGGTATTCTGCTCTGACTCTGCCTGTGACATCTATCCATGACCCGTTGACGTAGATGGCCGTGTATTCCGTCATGACGTCGCCCGAGGAAGTGACCACAGTGCGTTCCGTGACTGGTACACCTTCAATCCAGTAACCCGTCTCAATAGCGTCGGCTGGCAGGTCCGGAATCGTCGTGGGAAATGACCGCTGGCTAGGTGCATTGTGGGGCTCTGAGGCGTAGATTTCTCCCAGTCCATCTGAGTAGTTTCCAGGAATCCAGGTTACATTGAGCCATTCGTCGTCTAGCCATACGCCTTCAACCACCAAGCCTGCCTCTGCCGATGAGTATCCTCCTGCCACTCCTGAGGATGCACTGATTACTTCGCTTCCTAAGACGCTCAGGTTTACTGTGAAGTCTTCGGCTGCTCCTAACTTCAGCATGGCAACCTTGGCTGGCGCTTCAGACAGGTTCGTAACGTTGAGGACAACAAAATAGTCGACGACGTTCAGGTTGACGCTGCCTGGAGACGGTTCGGGGTCTTCGTTTTCGTGGACACTGAAGTTAGCGTAGACAACGCTGACGGTGAAGTCTGCTTTGGGACCTTGCCGCACGCCGGTGAAGGGGTGAATGTTCATGTCTGCAATATACAGAGGTGCGGCGAATACAACGCCTACTGATAATGAGAGAACTGCGGCGATCACGAGTTTTATTCCGTGTTTCATCTTGGTTTTCTCCGCCCTTTCCCTTCACGGCATGTATCTATTAGCTCTGGTTGTAGAACAACCGCGTTCTACCAGTAGAACGGCATTTGCAGTTATATTCTCCGCGTTTTCAACATGCCTTTGGCTGCCGCTGACGCCAATATGAGACCCACCCACTACCTGGTTCTGCAATGAATGGCTAAAAGGCTGAAAAAACATGAACATGCGCCAATTTCTTGCAGTGGATTTTCGCGGAATACCCCGAGAACGGATTCAGACCTTCTCCGTGGCTTCTGCCTGTTCTAGAGGGATGCGGGGCTAAGCCGCCTGCTCAACCTTCTTTAGCAGTGCCGCCCACCGCTTGTCCGTCCAGCGCTGAATCTCATCCAGCGTCTTCTTGCCCTGTGGCGTGAACAAGTGCCTGTACCGCCCCTGCCCCTTCAAGTAGTCCACGACGGGCTTCTTCTTCTGCGGCGCCAGCGCAAACATCTTGCTGGGTACCGACAGCTGATACCGCCCATTCACCACTTCAAACAGCGGGAACACGCAGGACTCCACCGCCAACTTGCTGTACTCGATGCTCTTCGCGGGGTCACTCCGCCAGCCCCTCGGGCAGGGTGCGAAAACGTGCAGGAACGCCGGACCCTCCACCTCCAAACTCTTGCGGACTTTGACGAGCAGGTCCTTCCAGTAGTAGGGCGAGGCGGTGGCGACGTACTCGATGCCGTGGGCGACCATTATGTCCGTGATAGGCTTCTTGTGCTGCAGCTTCCCAGGCATGACCGAACCCGCAGGTGTCGTCGTCGTCGCTGCGCCCAACGGCGTGCCGCCACTGCGCTGAATCCCTGTGTTCATGTAACCCTCGTTGTCATAAAGCACAAACAGGAAATCGTGCCCACGCTCCACCGCTCCCGACAATGCTTGGAGGCCGATGTCGTAAGTTCCGCCGTCACCCGCAAATGCAATAACATCCACATGCTCCTTCACCTGGCCTTTCCGCCCCAGCGCCTTGAGCGCCGCCTCTATGCCCGAAGCGTTCGCCGCTGCAGTTTCGAAGGCGGTGTGCAGCCATGGAACAGCCCACGAAGTGTACGGGTAGATGGAGCTTGCGACCTCCATGCAGCCCGTCGCCTCAGTCACAATCGTCGGTCCACGCGTGGCTTTCATTACCAGCCTCAGCACGTTCGCAGGCGCGCAACCCGCGCACGCCCTGTGCCCCGAAAGGAAAAGGTCTGGTTTTTCCGCAATTTCCTTTGCCGTAAACTTCCACTCTTGCGTTGTCACTCCAGATTCCTCCGTCATTCTCTCAACCCCACGAAGTGCACCACCTTGTCCACACGCCCAGCGTGCACGACGTTATGCAAGTCGTCGAACACTCGCTTGAACTCCTCGGGGCTGGTGTCTCTCCCGCCCAACCCATAAACGTAGTCCAAAATGAACGGATGCATCTTGGCGTCGTACATGGCGTGTCGCACCTCGTGGAACACTGCGCCGCCGTTCCCGCCGAAGCTCAGGCTCTTGTCGAACACCGCCACCGCCTTCACGCCCTCAAGCGCGCTCCGAACCGCCTCGACTGGAAAAGGCCTGAAAGTTCGAAGTTTCAGCATCCCCGCCTTCACGCCTTCGCTTCTGAGTTCGTCGACGATGCTTTTCACCGTGCCCGCGGCGGAGCCGACGCAGACTGCAGCGACTTCGGCGTCCTCCAGCCGGTACGCTTCGACGAGTCCGTCGCCGTAGGCCCTTCCGCTGAGGCTGGCGTACTCGTCGTGCACTTGCTGAATCACGGCGACAGCATTCTTCATGGCTTCCTCCTGCTGGCGCTTGAATTCGAAGTAGTAGTTGGGGAAGGCAATCGGACCCATCGTCATAGGGTTAGCGGGGTCCAGCTTGAACGGCACGACCTTGCCTTCGTGAGTAATCACATTCGGCAACTTGCGTTCCCCCACGAACGCCTTCACTGCGTCGTCCGAGAGCACGTTCACGTTCTCCAGCGAATGGCTGACGATGAAACCGTCGAACGCCACGATGATGGGCAGAAGCACGTCTGCGTGCTCGCCAATTCGGAACGCCTGAACCACCGAGTCGTAGACTTCCTGCGCGTTCTCCGCGTAAATCTGCACCCAACCCGAGTCTCTCTCGGCGATGCTGTCCGACTGGTCACCGTGGATGTTCAACGGCGCGGACAAAGCGCGATTGGCAATCGCCATCACCACGGGCGTGCGGCAGCCGCTCGCCACGAACAACATCTCGTGCATCAACGCCAACCCAGCCGAAGCGCTGGCCGTGAAGGTTCGGGCGCCCGTTGCCGATGCAGCGATGCATGCTGCCATGGCGCTGTGTTCCGATTCGGTGCAGACGAATTCTGTGTTGACCTCGCCGTTCGCCACGTATTCACTGTACTTCTCGACGATGATTGTCTGGGGCGTGATGGGATACGCTGCCACGACGTCCACGTCTGCCTGCTTCACGGCGTACGCCACCGCCTCATCACCGTTCAGCGCTAAAAGCTGTTGCTTCACGTTTTTTGTTTCCATCATTCTTCACCCTGCTTGGGGAGCTCCATCTTAATCGCCTTTGTCGGGCATTCGTTGGCACAGATACCGCAGCCCTTGCAGAAGCTGTAGTCAAATTCCACCTTGCCCAGTTCGGGCATCCAGCGAATGGCGCCGTCGGGGCAGTACATCACGCACAGCAGGCACTTGGTGCACTTCTCCAAGTCGCGGACGGGCATGTAAGTTTTCCAGTCGCCCGTCATGAATCCCATGCTCGATTTTGAGCAGACACCTGCGGGCGCGATTTCTTTCCAACTCTTTTCGCGGCTCATTCGGTTCTTGCCTCCTTATAAGCTTCCTTTATGACGAAGTTGTTCTTCTCCGCCAAATCCGACTTAAAGCGTCCGTTCACTGTCTTCGCGATGCCTTCCAGTGTGACGACGGAGGTGGCTTTGGCGACTGCGCCAAGCAACGCCGTGTTCGTTATGGGTGAACCCAGGATTTTGAGGGCTAATTCGGTGGCGGGAACCGTCCAGACTTTGCCCTTCTGGATTTTCAGGTTTTCCCTCACGGTCTTGGGTTCGTCTGGGGAGTTGATTATTATGACGCCGGTCTCGTTTATTCCGGCCGTTACCGGAACCGCCTTCAGCAACGTGTTGTCCAAAACGACGACCACGTCAGGGTCGTAGACCGTGCAGTGAATCCTTATGGGCTCGGTGCTTATCCTGGTGAACGCCGTGACGGGTGCGCCCATCCGTTCTGGACCGAACTCTGGAAAAGACTGAATGTACTTGCCTTCGGAGATGGCGGTTCGGGCGAGGAGTTCGCTGGCGGTCCAAGCTCCCTGTCCGCCCCTGCCGTGCCACCTGAATTCTAACATGTTCTTCAACATAGTCCCCCCTGCTGGAGAGTTGTCCCCAGCCTGCAGCCGAGTTGACGCGTAGACCTTTTTTCCAGAAAGCGCAGCATGTGGCGTTTTCAATTGCCAACGTGGGGCTTTCATGGGGATACGTCGGCGTTAACTCATCTTACTGACGGACTCATTGAATATAAGTGTTACACAAACCTGCGCCAAGAAGACGACGGTATATGTTTGCAAGATTGAACTAAGTGTCTGCACCCGCGGTCGAGAAGAGGCGAAGGAACTTTGACTTAACAAAGTGTGACTGCCAAGCGGCTTACCATTGATGGCTTTTCGCGCAGTATGTGAAGGCTGCTGTTGTATTTGAGCAATGATTTCATCAGATTTAGTAAAGTTATATGCCTAGTTACGTCTTGCAAAGTTATGAATAATGCTTGATTACATACACCGCCTCACAGATAGCGTATGCTATCTGAATTTGATGAGCTAGGCTGAGCCCTTTGCGGGGCTTGCTCGCTTGTGAACAAAAAACTGAAGGTGAAAATGGTGAACAAAAAGCGCACTATTGCAGCAATTGTCTTGACGGTGCTGATGGTTTCTACTGCCTTCTTCGTATTTTCAAATTCCGAAACGTCTATTGCTAATGCTCAAACATCTATTCCAGCCAACTTACTCCAATACGAATGGCCAAATGGTCGATCTAAACCGCAAGGTGCTTTCTTCAGCGATGGCCCAGGCCCAAGCTCGCCGGGCATCCAGTGGAAAACCAAGATTCCATATGTTGGCGGAACTATGGCTGCATTCCAAGCGGAAGATGCCCGACCCGAAAAGGATGCCCTCGCATGACCCGAGAAAATTTTGACCCCGAAGCGTCAACTCAAAAAACACCGCGCTACTCCGTTTATTTCGGCAGACCAAACCCGCCTTTTCCAGCTTGTTCAGGTAGCAAGATACGTGCTGTCTGCTCCAACCATACCGTGCGCCCTATCTTCGCTGGGTAGTCTTCCACCTAGACTCGCTTGAGGATGGGTATGGCTCGGGTGCGAACGGTACTGAAGTCAAATTTGACTTTTGACTTCGAGCTGAAAAAATTTTGACTTCTACCAGAGCGTTCAGCCAGAAGAGTTCACCTCAGCTTTGGAACAACGTTTTCTTTGATTCTTTGCCGCAGCGTCCACACCAAGAAATGCAGTCCATACAAAGAAAAACTCGGGACTCTGACGCTTCAGAGCCTAATATAGAAGCCTTTGATGACTGAAAAAAGAAAGGGAGATGGAGAGGCTGCAGCAGTATAAATGTAACTGGGAAGTGGCGCCGCCGAAAGGACTTGAACCTTTGACCGACTGGTTAACAGCCAGCCGCTCTACCTGGCTGAGCTACGGCGGCA
>JBHGBG010000078.1:0-9147 GCA_041946875.1 Bathyarchaeia archaeon
CGCTGGGGTCTCCTCCTCCGGAAACGTTCGCTAAGGCGCTGGTGACTGTGTGCCGGGCAGCCTGCCACATCGCCGCAGGGTTCACATCAGCTTTTTCTGCGTGCTCAGGCATGTCCTTCTGGGTTTCTGTTATGTAAATGACGCTTGACAGGAGCAGCATGACGACTATCAGAGAGGTAATGATGAGAACCTGCCCAGATTCGCCTCGGTGGCTCTTAGCCTTCTTCATTCAGTCCACCGCCGCGAACTGCAGCCTGACGATGTAGACGGCGTAGTTTGCGCTCGTGCTTGCGCACACGTACTCTGCCACTTCAACCTTGTCGTTGACTGTGCCTCCATTGCAAATGAGTTCAGTATTCAGAATGGTCATGTTCTCGTCGAACACGGACACGTTGAACCACACAGTAGGCGGAACGCATGCTTGGATGGAACTCCTGAGCGTCATCCAGTCGCTGTTGTCTATCAGGTCGCCGAGTCTGCCGTTGCTGTCCAGACTCGCAAGAACGTTCGACGCCATTGGGGAAAGGGTGCCTGAGGCTGCTGTGTCATTGGGGGTTCTCTGGACCGCGGGGATGATGGTGAGCGAGGACAGCAGAAGAACGGCAGCGAAGAATGCCTCTATGGTTCGGATTTGTCCCTTCTTGTCTCGGAGCAGTCTCACCTTATCACACCCCCAAATCGCAGCGTTAATCTGTAGAGCGCGTCCTTGATAGCTACCGTGTAGGTGAACACATTTTCCTCCGCGCCTGCAAAGTCGGCTCCGAACTCCAGAGGTACCTGAGGATAACTGCACCACTCTATGAAAGATTCTGAGTCGCCTGAGCCGTTTACTACGAGGATCATGGGACTCCTATCCAAGAGGCGAGGAACTGAGTAAACGGTTTCTGACGTTTGGGTCAAGTTCTCAGCGTAGGCGTACGAAAGGGCATAGCAGTTCTCAGATGCCACGCCTGTAGAGTTCGGGCTTACGTTCAGCATATAGTTCAATGGGCTTAGCCTGAGATAGGTCTGGTTTGGGGAAGGCTCGTCTGACAGATGAGCAAACGGGTAGACGGCATAGGCGGTCATTCTGCCGTCCAGCGATGCCCTTGCGAACACTACGAGGATGGTGGGTCCGCTTGAGGAGTTCGGGACCTCGACGGTGACCCAACCCTCGCCGATATTCGTAGTATCGTTCGAAACGCTGCAGAGGAAAGACGGCGTCACCACGTAGCAGTGAAGACTCGCGCTTAGCTGCCTTGAGTCTTGGCTGACTTGAACTCTAAACGTGTAAGCCGTAGAGTTCTCTCCAGTGCTGTTTCCAACGAGCTCAACATCTACTGAGAGTATTTGAGTAACCGATATGCCCAAGGCAACGTTGTTCAGCCTCGCAGCTTTCGACACCTCAGGATAGCTCAATACAGACTCCCCTTGGCTGTTCAGTCGGCTGACCTTGTCGATGTCAACCTCGAACAACCCCGAAGCGTTGACGGCGGACAAGCCGAAGCTTGCGGGAGCCGTTCCAGTCGAACCCCAATCCGTGGGCGAGCCATAACCTGACACAATGGCGTCAGCGATTGTTCTCAGATACTCCTGCTTGTTAAGGTCCTGTGTTTCATTTATCTGCGTCTGCAGCGTGCCAGTCACGAAAGCCGTCGCTATCACGGCAGCCGAAACCAGAAGTGTGCACGCGAAGAAAGTGTCAATGGATATGGCCGGCACATGTCAACCTCCACCGAGTCAATGCACGCCCAACGTCATGCCAAACATGCCCGACAGCAACTGCTGCGACGCCACCAGAGACACATACGCCGTTCCAGCCAGCAAGGCTGACCACTGGAACCCAGCGCCCAAGTTTCCTTCGCTGATTTTTCCGATGAAGAACCCAGAAATCCAGCACTGGAGGATTATGCCTACGGAGAACATTCGCATCTGACCCTGCATCGCCATGAACGCCACAGAAGAGAGGCTGTCGCTCACGACCGTGGTCATCATGTACGTAGTCAACGCCACAATCGTCGTGGTCACCGCGATGAGTGCACTCCAGATGAAAGCCAGCAGGATGTAAGGCTTCAGCATCGCGCGGCGGTTGATCTGCAGCTCCCGCTCCTTCTCGCTGTACTCGCTCAGAATCTCCAGCGACTGCGTGCTGTTCCCGCCGATTTCGATGGTCTCAATCATCATGGCGAAGTTCACGACTACGAACCAGCTTCGGATCTGCCTGCTTATGTTGCCGAAAGTCTTCCTCAAGGGAACGCCCCATTCAATCTGGCTTCGCATGAGGTCTAGAAGCTTGGAGAATCCGCCGTAGCCCTTTCGCCTGGTCGCCTGCACGATGCTCTTCTCGGGCGAAAGCCCAATCTTGTGCGCCTCGGTGACGTCGCGGATGAAGTGTGGAATCGACTCTTCCGCGTTGTAGTTTATCTTAGCCATTTTTCGGTACTGAATCGCTGGCACGAGCGAACCCATCGCCAGACAGATCGTGGCTATCTCGGGCAGACCTATGGGTCCAAGCGCCTCCGATAGCGAAGGCACAGCCACGAAGGCGACGAGGACTCCGCCGAAAGCCGCCATGACCACCGCCGCCTTCTTGTACAAGGCTTTGAGGTCGCCGAACGCGCTTCGCTGCATGTTATGCGCCGCGAGGATGAAAATCAGCGACAGCACAGGCATGAACACGAACGCGATGATGTAGGACATGACGGGCGAGATAGGCAGCGAACTCGCACCCAACAGCTCAGACATGCTGGTCGAGGAAAAAACCACGAACAGAATGTAGGTGCATAGGATAACAATGAGCATGACCGTGTAAGCCTCCACCAAGGTGGCGACTCTCTCGATGGAACGAGTCATCGCGCTGTGTCTAAGTTCGAAGATGCTTTTCAACTCGCTCTTCAGGAAATCCACCATCTTCCCGCCGCTCCTCACCGACGTGACGAACCCGCCGAGGAAACTCTTGTACAGCTTCGAATTCGTCTTCTCCGAACGACTATGCATAACCGTCAACGGGTCTTTGCCCAGAACCTCCACCTGTCTGACGACTTCGTCTGCTTCCTTGCTGAAGCTGGGCAGGAAAGACAGTCTGCGCATCTTTTTCCAGCTGTCGTAGGGCGACACGCCGCTTGCGGACATGAGCGTGAAGATCATGACGACGAAGGGCAATTCGTGCTCAATCTTCTCCCGCTCTTCACTGGCGGCGCGAGTCAACGGACCCAAAAGCTTCCCTAAGAACCCGCCCGGCGCCTTCACGGTACGGTCTGCTCCTTCTGCGCTTCTTTCTCAGCCAAGTCCGCCACGAGTGAATTGTTCAGAGCCCGATGCACGCTCTTGAAGTCCCGCAGGTTTTGCTCCACCATCTTCAGGAGGATTTTCTTCCGACGCTCTAGCTCCTGCCTGACTACACTCAGGGGCACATCAAGGTTCTTCGCAATCTTGCTCAGCAAGTAACTCGCGTCCAGCGTCTCCTGAAAGACGTCGCCCGAAGGATTCCAAGCGAACACGTCGTGCGTGACGCCGCCCGAGTCCATCTCTGAGACGCTGACGAACTTGCGCGTGGAAATCCTCTTGTCCAACGACATGAAGCTCGGAGGCTTCACCTGCTTGACCACGATGACGCAGTTCATCAGCGGCAAAATTCCCATGGGGATGTTCATGGGCGGCTGAGTCAAACGCTTAATCACCGTCTCCACGTCTTCCGCGTGCATGGTGCACATTCCGCCGTGCCCTGTGGCCAGAGCCTGGAACAACACGTAAGCCTCTTCGCCCCTGACCTCGCCCACTATGATCAGTGCCGGGCGGTGACGCACAGCGGACTTGATGAGGTCGTAGAGCGTGACCTCGCCCTCGGTGCCGCCGCTGAACCCTGGCCTTGCTATGGTGGAAACCCAGTTCTCCTGCGGCAGGTTAATCTCTTGAACCTCCTCGACCGAGATTATCTTGAAGTCAGGCTTCACGAGGCAGGCTATGGCGTTCAACGCTGTGGTTTTTCCCGCACCCGTGGGACCGACGACCATGACGGACATTTTGTTCTCCATCAGCATCCAAAGGTAGGCGCCGATGGACTCGTCGATGGTCTCGTTCAGAATCAAATCCACAAGCGTGATGGGGTCCTCGCGGAACTTGCGGATAGTGAAGCTCGTGCCCGCAGGCGTCGTCTCCTTCCCGAACGAAACCGCTAGCCTGTGCTTCCCCGGTAGCGTCAAATCCACGATGGGGTGCGCTATGCTGACATGCTTGCCCTGTCTGTGTACGAGGCGCGTTATGAAGTCGTCCAGCTCCTCCTCGTCCGCGTAAACGACGTTCGTCCGCGCGTTCTCGTACTTCCGATGGTACAGGAAGACGGGCTTGCCCACACCCAAGCAGCTGATGTCTTCGATGAACGGGTCGTTGATGAGCGGGTCGATACGTCCGTAGCCTATGAGGTCCCGCTCGACGTAGTACATGATTTTTCTGAGCGCCACTTGGTCGGTGCCCATGAGGACGCCGCGGTGTTCCTCGATTATGCCGGGCAGTTGTCTGTTGAAAGATTCCGCCAGCGTTTCCTCTGGTCGGGGCGCCTTAAGCTCGAACTCCAGGATGTTCTTCAGTTGTTTGTAGGCTTCTCGCTCCTCCCGCGTCATGGTCAACTCGTCGACGACGTAGAGGAAACTGCCGTCTGCCTCATCTTGGAAAATCCATGCGTATGAGAACGGCGGCTTCAGCGGGTAACTCTCCACCTCGTTGCAGCCTTCGGGTACGCGGCACCCTTGAATGCCCAGATAGCCGATGAGTTCATCTTCGGAAGTTTTCTCTTTGTCCTCGAATTCTTCGGTTTTCTTCTTCCCAAACATAAGTCCTTAGTCTCCTCCACTAAGCGTTATGTGCAATCCCGACGCGTCCGACTGGCAGCTGACGAAAACGACGCCCGAACCGCTCACGAAACTGCCAGAAAACGCCCCGTCCACGGGCACGTAAACCCTCAGCCCACTCGAAAGCAGGACAGCGCCGAAGCCAGCCTCGATCCAGGCACGTGACGAATCGTTCTCCGCGCGCATCCAGAACCTCTGGTTTCCCACCAAGTCGGGCAGGTCCAAGTACAGCGTGAATGTCTGGTTGCCGCTCGGAGCCTGTGACGTGAGTTCCGTGCATTCCATCGCCACGTACTCCGCCAGCCTCGACAGGTGCTGCTTCTCGGCTTCGTGTTTCACGCCTGAGACTGAGAGTCCGCAGACGCTGATGACTATAGTGCCTACCATGATGGACGCGAATAGCGTGTAGATATAGCTTGGGATTATGGAGGGCATGCTATCTGAGGCACCTCTCGACTTTGATGTTGCATTCGACGACTTCGACGTTGACTACGGCGCCAAAGCCGCTGCCCGATATGGGAACGACAGCCTGCCCAACTGTTCCGTCCAAGGTTGAAGTTACAACCACGGTCTCTGGGTCGTATGACAGGCTGTAGGTTTCGGTGCGTAGGCTTGTGGATTCGCAAGCTATCTTCACAGGGACTCTGCCATAGAGCGCAATCTCCTCTGAAGCGTTCAGGTTGACGACATAGACGCGTAGGACGTTAACGGGTTTGCCATCTTCCACGCCTGCTGTGGTGCATGAAACGTTCGGTCTATAGCGTAGCACGATTTCTGGGTGTTCGTCGCCGCTTCTAATGAACAGTTGGCTCATAACGGACCCACTCTGGTTGACTATCGTGCGGCTGTTGCCGTTGAGGAAGAGCCCTGTCTCCGGCGACTCGGCGTATGGTAGTTCGTACGCGATTTGTCCTACGGCGCCGCTGAATACAGTCTCGTTCAAGTCTTGAACGTCAGCGACGTTAATCGTCAGGTTGTTCGCTAAAGGCTCGACCTCGAGTTGTCCTCCCGAGTCGGAGAGTTCGAACTTTGCCGCTGAGCCTGGCCGAGAAATAACCGAGATTATCGCCTCGTCAAGGGAAACAAAATCCTGCTTTGCTTCGGTAATCTTGAGTGTCTGACTACGTGTGTTCACTTTCTCCACCGCGAAGTAGTAGGTCACGGATATGAGCCCGAGCGTGGACACGAACAGTATGAGGAACGTCGCAGGAATAGCCAATGCCTTCTTGGATCGACGTAGACTGGCAGACTTTGATTCAACAAGACTCTTACACAATGTGAGCTACTCTTCCTCGGACCAATTCCTGTAAGAGTTCTATGGAAAATGGATTAAGCTGTTTGTGCGTAGCGTCAGATACATATTGAACACTGAAATAGCACTTGCACCGTTAATTTTTGCTATATTCGACGTCAGCTCCACCATGGCGAACCCAGAACCCGGCAGGCTGCAGAATCGCGAGAAAAAGAAAGAAGAAAGGGTGGGGGTTGTTCCGTCAACTGCTCTCTTAGCTTGACTCGACGTTGGTTTCCTTGTAGTACATCGCCTGAGATGTGAAGATCGTGATGGCAACTGTTAAACCGATGTCGTTCACGGTGATGCTGTCCGGGCTGGCTATGTAGAGCATCATGGTCTTGCCCGATTCAAGGGTGAGGTCGGTCGTACCGCCCTGCTCAAAGATGTAAGCGTCGCCAACAGTTATCTCTCCGCCGTCATCTAGAGTCGTGTTGAATGGCAAGTCATCGGCAATCGACTCTGTGGTCACGTTGTAGAAAACGTTTGTCCAAGTGACTTCCTGCCCTCGAACAGCAACTTTGTCAATGACGACATCTCTACCACCAGTATTGATTATCATGATGGCAGCTTCAGCGGCATAACTTGTATCGTTTGCGGCGTACCATACATGCTGCTTCGTCATGTGCAGGCTTTCCTCTTGAACCCTGGTGCTTGTGACGTTGATGGCAAAGTAGGTTACGACGCCGGCGAGTAGCACTGAAACAACGAGGATAATCAGCGTAGTCACGACTGTACTAAGAGCCCAACGGTTCTTCAGTATGTTTCTCATTTTTATCTCCTAAAAAACCCATACGAGAAATTTGAATAAGAAAATTTGTGCGTAGTTGAGACAACGCACACTGCAAAAAGAAGAGCAAAAATTTGGAACAAGAACCAAAAAGAAAGAGTGGGTTTAATCCGCACTCGCCACTGCCTGCACGTTGGCTTCTCGGTAGTACATCGCCTGAGCCGTGTACAGCGTTATGCTGACGGTTAAGCCAATGTCATTTATAGTGATGCTGTCAGGGTTAACCACGTAGAGCAGCATTGTGTAACCCGATCTGAGGACTAGGTCGCTTCCAGCAACATGGAATGGGTACTCTGTCGAGCCAAGAATCACCGCGTTCGTACCTGTCGCGTTGAAATTCGGGATGTACGTCATATCACTCTGCACCGGGTTGTTCGTTATGCTGTAGAGTACGAATTTGTCGTTCTCTGTCTCTGTGTCGTTCCAATCGCATTCCTGACCTCGAACTGCGAGCTTGTCAATCACGATGTCCCTGCCGCCGGTGTTAATCACCATCAGCGATGCCTGAGAGTAAGACTCTGTGCCCGCGGTTGCGGTGGAATTGTGCCAAATGTGTTGCTTCGTCAAGTGCAAGCTTTCCTCTTGAACCCTGGTGCTGACGACGTTGATGGCGAAGTAAGTCACCACACTTGCCAGTAGCACTGAGATTACCAGGATGATTAGGGTCGTGACGACTGTACTGAGGGCGTAGCGGTTCTTTAGCAGCTTGCTGAATCTATTCATTGCTACGTTTCACCTCCCAAGGGTTCGCACGGGTTGTCGGGTCGGCCGCTTCTAGTTCATGGTTCAGCCAGCGGCTTTGAGATTTGACCCCGACTTGGACTTGGATTAATCCTTGAAATTTCATGGTTTTCGCCGACTCGTCTTTGAACAGTGGAGTGTCGAAGAGCTTATAATATATTCTGTCGCACGATTTCATATACACTTTACAGTTTACACCTAAAAAAATAGACTCCATCTTCACCGTCTGAATCCAACGTACGCCCATTGCATCCAGAGCAACCACTGTCAACCTCTATCCAGCACTAAAATCAATATGCCGACAAGCTATTCAGCCGTGCGCGCACATACCTAAACGCACATGCGTTCAAGCGACATCCTACCAGCTACGCTCCAGAAAACAAAGAAAAACCAGATTGGGGCTGATTTTTGGACGGGTGTGACAATCCAAGGCGTTTGCTGGATGGATGTGCGGTTACTCTTCCATCATTATAAGCGTCAGCGTCGACCGCACTTTGGGGAGGGTCCTGACCCGCCTAGTGACCATCTCTTTCAGTTGCTCCATCGTGGCTGCTTTAATTTTCGTGATAATGTCGTACACGCCGTAAGAAAAGTAGGCTTCTTCCACTCCTTCGATTCCTTTCAACTCTTTCAGGACATCATCCTCGGAACCTGATTCCACGTTGATTAGCACAAAAGCGCGTGGCATTCTAAATCTCCTCAATTACTCTAACATGCTTTCCCAATTAAAATATTGTGCAAGAAACCCAGCCGCTTCGCCGCGGGCGAACGAGGCCCAGTTCTCTGCCCCGAAAGACCACCAAAAGTCTTATGAGCAGAATCGAAAATACCAGCTTGAGCAAGAAGGCGAAGTGAGTGGTTTACTGCTCCAAACGTGGGCACGTTGAACCCAGATGACGCCAACGTCTGCACCAAGTGCGGTGCCGAACTCCAGCACGCTCCGCCAGAGGTGCCGTACCGGCAACACAGGCATAGCTCCTGGGAAGGCTACGAGTACCACAGGCACGCGGGTCCCTCGCGGCGCTGTTCGTTGGGATAATCGTCATATTCGTCGCCTCTTCTTCCTGATGGAGCAGACCTACCACATAGACCCCCCATGGTGGCCGATAGTCATCATCCTAGTCAGCGTCTGGCTGCTTGCCCGAGCAATCTTGTGGCGACGCAGAAGCTAAGGTCCGGCCTACCAGACAATTTCCCCAAGCCTCTGCTGGTGAATCTCACACTCGGCGGAATGCATGAATGTTCAAGTTCGTGCGCAAAAGAGTTATATTACCTCCCAGAGGAGAAGTGTAGCTCATTGCGAGGAAAACGGGCATGGTGAAGTACGTTTTCGTGACGGGCGGAGTCCTCAGCTCCGTGGGCAAAGGCATACTGACCTCCTCGATAGGCAAAATGCTGCAGACACGCGGGCTGAAAGTTACAGTCATCAAAATCGACCCCTACGTGAACGTGGACGCGGGTACCATGAACCCGTACATGCACGGCGAAGTCTTCGTCAC
>JBHGBG010000079.1:0-8795 GCA_041946875.1 Bathyarchaeia archaeon
TCCACGGCAAGCGGCAACCTCTACCGAACACGCGACGGCATAACCTGGACAGGACCAACGACGGTCACGCTCACCCAGTTCACTGGCACCGCGGATTTTGACAAGAACGGGAAATCTGCAGCAACAGTACCATAAAGGCAACAATATCCCTATCCTTTTTTTCTGTTTCATTCTAACGAGGACATTCTGAACCTCGCGAGTTTTGACGGTGCAACTGTAGGTTGAGAAGTGTTAAGCGGTAGACGTTTAGTTTCAACTTCTCTGCTTGAGATTTCAAGATAAGCAACACATTTGGGAATCGAAAATGGGTAACTATAGAGGTAGACTAGACATACTGGCTGACATCCTCGACGTTGTCAGCAACAAAGCCAAAAAAACGCAGATTATGTACCGAGCGAACTTGAGCTACAAGGTTCTGCAGCGATATCTGTCTGAGCTAGCGGGAGCTTCCTTGATTACTTTTGAGGATGAAAACCGCTGTTACATGCTCACGGAAAAAGGCTTGGAATTCCTCCAGACCTACAGGGAATATGACCGAAGCAGCAGGAGCATCGAAAAACGCTTGCGGGTAGCTGACAATAAGAAAAGGCGATTGTTCGAGTTGTGTCCTCCTTGATTCCCAATAAACAAGATTCTAATAGTATGCTCTAGACTCTTAGACTACGAATTGGCTGAAACTGACTATATCGAGACCCAGAAGAGCTGAGGGAAAAATGGAATCGAAAAGGCGGTACGTCGCTATGCTTTTCCTCGTAGTCTGTGCACTGCTTAGTATGTCTCAAGCACGCGCCACTACGCTGAACGACGCCCAGCTGGCAGTCACGGATGCTAGCAACGCCCTGAGAGGCGCCTTTGTGGATGTTTCTAGTGCTGAGACTGCGGGTGCGAATGTCAGCGCCTTGGTTTCAATATTGACAGCAGCCGGCGACGAGTTGACTGCGGGAATGGCGGCTTTGAATTCGGGCAACTACGACGACGCAGCAGGAAACGCTACGGCTTGCGAGAGCCTTTCGCTCAGTATTTCCACCGATGCAGCGGCATTGGAGCAGGCCGCGGCGCAGAATTCGGCTAACCGATGGCTGGTTCTTGTATTCAGCCTAGCTGGTTCCGCGGTGTTTGCGAGTCTACTCTTCTTAGCCTGGCGCAAATTCAAGCGATACTACAAGACTAGACTGCTGGAGAGCAAACCGGAGGTAAACCCGCAGTGTGGAGCATAGACAATTACAGGTATGTGTTTGCGGCAATCGGGGTTCTCGGAGTCGTTGTCCTCTTCATCCCCACGGTTGCCTCTTTTGTGCCGGTGCCCAGTGGAGAGACGTTCTCGGAATTATACCTGTTAGGTTCGGAGCGCATGATGAGTGAATATCCGTACAACGTCGCTCCAGACACAGAGTACACGGTTTATCTGGGTACGGTAAATCATATGGGTAGAACTGAATACTACAGGGCGCTGGTGAAGTTTCGAAACACCACAGAGCCCTTGCCCAACACAGCGGAAGGGACTCCAAGCAACATTCCGACGGTCTATTCTTACAACATAATCTTAGGGGATGGTCAAACATGGGAACGTACACTCAGTTTCTCAGTCGCTAACGTCACTTTTGCGCAAAACGAGTCATCCGTAGGAAGCATAGGAATTAACGGAGTATGGACAGAGGTCCACAAGAGCACCCTTCCTGACAACACCACAGGCGAATACAAGTACGGATTGCTCGTCGAACTCTGGGTCTATGACACGGCAAAAAGCGATTTTGTCTATCACAACAGGTTCGTCAACTTGAACCTTAACATGACAAGACCCGCATAGACACAAGCCGCCTAAAACTTTCTTTTAGAGAGTGCTCACATGACGAAGCCTTCCAAAGTTCTCGTGACCGGCGGAGCAGGCTTCATCGGCAGTCACCTCGTGGATAGGCTTATTGCGAATCATTTCGAGGTTACTGTTCTTGACGATCTCAGCTCAGGAAAGCTGAAAAACATACCGTACCGTAGGAACAGGAATCTCAGTTTCAAACGAGGAGACATACGAGACCTTCAAGTCGTGAAGCGAATTTTAAAAGGCATCGACGCCGTGTTTCATGAAGCAGCGCTTGTGAGTGTGACTCAATCGATACAGAATCCTCTTCTGGCTAACGAGGTGAATGTGACCGGAACCCTGAACTTGCTGAAGGCATCATCCGAGCTTGGCGTAAAACGGTTCATAATTGCATCTTCGGCTGCAGTATACGGAGAAAGTTCAACCCCATTGAAGAAAGAAGACATGCCGACGACTCCGTCAAATCCATACGGGATTACAAAGCTCGCGTCAGAAAATTATGCGAGAATCTGCTACAAACTGTATGGCCTCGAAACCGTGTGCTTGCGCTATTTCAACGTTTATGGTCCTCGACAGAGTTTCGACATCGAGCACGCGTACGGTGGAGTGATCGTATTATTCCTGAACAGACTTCTGCAGAATAAGCCGCCCATAGTGTACGGCGACGGCGAGCAGACAAGAGACTTCGTCTACGTTCAGGACGTTGTGGAGGCAAATATGCTGGCTCTCAGCAGCAAAAGCGCGGTCGGAGAATCCATCAACGTGGGCAGCGGCGTGGCTACAAGCGTTAACAGGATTGCGCAGACCCTCAAGGCGCTAGTCAAGAAAGAAAAGCTAGAAAACGTGTACGAAAAGCCTCGGTCTGGAGATGTTCGCTGCAGCCTTGCTGACCTGACCAAGGCGCAGAGTCTTCTTCGATACTGCCCTAAGCACAGCCTCGAGGAAGGATTAGCCGCTCTAGTGAATTGGAAGACTGACTAATCTGCCCGCTCCAAGTCAACCAGCTTTCTGCATGATACTTCCTTAATTGTCGGATGTGCGCATTTTCCTGAACGATGAATGCAGACTGCGAAGTACAGGATGAAAACTTTGCTAGCCGCGGCTCAGGAGGGTGTCAATGAACGAGGAAAAAGAGTCTATGGTCTATCAGGCTCGACCCTTCCGCCTCTCCAGTCTGCAGAGCATAATCGTGAAATCGATTGCCGTCGTCGCGGCAGTTATCTTGGTATATTTTCAAGACTTGCAGCTAATCTTTGCTGATGCGCTTTACAGTGAAGCTACGAGCTACATTCTGCTCGTGCCGGTTTTGTGCGCTTACGTTTTTTACCGAAAGAGGAACATGCTGATTGCAGCAGCCCAAGATGAAAACAGACCTCATCTTGGAATTGCTAAGTATGCTTCGCAGTTAATCGGAGCACTGCTCGCTATAGCTGCGATCATGGTGTACCTGTTCGGCTCTCAAACCTTTGTCCCGCTGCAGTATCACCTGGCTTCTCTTCCCATATTTGCTGCTGGCCTAGTTCTAGTACTGTTTAACCCGCAAACTCTGCGGCAAGCCATTTATCCAATAGCCTTCACTGCTTTTCTCACGCCGCCCCCCGCAGACCTGCTGAACGCGACAGGTTCCACTCTGAGTATAGCAAGCACCGAAGCATCAAATGCGATGCTCAACCTGATAGGGATAAGGTCGACGATTTCATACAGCTTTGGAAGCCCGGCAATCGACATAATTGGCGCAGGAAACACGCCAACCTCGTTTGCCATCGACGTTGCATGCTCGGGGATGTACAGCTTAATTGGTTTCGCAGTCTTCGCCGTCTTTGTCGCATACATAGTCCGGGACAAGATGTGGAAGAAGCTGACGATACTGGCGATAGGTTTTCCACTCATCTATCTGCTAAACATAATCCGCATCACTTCAATCGTCCTCATTGGATACCAATGGGGTTCGGAGCTTGCTCTGAATGCTTTTCATTTGATGGGCGGGACAGTGCTTGTCTTTCTGGGAACCTTAGCCCTTCTAGTTTTGTCTGAAAAAGCCTTAAAGACCCAAATCTTCAGCAAGAAAAAACCAAGAGTTGCATGCAGAGACTGCGGTCTGTCTGACAAAGCTCGATATTGCTTTTCTTGCGGGCGGATAAGAAGACGCGGGGCAAAGCTGAGGCCCGTTGACATCGCAAGAATAGCAGCCATCATCGCTCTGGCGGCGCTAATCGCATACTTGCAGAATCCTGTGTATGCCATGACTCGAAGTCCATCCCAGATCATGGTGCAGACACCGAGCGGAGAGCAAGGAGACGTCAGACTGCTGCCGCAGTTTCAGGGATACGACCTGGCTTTTGCTTATCGAGACACAAACTTTGAGCAGGCATCAGGGCAAGACTTCTCCCTGGTGTACATATACTATCCGCAGAGTCAAAGCAACATCACAGTTCGGGTTGCGGTGGAAATCGCCAAGACTTCAGTGCAGCTGCATATGTGGGAAAACTGTCTCATAACAGCTCCTCTCGAAAGGGGATCCATCGTCCCAATTACACAGCTAGATCTCAGAGACATATCCATACTCGAAAACCCAACCATAAAGGCCAGGTATTTTGCCTTCTATGACAAAGATGCCAACTTGACTCAGGTTGTCCTCTATTGGTACGAGAGTTCGCTCTTTGAGATGGGCAATTCCACACAACAGCGGCAAGTGAAAACAAGCATCATAGCATACGCTGACAGCCCAGACGAAGTATCAGGTATTGAAGCGCAGATTCTGCCCTTTGCCAGAGACATAGCTGCATACTGGGAACCCATAAAAACGTGGGGTGCAATGGATGCAATTTCTCAGAACGGTCTTACATTGTCGGCGACAACCATAACCTTAATTGCAGCGCTCTCAGTTTTCTTTGAGTTACAAACACTCATCCACCGCAAGAACAATCTCAGAGTCTACGAAAAACTCCCTGAAAAAGACAGGAGATTCATAGACGCCCTGCGCAGTTCAGGAGAAAGACGCGACCTAACTATCGAGGATGCAGCTTTGGCCATGCAGAAGATTGATGGCGAGCCAACAGACAGAGAGCGACTCAGACAGAAGCTTGGAGAACTTGAATCTCTAGGTTTGCTGCAGGACCGAATACTGAACAAGCAGGATGAGCCAATCCAAGGTTGGAGAGTGCAAATCTAAAAAAGCAATTAGCAACAGAATTCAAGACTGATGGAGATGCACTGTGCGAGCCCAAGCCACTAAGATAACCTGCACCGTCTTAATAGCATTTGGAGCCCTCGCGATTGTAATCTCGATAATCTACGATTCACCAGTTCTTGCCTTCACAGGCTTGGGGCTACTTTTCTGGGGAATCACTTTTGCCTATATACAAACGAACGAGTACGCAAGAAAGGACCTGTTAGACGCCACCGCGCTTTCGGCAATTCAAGCACTCAACCAGATGGCGAGAGATGTGGGTTGTGAAGGAAAAGCCGTTTACCTTCCCCCTAAGTACATGAAAGACATGAGTGTTCAAAGAGTGTTCGTGCCAAGGATGAAAAATGGGTTCATCCCGAAACCTGAACAGATCCAGGATCAGGGCGAAAACATGTTTGTCCAGAATCCTCAAGGCTTGTTATTCCTTTCCCCTGGTGCCGAACTCACCGGACTCTTTGAAAAATCGCTTGAAATAGACTTCATTAGGGTGGACCTAGCATACTTAAGAAAAAGACTTCCACGACTCTTTGTTGAGGAATTGGAGATCGCAAAGAGCTTGGAGATTGAAGTCGCAGAGCCTGTCGTGCATGTTAGAATCGAGAACCCTTTGTACAGAACTCAGTATAACGAATCGCGGCAGCAACCAGACATCAATGCAACCTTTGGCTCGTGCCTCACCAGCGCCATCGCCTCTACCCTGGCAAAAGCAACTGGTAAACCTGTAACGATCACCAAAGAAGAAGCCAGCGAAGACGGAAAAACCATCACCTCAGAATACGCTATGCTGGATGAGGGAGGGCAAGTTCCATCGTAGCTTTTCCGCTTAATTTTTGGGATGCCAGCCTGCTCTTCGCGTTGGCTGCCACATTGCTTTTGGTTGCGTCAGAGGTTTTTTCGCCCTCTTACGGCAGAATCAATGTTCTGTTGAGTAGGAAAAAAATGAGGAACAGCGCAGTGCTATTCTCAACGCTCTTCCTATCGAGCGTTGTGCTGAGAATTGCCATTCTTATTTTGAACCTGTAGAACCAAGACCAAGAACTGTGCAAGCGGGCAAAAGAGGAGGAAGCTACTTGGAAAAAGCTATGAGCATAGGCAAGACCTCAGCTGGCGGAAGCTTTCACCTTTTCGTGGGTAAGACTGTCTCTACGGTTATCTTGGCAGTGGGAACGATAATCTTAGGTGCAATGATTGCTGAGGCTGACTATGGGCTTTATACAATAGCGCTAATTCCTTCAACGACATTTCTCCTATTCCAGGACTGGGGAGTTGGCTCAGCCGTAACGAGGAGGTGTGCACAATATCGAGCCCAAGGCAAAGAGGCTGAATTGCGCAGGACGGTTGTCAACGGCTTGATCTTTGAGCTTGCCACAGCCGTGGCGTTGATGCTATTGTCGGTTTTGATGGCAAACATCTTGGCTGCTACTGTTTTCGGGAAACCAGAGTCAGCATCACTCTTGGTGTTCGCGTCCATCAATATTCTTTCGATTGCTGTTTTCAACTTCACCCAGAGCGTTTTCGTAGGCTATGAGAAGATGAAAACCATAAGTCTTGTGTTGATATGCCAAGCTGTTGTGCAAAGTTCCATCGCTCCAATCCTTGTGTACTTGGGGTTGGGCACCTGGGGAGCACTGATTGGATACGTCTCTGCAACTGTGGCTGGAAGTGCGATTTCAATAGGCTTGCTGTATTTTGTCATACTCAAAGGAGCGAAAACGAGTGGACCCAGCGTTGACGGCGTCCGCAAAGCTGTGAAATCCCTGCTCAACTATGGTGTTCCTTTCGCATTGGCGAACATTCTCAGCGGTGGATTAGGCCAGTTCTATTCTTTCATGATGGCGTCATATATAACCGATTTGACACTAATAGGTAACTACAAGGTAGCAACCAATTTTGTAGCTTTGCTAGGTTTCTTCTCGGTACCGATAGTAATGGTGCTTTTTCCTGCTTTTTCAAAACTGGACCCTCAAAAGGAGTCGCAACTTGTTAAGATTACTTTTGCGTCGTCCGTCAAGTATGGCTCTCTCTTGATGATGCCTGCAACCATGATCATGATGGTTCTGGCGGGCCCGATAATTGGGACGTTGTACGGGGACAAATGGCCTGTAGCGTCGACTTTTTTGGCGCTTAGCGTTATAAGCAACCTGCTGGCGATTTTCGGAAGTCTGAGTCTGAACGGTTTTCTCTTAGCGCTCGGCGAGACAAAACAAGTGCTGAAAATGAACATAGTAACTCTTGCCATAGGGGTTCCCACTGCTTTTCTACTGATTCCGTGGCTGGGCATACCGGGTGTAATATTGGGATTGCTTGCCGCTGGGGTGCCCAGTCTCTTCGTAGGGTTGCATTTCGTGTGGAAGAAATACGGGGTGAAGATAGACGCTAGCTCTTCGGCTAGAATACTTCTTGCTTCTGCTCTTGCGGCTTGTGCTGTCTACTCCTTTACATATCTTGTAGCCATATCTCCCTTGCTGGAGCTTATCATGGGCACAGTTCTTTTTGCCGCCGTCTATTTGGTTACCCTTCCACTAGTTGGTGCAATCAGACAAGTTGACATCAGCAATCTTAGAACTATGTTTTCAGGTCTGTTCATGATTTCCAAAATTCTAGAGATTCTGTTCGGTATGCTGGAGATACCTCTAAGGATTGCTTCTCGTCGCGGAAAACAAGGCAAATAGGGTACTGTGTTCTGGTTTAAGCTGCATCGTCAACCTTCAGCCGACCGTGGAGAAGTCGGTAGTTGGCGAATGCCTAGGCTTGACTGAAAAAATCGTGGCATAGCCTTTTTGGTCAGATACGATTGCGGTTCGCGTCTTCTTAGAAATGAAGCAGGTGCGCCTTCGACTTGAAAGAAAAGGAAAATGGAAAAGAAGCGAAGAGTGTTGTTTAGGCTGTTCCTGTGATTGAGATTTGTACGCTGAACGTCGTTATGTCTGTGATGCTTGACGAGACCCTGAGGGTTATCACTGCAGCGCTGGATTGCCCAGGGGCGAGTCTTGTGCCTTCTTTGTCCCACGCCATCGTTATTGGTCCGTTAGCGTTGGCTGGAGTCCAGTTGATTGCGGTCAGGTTGAGAGTCAACGAAACGCCTGTGCCTGTGTTCTTGACGTAGACCGTTCGGGTGACGTTGTTTCCTGGCGAGATGGTGCCCCAATCGATGGTTGTTAGAGCGTTTGTGCAGGCGCTGTCGGAGAAGACGCCGATGTCAGGTGATGTCTGTATTGAGCCTGAAGAGTTCAGGACGCGACTTGAGTTGATTGCACCGAAGGTTGAGAGTGTTAAAGCAATGGCCATGAGTGCAAGGATAATTGTAGTTGCTATCTGGAATTTTTTTCTGTTTTTCATCTTGTGACGCCTTAGCTGCTTTATTGAGGTAAATCTTAAGTCTTAATAAATATTATCGTATTGGGGAACAACACAAATACACTCAGCCCACAGGCATTTCGAAAAACCTATCACAGCAGAAGAGTGGTAGCCCGGATGATATTCGAACTCTTGTCCAGCTAACTCTCAGCAAGGTTTCGACTCCAATGACAACGTCGTTCAAACAAACTGCAGTTAGGCCGCCAGCTAAAGCAAAGTCCAGTCGCCAAATCAATCAGAGCGCTGCACAACCTGCACACCCAAACAACAGCAACCAAATAAATCCAAACCCAAAACACAGCAACCTACAACGTTTGCTCTTTGAAGTTGTGCTAAGGGGTCTGCCACAACTATTTCTACACTAAGAACCAAAAAGTGGTAGCCCGGAAGAGATTCGAACTCTTGTCAAGGGCTCCAGAGGCCCCTATGCTT
>JBHGBG010000008.1:0-59745 GCA_041946875.1 Bathyarchaeia archaeon
TTGAACCCGGGTCGTCAGGTTGGGAACCTGATGTCCTAACCAAACTAGACTAAGACCGCGCCGAATTCCGTTCAGGGCTAAGAGATGAAGCGCCACGACTTAAAGTTTCTCCAGACAGTGACTAGAAGTTGCTACAGAGTGTTCTCAGAGAAGAACAGGCTGTTCTCCAGAGAGAGCTAAATCTGACCTTGCACAACAATAATATAGCGCATCATATGAAAAAGCTCTTCTCAAAGATAACAATCATGGCGGGAATCTGGTTTTCATTAGTAGCCGTAATGTACGTCAGTCAGACTGTGAAAGCAAATTTTCAGCCTCCCGCTGACAACAATATCGAGTTGACTTCCCCTCTCACCATGCCCTACAAGATGGGTTCCGTTGAAGTGAATTTCACAGCAAACTATACGGGGTCTTTGTCGAGCGATTACAGCATCAGATTCTGGATGATTCTCGATAATAGAGAACCCGTTCTAGTCACTAATCGTACGACGAAGCATGGCACGCTGACGTATCTTGGTAATGGCTTCTCGGACGATATCATCGAAGGCAAGGCGGTCTTGTCTCATCTATCCAACGGGATGCATAATCTGACTGTCAACATGGCAGTTTGCGGTCCCGGCCCTTCTTTTGATTATGTTCTTTGTTCTGACTCCGTTTGCTTCGCAGTAGACGCGCCTGTCCCATCTATTTCTAACATATCTATCGAAAATGGGAAAACCTACGCAACAAACGACATTCCTTTGTCTTTTTTTGTAACTGAGCCATCGGTTCTGTGGGTTTCTCTAAACGAAAGAACGAATGCAATAACTGGAAATACGACGCTACGTGGATTGCCTGACGGTTCTTACAGTATGATAATTTATGCGAGTGATACTGATGGAAACGTCGGGACTTCTAACCCTGTTTTCTTCACTATAGACACTACTTCAGCCACCGTCTCAGGACTACCTGCAGAAGATCAAATCAGCGGTTCCACCGAGCCTTTTTCGAGCTACGAGTCAACCGCGAGTATTCTATCGTTTTCCATGCAAGTAGAGTATCTTAATTATACCATAGCGAGAAGAAGTGGACTTTTATGGGCACTGATTGATGGAACATATCCTGTTTCTTGCTCCTGTATGAATTCCCCTACCGCTGTATCAATGGTTTACCCAACGCCTCCAAGCACCACAAACATCACGGTAAGACTGGATGGCAAGGTGCTCAGCTGGAGCAACTTCACGGAACAATACCCTCAGGCAACGCATCACACTGCGATTGGAGACTGGGCCATGATTGAGGTGGCATTCACCCCATCAGACTTCTTCACTCTGACAATCCACTACGAGCACCCAATAATGCTAGTCAACGGAACCTACCAGTTCCTGTACGACCTGAACATAAACCCCTACCTATCACCCACAAGCCCGAACTCGACCGCCTACTTCACCGTGAAAGCGGAGAATGCCCTGTCGAACCTTCAGGTCTTCACCGTGCCGACAGACGACACCAGGAAACAAGTTGGCTACGTCACGGGCGTAGAAGACACGCAACAAGTAGCGACGTTTGCTGTGATGTCGGAGTACGGCAAGCCCTTGCCCGGAGATGTACTGGTGACCTTTTCTTCCGCTCAGCCAGAAGTTCAGCGGCAAGTGCAAGAGCCTTTCCCCTCAGTCTGGATTATAATCGGCGTCGCATTCCTGGTCGCTCTTGCCGTAGGCTTGGTGGCTCATTTCAAGATATCACAGTGCAGGCGGCAGCCTAAGACCGCCCTTCTTGCCCGCTGACTGGTAGGAATTTTTCCGTGCAGACCTGCACGCCTTTCACTTTGCCCCTTAGGATGTAGTCCATGACGAACTTCTTGTCCTTGTAGCTTGCCACTTCCTCGCGGTTGGGCAGCACCAGCCTGTCCGCGGGCTCGCTGGAGCAGAAGATGATGGCTTTCGCCACTTTGGCTGGGCTGAGGAGTCTACCGCAGAACCAGAAAGGCTGCCCCGCTCCGAAGGGGGTCACGAATAATCGGACGAGCTCCTCCTCTGAGAGGTTGAACCGCACGCCTGGCTTCTGGCTGCTGTTTGCGGGTTCGATGTAGATGTGGTATTTGGGCGCGTTCACCGTGGTCAACTGTGTGTCCATAGTCACGTTGGTTGGGCACAAAAGCTTTCCGCAGCTGCAACCGCTCGTCGAGGAAAAACCCGTAACCGCTAAATAACCGACGAATACTCTTCTTCCTGACCCCTCCATGGCAGATGCCTCCACATTTAGGCGTGCGCTGCGTTCGCTCCGCAGCAGACTCCGCAACTTCGCAGTGGATGCCGAAGACTACGTTGCAGCCAAGCGCGGCAAACTCGACGAGTGCAACCCTCCGAGGCGACTGAGACGGCTCGTCGGAACTGAAGATGTCTTCAGCGAGGTCGGAGAGGAGTTTCTCAAGTACTTCAAAGACCTCTGCGGACTCAAGCCCGACGAGAGGGTGCTGGACGTGGGCTGCGGCTCTGGAAGAATCGCCTGCGTCCTCGCCAGATACCTGAACGGGCAGGGCAGCTACGAAGGCTTCGACATAGTCCGAGAGGCAATTGACTGGGACCGGAAAGTCATATCCGCTAAGTTCCCCAACTTCCACTTCCAGCTGTCTGACATCTACAACAAGAGCTACAACCCGAAGGGCAAAGTCACCGCCTCAGAGTACAGATTCCCATACGCTGACGAAACGTTCGACTTCGTGTTCCTCACCTCGGTGTTCACGCATATGCTGCCCCCAGACAGGGAGCACTACGTTTCGGAAATCCACCGCGTGCTCAAGCCAGGCGGGCGATGCCTCGCGACGGCTTTCCTGCTGAACGAGGAATCTCTGCGGCTTTCGGAGACGGTGAAGGAGACGTACATCAAGTTCCCGTTCCAGTTCGAAGGCTACCGCAGCAGCAACGCTGTGTTCCACGAATCCGCCGTGGCTTACGAAGAAAAGACGATGCTTGCCTTGTTCGAGAGGCACGGGCTCCGCGTCAAACCGCCCGTTCAGTACGGCTCATGGTGTGGGAGAAAGCAGTTCCTTAGCACGCAGGACATCATCATCGCAGCCAGAGCCTGAAAAACGCTAACCTTCCTCGGAAACCCAAGACGCTTCGGTTCCCAGCGTCTTCTGAAACAAAATCGTTATCAGCCAGCAGCGGGAACAGAATAGCGTAAGAGGAGACACGCTGGCATGCCCAAGAACTACACGTACACGGACGCTGGGGTTGACCGCGAACAGCGCCATGAAAGCAAGAAAGCCCTAGATGTCTTGCATGGAACGTACAAGTTCAGCCGCCACGGACCCGTCATGCACCTGCCGTACAGCAACGTATTCCCACTTTCTGACGACGTGTTCCTGGACCTGACCATCGAGGGCGTCGGCACCAAGGTCCTCCTCGCCCAACTCGCAGGCGAATACGACACCATAGGCGTAGATGCGGTCGCCATGGCAGTCAATGACGTCATCCGCTCGGGCGCCACACCGCTGGCGATTTCCGACAACATTCACGCCCAAGCCAGCAACCCCCAGCTGGTGAAGGCATGGCTAGAGGGCATTGCGGATGGCGCGAAAGAAGCCGAATGCCCCGTTGTCAGCGGCGAAATCGGCGACGTAGCCGAAATCATAAACGGCGTCGCCCAGGGCGCAAGCTTCGACATGGTCGTCGCCGCCATAGGCCAAGTCGCCAAGGACCGCGTCATCACGGGCTACGGCATCAAACCCGACGACGCCATCATAGGCTTGCCCAGCAGCGGCTTGCACAGCAACGGCATCACGCTGGCGAGGAAAATCCTCCTCAAACACTGGGGCGGAAAATACGCGCGGGGCGACCAGCCAACGGGACTGGGCAGGGAAATCGTGAGCGAGATGCTGGAGCCCACCCGAATCTACGTCAAGCCCTTCCTGAAGGCAGCTGAAGCCGTCAGAATCAAGGGTGCCGTGCACATCACCGGCGACGCTTACCTCAAGTTTAACAACCTCGCTCAGTTCTCCCGCGGCATAGGCTTCGAGTTCACCAACTTCAAGCCGCAGCCCATCTTCAGCCTGATTCAGCAGACGGCAGCGGCGCTCGGCTACCGCGTGTCGGACGAGGAGATGTTCCGCACGTTCAACATGGGCTGGGGCTTCGGCATAATAGTGAACAAAGCAGACGCTGACGCCGCTTTGGAAGCGCTGGAGCAAACTGGCAGCCACTCTGAGGTCATCGGCAAAGTCACAGACAAAGAAAGAGTCGTCGAAATACACCACCAAAACAAACACCTGATTCTGCAGTGAACTGAATTTTTGTTCATTAGGTATGTGGATTTCAGTTGTTTAGGCGCATTTTTGTAGTGTGGCTTTTACTTCTTCGGCTATGTCTTTGGAAATGGGTTGTATGGCGTTTTTAGAGGCTTTCCAGATTTCTATGCCTACAAAATTTTGCTCTTTGTCTACATCAACGTAGACGTCTTCGCCCAGCATGCGGGTGTCGATGATTTTGGCTTCTTTTAGTTTGATGTAGAGTATGTCAGCTTTGCGGTCGTATTCTACCTTCATTTGATCTTCACCCACAAGTTGGCTTTGAGCTTGTTATCGATTATTTCTTGGGCAGATGATGTAATAAAAGTTGTTATAACCTTGATTTCATCGCCTTCAGATGCATAAACAACTAGCAACTGTTGCCCATCCAGCTTCTTGAAGGCTATGTAGGCAGCGGATGATAGGTCATAGAAGGAACTGGATGGTTCTAGAACTGCTTGCCTGATTGATTTTTCTGTTATGCCCCTCTCTTTTGCGCGGTGTTTCCCGTGTGCAGTAAACTTCATAGCAGCGCCCTTGTTGCCAAACTGTTATCTTGGGCATCAAATAAATAATTCTTCCTGATTGAAAACCGCTCTGGCAGCTTTTTCAGGGGAAAAGGGTAGTGGCATAGCAACAAAGCACACTTAGGTGTGAAAATTGTCAGGTTTCTTGTGTCGTCGAATTACTCCACAGAGGCTCGGCTGGATATGGTTTTGGGCGACGGACGCAACCATTTTCCCGAATATGCCACGCCAGCGCCCGACTTGCATTTAGCCTACTGCCACTGCAGGTTTCCGTGCAGAAAAAAACCAAACGAAACATGCCTTCACATCCACATCCTACCCACTCAACATGAAACCATGCAGGACATATGCAGAAAAACACCTATCCCAAACCCAAACACGCATAGAAACAGGTCGCAACCCAAAAAAGCAATCACCAGCAGTTACTGCCCTACGAAAAAGTTAATACCGCTACCCCACACAAAAACAGAAAACGCAAAAACTCACCCCAACATAACATTTTAGCAGGGAAGCGGCAAAAGCGTTTAAATCTCCAATCCGCCGCATCTAAGCCATGAAATACCGCGCCAAAATCGAAGTCAGCCTCAAACCCGGACACACCGACCCCGAAGGCGAAACCACCCAGCGCCTGCTCAAGGAACTCGGCTACGCCGTCAGCGCCGTCAACGTCAGCAAAGTCTACACCGTCCAACTCGAAGCCTCAACCCCGAAGGAGGCCAGGGCGAAAGCCGAAGAGATGGCGAAGCGTCTCCTCGCCAACCCGACGAAGGACAACTATTCTATAGCCGTTGAGGAGCAGAAATGATCCCGACCAGCCTCTTCACCCGCCGAAGTGAAACTTTCAGCCTGCACGAAATCAACACGCGAGACGCCACGGACGAGCAGCTGCAGGAGGTCAGCGCCGAACTCGGTTTAGGCTTGAGCCTTGAGGAAATGAGGAAGGTTCAGGCATATTTCTCGGCGCAGGGGCGGAACCCCACCGACGTGGAGCTGCAGACCATCGGGCAGACGTGGAGCGAGCACTGCTACCACAAGACTTTCAAGGGCAGAATCCGCGTGGACGGCAAGGAAATCAGCAGCCTCTTCAAGACTTACATAGCCAAAGCCACACGCGAACTCAAGCCCGCCTGGTGTGTCAGCGTGTTCGAGGACAACGCGGGCATAGTCAGCTTCGACAAGGGCTACGGCATAGCCGCCAAAGTCGAAACCCACAATCACCCGTCCGCGGTGGAGCCGTTCGGAGGCGCAGCCACGGGCGTGGGCGGAGTCATCCGCGACGTCCTGGGCGTCTGGGCGGACCCCATCGCCTGCACCGATGTGCTGGGCTTTGGGCCGTTGGATTTTGACTATGCAAAGTTGGCTGCGGGAGTGAAGCATCCCAAATACGTTTACATGGGCGTCACGGCGGGCATCGCGGCGTACGGCAACAACATGGGCATCCCGACCGTGAACGGCGCCGTATACTTCGACGAGACGTACACGGGCAACGTCGTCGTCTACTGCGGCTGCATCGGACTCCTGCCCCTGAACAAATACCGAAAGAACGCTAAACCCGGGCATGTGCTTGTCGTGGCGGGTGGAAAAACGGGGCGCGACGGCATCCACGGCGTCACCTTCGCCAGCGCCGAACTCACCGAGAAATCCGAAGAAGTCAGCCGTCCAGCCGTGCAAATCGCGGATCCGATTGAGGAGGAGAAGCTCAAGCGTGCCTTCATGGAAATCCGAGACCGAGAACTCGGCTCCGCAACCACGGATTTGGGCGGAGGAGGAATGTCCAGCGCCATCGGCGAGACCGCGGAGCGCTTCGGCTGCGGCGTCACCGTAGACCTGGATAAGGTGCCGTTGAAGTATGCTGGGCTGGCGCCTTGGGAGATTTACATATCCGAATCGCAAGAACGCATGCTCCTGACCGCGCCGCCGGAGAACCTGCCGCGGGTGCTGGAGGTCTTCGAGAAAGAGGACGTAGAGGCAACTACCGTGGGAGTGCTTACCGAGGAGAAGCGGCTACGACTCCGGTTCGGCGGCGTTACCGTTGCCGACATGGACATGCAGTTCCTGTTCAAGCCGCCCGAAAGCATGAAAACCGCCACCCACGAAAAAATCACTCTCAAAGAACCCGTCTTTCCTGAACCCGTAAACCTCACCGAGGTTCTTCTGCGGTTGCTAGCTGCGCCGAACATCGCAAGCAAGGAAAGCGTCGTCCGCAGCTACGACCACGAAGTCAAGGGCAACACGACGCTGAAGCCACTGCAGGGCGAGTACGCGGGACCCAACGACGCCTCAGTCATCAAACCGCTCGACGCCTCATGGAAGGGCATCGCGCTGTCGTGCGGCATGAACCCCAACTACGGAAAAATCGACCCCTACTGGATGGCTGCCTCCGCCATAGACGAGGCGGTCCGGAACAACGTCGCCGTGGGCGGACGGCGCGTCGCGCTGCTGGATAACTTCGTGTGGGGTAATCCTGAGAAGCCCGAGCGGTTGGGCTCGCTGGTCAGGGCGTGCGAGGCGTGCTACGACGTCGCGGTGGCGTTGGAGACGCCGTTCATCTCGGGTAAGGACAGCCTGTACAACGAGTCACCCATGGGTCCCGTGACGCCGACGCTGCTCATCACGGCGGTGGGGTTGGTGCCAGACATACGCAGCACGGTGTCGATGGACCTGAAAGCGCCTGGCAACCTGCTGTACATTTTGGGGAACACTTACGCGGAGCTCGGCGGGTCGGAATACTACAAGCTCCAAGGCTTTCTGGGAAAATCCGTTCCCAGAGTCCGCAAAGCACAGGCAAGGAAGACATTCCGCGCGGTGACCCGAGCCATCGATGCGGGCTTGGTCAAGGCGTGCCACGACCTGTCCGAGGGCGGGTTGGCTGTGGCGGCGGCGGAGATGGCGCTCGCAAGCGGCTTCGGTGCAGAACTGGACTTGCGGAAGGTGCCTAGCGAGGTGTTGGAGCGGGATGACTTTGTGATGTTTTCGGAGTCGAACAGTCGCTTCCTCGTGGAAGTCGCGGAGAAAGACAAAGCGGCGTTCGAGGCGTTGATGCGTGGGAAGCCGCATGCGGAGTTGGGCAGAGTCACCAAGAACCCGCGGCTCCGAATCACGGGGCTGCGTGGAGCCTTGGTGGTTGACGCGGGGGTTACGGATTTGTCTGCGGCTTGGAAGCAGACGCTGAGCAAGGAGGCGTAACGGTGAAGCTGCAAGACGTCAAGGTGTGCGTGATGAGGGTGGGCGGAACCAACTGCGACGCCGAAACCCAGCGTGCCTTCCGCGAACTGGGCGTCCACGCCGAAACCCGGCACCTGAACGAAATCGTCAAGCAGCGGAACCTGCTCGACTATCACGTGCTGGTTTTTCCAGGTGGATTCTCCTTCGGCGACTACGTCCGGTCAGGCGCCATCTTCGCGCGGTTGCTGACGGCGAAGCTGGGCAAGGAACTCCGAACGTTCATGGAGGAGCAGCGTCCGATACTGGGCATCTGCAACGGCTTCCAAATTCTCGTCGAAGAAGGCTTCCTGCCGGGCTTCGACGGGGTCAGCGAGTATCCTGAGGCGGCTTTGGCGCCGAACAGCATGGGTTACAAGTGTCGGTGGGTCTACCTCAGGGGCGAGAACCGCGGCAAATGCATCTCTATGGGTAAGATTCCCGCGGGCAAGGTCATTCGCGTACCTGTCGCGCATGGCGAAGGGCGTTTTCTGTTTCCCAAAGAGAAAGAAGAGAGGCTGCTGGAGAAGCTGTACGACAATGATATGGTGGTTTTCCGCTACTGCGACAAGAACGGCAACTTCGCCGAGGGGCGGTACCCGACGAACCCGAATGGGAGTTTCCACGACATCGCTGGAATCTGCAACCGCGAAGGCACAATCCTGGGCATGATGCCGCATCCCGAGCGCGCGTTCTACTGGTGGCAACAGCCCGATTGGACGAGGCAGACGCGGATGCCGCAGTACGGCGACGGAAAACTCTTATTCGAGGGCTTGCTGGACCACTTAGCCAAGAAGCTTTAGGTCCTCCGCGTGTGGGAGACCGCTCCGGGCGCCCATCTGAGTGACCTTGCGTGAGGCAACGAAGTTCCCGAGCCTGCCGCATTCCAGAAGGCTTTTCTGTTTCAGGAGTCCGTAGAGGAACCCTGCGCAGAACGCGTCCCCCGCACCCGTCGTGTCCACTACGGGCACTTTGAACGCTTCCACCTGATGCTGCTCACCGCCGTCGGTGACATAGCAGCCTTTGGCGCCCAGCTTCACCGCAACCACTTTGACGCCCGAGGCGATGACGGCTTTGGCTGCTTTGCGCGGGTCTTTCTCGCCCGTGAGCAGCGCGATTTCAGCCGCGTTCGGCATGAACACATGCGTCCTTCGGATTATCGGCTCAAGCTGTTCCATGTCTCGTTGGGCGTAGAGGGCGCCGGGGTCGAAGCTAACCTTGACGCCGCTGGGAAGTCTCTGGATGATTTCCTTCTGCGTCTGGAGAGATTTGTCGCCCACAAACGACGTCAGATGCAGGAACCGCGCTTGCGCGTAGTATTCTGGGGTGATTTCTGCGGTGGCGAGGCTGTCGTTCACGCCCGAATGAATGTACAGCGCGCGCTGTCCCTGCTCGTCGACGAATCCCATGACGGTGCCGCTTTCGCCGTACTTCGCGCAGACTATGCCTGCGGTGTCCACTCCTTCCTTGCGGAAGTCTTCCAGAAGCATGCTGCCTTCCTTGTCGCCGCCGACCTTGCCTATGAAGCCCACCTTGCAGCCTAGCCGTGCCAAGCCGACGGCGGTGTTGGCGGCTGAGCCTCCGCAGAACTCGCTGCGAGTCTGGACGAAGCTCTCTTCCTCGGCGTGGGCTATGCGGTTCACCTTGAAAAGCCTGTCCACGTTTAGGGCGCCGAAGCCCACGACATCGAAGTGTGTCATGGCAGCAGCTCCCGCAGGTTGATTCGGTACTTGCCCAGTTTTCCGCCGTAGTTCCCCGCCGAAACGCCTGCAACGCCCTCTATGCCGAGAACAGCTTGGATGCCTGCTTTCATGGCGGCTTTCACAGCGTCCATGCTAACGCCGTTGATGACTATCTCGGGGATGTATTTCACGCCTGTGGGTACGCGGCTGGCTTTGCCCAGTTTCTGCTTCAGCGAAGGACAGTAGAGGTGATTCGTCGTCGGACCAATCTGAGGAAAATGCGTTTCAGGCTTTGAACCCGCAGAACACACGTCAAAGGGCGTAATAACGCCGGGAACGCGATGTATGGCCGTCAAAGCTGCCGTTCCCGCCGCCTTCAGCGCCCACTTTGTCTTGCACATCATCCAGAAGTTCCCGCCCGAAACGCCGCGTCCGTAGCCCAATCGGCGTTCGATGACGAAGTCAGGAACCATCAGCGGAACGACGATGACTTCCCTGCCGTGACGACGTTCGGTCCACTCGTAGCCATCGCCGCAATGCCCCACTCGCGCCATCATGTCCAGCTTGCCGTCGGCATCTGGCAGGGCGTCGTATAGGGCAGTGAAGGGCTTGACGAGGATGTCTTGACGGATGCGGTAGGACAATTCAGCCTCGAACTTCTTCAGCGTCTCCGCCAGAGCCTTGTTCGGGTCTATTCCTGCCCAGAACTGCAGGATGGCTCCTCTGCGTCCGTCAGGCGTCTCTTTCTGGCTGAGGTATTTTTCGACGCCGCCTTCGACTCTGCCGATGACGACGGAGGGTGTGGCTGTGGCGTCCTCCGCGGCTTTGCGCAGGGTCTGCCCGTTGTCGGCGGTGACGGTGACTCGGCAGTAGATGCCCTCGAACGCCTCGGCGAATGTGTCCTCCACTTTACCCGAGTTTGCCAACTGCTTCGCCTCGCACCTTCTTGCGGAAGTCGCTGCTCTCCCTCGACAGCGATTCCATATTCTCCGGCGTGACTATTTGAACCTTAGGCAAGCCCGAAGGGTACGCTTCACAGAAGCGTTCAAGCAACCCTGCGTCCACCCCGCTGGACTGCAAGGACTTCAGGTTCCAGTTCTTCACTAACTGCAGGGCAGCCTGCTTTCCACGCCTGCAGAACACATCGGCTAGAACCGCCGTGACTGTGCTGTTGTGCGCCATGACGGCGACTTCGGCGCAGCGAACCGCGTAGCCGTTCCCGTTAAAAGAGACAGCCAACCCGCCGCTGTCTCGGACGAGTCTGAAGGCTTCCACGTCGGTGATGCTGTCGCCCACGTACATCACATCCGCCAGCGACGCACGCAGTTTTGCCGCGGCGTCTCGGATGGCTTCGGCTTTCTGTTCGCCGCCGACCGTGGTCACCTCCGAGTAGACTCTGCCGCAGGGCATGGCTGCGATTTCCGTCCAAAAAATCTCGTCGAGGCGCTTGACTGTGGCTTGGTCGGCGCTGGAGAGGTCTCTGAGGGATTTCGCTCTGGATGGGATGGTTATCAGGGGCGTTTTCGCGAGTTCTTTCGCTGTGGCTTTCAGCTTTGCCTTCTCCTTCGCGGTCACCCTGCAATCGTTCAGGCTCACCCTGGTGCAGTAGGTGTTTTCGAACGGGAACCCGACGGCTCGACACAAAGCCTTGATGTAATGCTCGTAGCTCGTGCTGACGATGAACGCCTCCGCGACGCCTCGGATGTGCCGCAGCGTTTCCTTGCTGCCTTGGATGAGGGTGAGGTTGGCGGCGGAGAACTCCTCCATCAGCCGGTCATTGACGTCGAAAGCTCTGAGGAAGGGCAGAATAAGCTTCAGTGTGCTGCCCGCAGAGTACCCAGGCTTCTTGACCACATCGGCAAGGACGTCGTCGTACTTGCTCACGAGGGCGAAAACCTTGTCGCCGTCGGGCATGAAATGCGCTGTCAGCTCAAAGGCATTATCATTCTTCGAGATGGGTCCTTCGCAGTCGGAGATGAAGATCGGTTTCAAGCTTCAGCCCTCAGTCGCTTCATGTGCGCGACGCATTTTGCGATGTGTTGTTTGGAGGCGATGTCGGTTCGGTTCCAGAGCGCGCCGCCCTTGATGGCTGCGATGCCTTCGAGGCTGATTTGCCGCGCCTCCTCGATGCTGTCGCCCACGCCTAGGACGCCGACGACTCTGGACTTCAAAGGGTAAGCGTCGCCGTTTCTGAGTTCCATTGAGCCTGGGTAGATGCGGATGCGGTCGCCATACTTGCGCTTAAGCGCGTGTGCGGCGGAGAGGTCTACGGGTGTGCCCAGTTCGGCTTTGTTCACCCTGTCGGGATAGGTTTCTGCGTAGCCGCCGTAGGTGGGCGGAACCTTGTACGTCAGCACCGTCGCCGATTTCTCCACCTCAACCCGCGTTAGCGAGCCGTCCAGCATGCCGTAGCAGATGTCCACGAAGTCGTTTTTCAGGACGGGCAGGATGTTGATGATTTCGGGGTCGCCTGGGCGGCTGTTGTTTTCGAGGATTTTGGGTCCGCCCTGCGTGTGCATGAACGCGAGGTAGAGCGGCACACCTCGGAGCGCGGTTGGGTCGGCGATTTTGGCTGTCCATTCCTTGAAGATTTTCTTGGCGATGGCGAGCTCGTTTTCGCGGTCCGACTTCATCAGGAATGGTAACTGGTCGATTTTGTTCTTGTAGCTGCCCATGCCGCCCGTGTTGGGTCCTTTGTCGTCGTCGAAGGCGCGCTTGTGGTCCCGCGTGTCGGGCAGCGGCACGAGGTGTTTGCCGTCGCAGAACGCCTGGAAGCTGGATTCTTCACCGTCGATTTTTTCCTCGATGATGACGGTGCCGTACTGGAAGTTGGACATGAAATGCTCGAAAAGCTGCTCCCGCGTCGTAAAGTGGTCGCCCCAGACGCCGACGCCCTTCCCAGCCGTGGGTCTGTCAGGTTTCACCACAGCCTCGTTCTTCAGCTCGTCCAGCCACTCGTAAACAGCCCGCTTGACCACGCCGGTGTCCTTGTAGTCTTTGGGGTCGAACACTCTGAACCGTGGGTTGGCTTCAGGCGCGATTTCCTGGAACAGCAGACGCTGCTGGACCTTGCTGACTTCTATGGCGTACTCCTGCTTGGGGCAGATGACTGGGATACCGGTGCGCTTCTCCAGCTGGTCTCTTGCGCCTTCGATTATGGGTTTCTCCGGGCCGACAACGGCGAAGTCTATGTCCTGTTTGTTGGCTTCGGCGAAGCGGCAGATGTCTTCCACGTTCAGGTCGGGCACGACGACGTGTTTCGTGGCCTTTTCCACATTGAAGGGGTTCCGTTGCTTGTCCGCCACGTACAAAGCCACTTTGTAGTTGGGGCTTCGGCTGAGCGCGTCGACGATGGCGGCTTCTCGGGCGCCGTAAGAGACTACGAGTACACCTGTCTTCTGCATTGGAATAACCTTGGTTTAGAGAATGACGGGGAACGCTTAAAACGTTTTAGCAGGTATCTTGGGCTGAGTCCTCGTAGATTCTGGCTTTCTCCTCGTAGCCCTGGAGGAATTTCTGTTTCATTCTATCCGCCATCTGCTGAGCCAGCGGCGTGGGGTACTCGCCCGTGATGCAGCCCAGGCAGAGTTCGTTCCGAGTGCAGCCGGTGGCTTTCACCAAGTTGTCTATGGACTGGTAGCAGACGGCGTCGGCGCCTATGATTTTCGCGATTTCTTCTGCATTGTGCTTGGAGCCGATGAGTTGCCCGTAGGTGGACATGTCGATGCCGTAGAAGCAGGGTCCGATGATGCGGGGGAAGGTGACGAACATGTAGACCTTCTTGGCGCCGGACCGGCGGAGTTTCTCGATGATTATCTTTGTGGTGTCGCCGCGGACTATGCTGTCCTCGGTGACTATGACGCGTTTCCCGTCGACCTTGGAGCCGAGGATGTTCACCTTGCGGTCTATGGTCGAGTACCGCTCGTTGTTCAGCAGGATGAACGCGCGTTCGGTGACGTACCGGTGCCTGCGGCTGGCTCGCTCCCAGCGCAACCCCGAAGCCTCATGAACTCCCATGGCGGGGTCGTCGCCCGTTTCAGGCACTGACATGATGACGTCGGCGTCCTTAACGACCGCGGGGTATTCCTGCACGAGGTTTCTGCCGAAGTCTTCGCGGATTTCGTAAACGTACTTGCCGTTAAACGCCGAGTCTGGTCGGGCGAAGTAGGCGAACTCGAACGCGCAGAAAGCCTTGCGCGGCTTCTCGATGAGCTGCTGACGCTTAAAGCCGTCCTTGGTGGCGATGACGAGTTCGCCTGGCTCCAGTTCGAAGTCTCGGGTGAAGCCGTTTATGTCGAGGCTGACAGTTTCGGATGAGAAGACGAGGGTTTTGCCGTCGGGGCTGTGTCCCGCGCAGAGTGGTTTTATGCCGTGGGGGTCTTTGAAGGCGAAGAAGTCGCCGTTTCCTGTCACGGCTACGACGGAGAACGCGCCGTCGAGGCTTTGGATGACGGTTTTGACTGCGGCTGCCAAGCCGTTGCCCTTGTTGAGCTCGAGGAGCAGTTTGTTGCAGACGAGGTCTGAGTCGCAGCTGCACGTGAAGGCTGGGATGGTTTGGGTGATTTCCCGTCTTAGCTGCTGGGTATTGACGATGTTGCCGTTGAAGGACACGGCGAGCTTGATGCCGTCCGCTTCAGCCGTTACGGGCTGGGTTCCCTGCACGATGGATTCTTCGTCGCACTTGCCCGATGTGGTGTATCGGACGTTGGCGATGCCCACGTTTCCTGGGAGGCGTCCGAACCATTCCTGCAGGGCGCTGGTCTTCAGCTTGGGCACCAAGTCGAGGTTCTTGTAGGTGAAGAATTTGCCTTCGTGGTAGGTGAGGAAGCCGTGGGATTGGTGGCCGCGGTGGTTTTGGGCTCGGAGACCCCAGTAGACGTAGGAAAAGACGGGTTCATCGTCGAAATTTTTCGCTCCGAAGACGCCGCAGCCTATGTTTGGTTCCCCTTAAACATGGAGATTCTATAGAGGAAACAAAGGTTGTTTATGAGCTTTTAGGACACATTCAACTAAAACCCCATGGAAACTCGCCAATCCTATGGAGCCCAGCGCATATGCAACACGGGGCATTCATATTTGGAGCCAAATAGAAACTCTATGCAGAAACCTATAGGGGGTAGGTCCATCCAGCCTGCCAGACCCGCCGCGGCATCCGCTTCAGACATGCGGCTACGGTCTGCTCCGCGCAACCGCGGCTTCGGCTTCCTTCAGCGTGGTCCGAATCTTCATCCAGTGAGCCCCCTGCCAGTAAACGTGCCCGCAGCCTGGACACTTCCAGAAAACATCATAGTACTTCAGCGTGTTCGCTTCAACCGCGCCAGCGATTTCCTCCTTCGCGACATGGTTCAGCTTTGCGTTGCATCGCGGGCAACGGGACTTCTCCAAGTCGATGCTCAAGGCTACGCCGAACCGGCGGGCAAGTTCAGCCAGCCGCTCCGCCTCCGTCGCGCCTTCCACGTAGTAGGCCTCAATGCCCCTGCCCACCGCACGCTGATAAAGCTCCAAATCCCGCGTGAGAAGCACGCGGTTTTCCTCCTTGGCAATCGCCAGCAGTTCGGCGTCCTCCACACAAGTTGAGTACATGACGTCGTGCCCCATCATGCGGAGCCATCGAGTGAGCTTCCCCAGCATCCCGTCCACGACGAACTTCACGCCTACCCTCTCCGAAGGACGCTGCCGCTTCCCGGCTTCGCCACAACCTCGCCGTCATCCATAACCAGCACACCGTTGACAAAGGTTTTCACAGGCTTGCCCTGCACCTCCCAGCCGTCGAACGGCGAGAACTTGGCTTTGCTCTGGAACCTTGAAGCGTCAACCTTCCATTTCCGGTAGAAATCCACGACCACGAAGTCCGCCGCTTTCTCCTGCTCCAAGCTTCCTCTGTCTTTGAGGCTGAAGAGTTCGGCGGGCGTCTCAGCCAAAAGCTGCACAGCGCGGTCCAACGTCAGGCGGTTCCGGTGGACAGCCGTCAGCATCAGGGGCAGAGTGGTCTCCAAGCCGGGCACGCCGACTTTGACATCCCAGACGCTGCCCGCGTTCTTCTCCTCAGCCGTGTGCGGTGCATGGTCCGAACCGATGACGGTGACTGTGCCTTCGCCGATGCTTTTCCATAGGGCTTCCACATGGCTTTTGGCGCGGAGCGGCGGCGTAGTCAACGCCGCAGTGCCGAGGCGTTCAAGGTCAGCCTTTGACAGAAACAGATGGTGGGGTGTAGCTTCGCAAGTCACCTGGCTGCCCGACTTCTGCGCCTCCGCCACCGCGGCTAGGGCTTGTTCGGTACTGATGTGACAGAAGTGCAGGTGCATCTCTATGTGCTGGCTCAGGCTCAGCAGGCGTTTGACGGCTGCCAACTCAACGTTTTCATCGTGTGCCTTCAGGAAAGCCGCTAGGTCGTGGCGGTTGGCAAGTTTCAGCGCGTCCACGGCTTTCTTCAGCAACGCGTGGTCTTCGGCGTGAACCGCCACCGGAACGCCCAGTTTGCCTTCTTCGGCGAACGCTTCCGCAACCGCCTCGTCATCGTCTATGTCCAGCGCACCCACGGGGTCAGCCATGAACAGCTTGAAACCCACCGCGCCTGCATCCACGATTTCCTCCATTTCGCTCGAGCTGGCTGGGAACTCAGAGAAGAACCCGACGTTGACGAGTATGCGGCGTTGGGCGAGGTTCATGCGGTTCCGCAGTGTTTCCCCGCTCATAGTCACGGGCGAGTTGTTGGGCATGTCCAGCACCGTGGTGACTCCGCCCGCGGCTGCCGCGGCTGTGCCCGTAGCGAAGGTTTCCTTGTAGGCTTTGCCTTCGTCGCGGAGGTGCACGTGCGAGTCAATGACGCCTGGGAGAACTAGGAGATTGTGGAGGTCGGTTCGTTCGTCGGCGCGGGGCATCTGGCTTTCTTTGCCTATCTTGAGGATTCTGCCCGACTCGATGGCTATGCTGCAGTCAACCACCGCGTGTTTCACGTAGGCTTTGGCGTTGTTCAAGACGAAGTCGACTGTCAAGTTGGGCGCGCTCGCTACAGAGAATGACTGAAGGGGTTTATTTGCTGTTTGGCGAGCCTACGCCGCGTCTCGGTGCAAGCTGCAGAAAAAGTCAGGCTATTTTTCGTTTTCTACTTCTATGCGGCAGTCTTCGCAGAGGAACTGCCCGTTGACATCTTTCAGGTTCTCGGAGTAGACGCCGCATCGGTCACAGTAGCCCGACAGCGGGGTCTCCGCTTCTTCGCCTGTGATTTCGGGTCCTGCGGCGCTTTCGATGCGGGTTCTTTCGAGCATTATCTCGATGAGTTCGGGCATGACGCCTAGGATGTCTTTGCTTGAGACTATGCCGACGAGTTCACCCTTATAGGTGACGCCGAGTCTTCGGATGTCCAGGCGGCTCATTCTTCGGGCTGCGTCGCTTATCGTGGCGTCTGGCTCAATGGTTGCCAGCGGGGCGGTCATGATGTCTTTGGCGGGCACCTTGTTCGGCTGCTGGTTCTTGGCCAAAACGCGTAGGACCAGGTCGCGTTCGGTTATTATGCCGATGGGTTTTCCTTCCTTGTTGGTGACTATGACGCAGCCGAGGTCGTTTTCCTCCATAAGCTTGGCGACTTTGTTTGCGGGAGCGTCTTCGGTCGTGGTCACCACTGGGCTGCTCATGGCGTCTTTGACGAGCATTCTTGTTCTCAGTCCTATCTCAGACATTCCGTTCCGCACCTTCAACAGTTTTCGTGGTTCGGCGCTCAAGTCAACAGTTGGAGGCGCGGCATTTAAGAGTTTGCCAAATGAGTTTAGCCTCTGGGAGCCTGCCAAACAGCAGTCACCGCACAGCGCAGCCAAAACCAGCCAGAAGGTCAACATTGTTTTCGGGTTGACTCCGAGGGCAGATATATAAGCCAGCAGAGTGAGTATCTGGTGTAATGAACCAAACGAGGTTCCCAAAAGTTGCCGTCTAAGAGAAAAAGCCGAGGAAGGTCGAAAGGAAGCAAAGGAAGCAGCGGTCTCGTCCAATGCGCCAACTGCGGACAGATGGTTCCACGGGACAAGGCAAAGAAGAACACCCGCAGAGTCTCTTTCGTCGAGCCGCAACTTGCCAAGGAACTCAGGGCGAAGGGCACCTACCTGGCGTCTTGGGTGGACACAAAGTACTACTGCATATCCTGCGCCGTTCACCGAGGCATCGTGAAGGTCCGCGCTGAAGCGGAACGACGCTCACGCTACCGAAGACCCAGATACTAATCTCAAGCTTTTTCCTTCGTTTTAAGCGATTTGTAAACGTGCAGCCCTCTCTGCAGCACGGTGAAGTTGGAGAGTACCGCGAGCACGATTATGCCGACATTCAGAGCTGGAAGCCAGAAAATCGCAGCCAAGCTTGCCCCTGCAAGAATTATCATGCGCTCAGCTCTCTCGGCTAGGCCGACGGATTCCATTTTTATGCCTGCTGCTTCGGCTCGGGCGCGGCTGTAGCTGACCATCACAGAGCCAGCCAGGGCTATCAGACCTATCAGAGGGTCGCAGAGCCCACCTATTATTATTCCTGCGTACGCTGCAGCGTCGGCGTACCTGTCCAAGAGTGAGTCGAGGAATCCGCCGAAGGTCGTTGCCTGCTGGTAATTTCTTGCGAGTATGCCGTCGAGGGTGTCGCAGAAACCTGAGCTCATAAGCAGGACGACTGCCAAGACGAGGCGTAGCGTGAGCTCCAGCGATGTAACAGCGTAGGCAACGGCTGAAAGGAACGCCAGCGTGAAGCCCACCGCGCTCACGATGTTAGGTGTTAAGCCTATCTTGTGGGCGGCTCTGGCCTCTGAGGTAAGCATCTGTTGGACTCTTTTCTTGAGTTTGGTCAGCATACGTGATTTCTTGAGTCTGTATGTTGATGCCTATTATTAAGGTTGGGTGAAGCGTTGCACCGAGCACTGGAGGTGCCCAAAAGTGTGCCGAGGCGGACAAGCAAGGCTCAGGGTTTCTTGGACATGGGGTTGCGGTTGACGTATCCGACTGTGATTTTCTCGGCTATCTGGTGCGTTTTAGGTTTTTCACAATGACCTTATAAGGAAGGTGGAGTTTTACTATGAACCAGTAACGCCCGTCACGGGCAACGCACACCCACCCGACGGCGTTACACAAGAAACACAAAAGGAGTAGAGAAAAATGACTGAGAATGCAGACGTCATCTTCGTCGGAAACAAACCACCAATGAGCTATGTTCTGGCAATAATAACCAGCCTCTCATCAGGCAACCCCAAGGAGATAACGCTGAAAGCCCGAGGCCAAGCGATAACCACAGCAGTTGACGTGGCTGAAATAGCCCGAAACCGATTCGTGAAAGACCTCAAAGTCAGCAAGATAGCCATAGGAACAGCCGAGATGCCGCCGAGAGAGGGCGAGACGAAGTCCAGAATGGTTTCCACGATGGAGATTACGATGAGCAAGAAGTAGGCAGGCACTGAAACTGAAGCGGAAACCAAACAACCTTTCTTCCATTTTTTAAGCAAAATTCTTCTCCAGTGTAACCATCTCAGTCTGCCTTGCTTCACGATGCTTCTCGCGACTTGATTTGGCTTCAAAAAAAGAGGGGAGGCGTCCAGGCTACGTTATGGTCAGCAGTTTCATTGGGGCGACTGCGTACTCTCCGTTTTGCATGTTTACCCAGAACGCAACGAGATCATACTGTCCAGTCGGCAGGCTCATGGGAACGGAGGCAACCGCGCCGTAGGTTCCCGCAGCGTTCGTCTGCAGAGTGGTGGCTAGCGCCCAAGTATCGGTCTGATGCGGGTACCTGTAGTAGATGTATATCGTAGTGGGAACTCCAAGACTAGGCGTGAGTTGCCCGCTTAGCGTGAGCGGCTGTCCTCTCGCCACTGTTGTCGGATTCAATAATAGGGTCAGCGTCGGCTGGGCGACGACCGTGAAGTATATGGGGATGACGCGGCGGTACCCGCCTATCGTTGCGGTGGCATTGAACTGGTAGTTGCCAGGGGGCATCAGGTTTGATGTCGTCACTCTCAGAACAGAGACCGCAGTCGGGTTAATTGGGGATACACTGTACTCTCCCAAGGCATAATTTGAGCCTGGAATTATCCAGGGCCATGTGTTTCCTGACATAGAAGCTGGAGCTGTGGGTCCTGCGAGTAGGCTGACGGTTATGTAGTAGGCGATTGATTTTCCTGCCACAACCGTCTGGCTGGATGGTGCGGGCGTGACTCTGAAGTCGGTGCCGGGCGTTGAATAGTAAATGTCGTGTGAGTTTGTGGCAAAGTCTCTGGTGTCTAGCCAGGCAACAGCTGGTTCCCAGAGTGTCTCACTGACTGTGCGTGGGTACGTCGCAATGGTTTCGAACGGAAAGCCGTACGTTGCCACTGCGTTGGCGTCGGTGACTAATCCGTGAGGGCTTGACCAGCCCAAGTAATAGTTTCCGCCGCTGGGGATATCCCAGCAAGGTAGCTGAGTGTAGGACAGGTCAACACCCGTCGCGTAGACCAGGTGGAAGGTGTCACCGATTAGTTTCTGATTCGACTCTTCGGTCCCCATTCCATTGAAAGCGAGCTTAGGGAATCTCTCGTTGTACACGCCCGAGTTGGCGATGCTGTGCAGAGAGTCGTCGCCGCCGGTCCACCTTATTCCGTAGTCAAGACTCCATGTGTAGAGTACGTCCTTGTTGGTCGAAGTGACACTGTATTCGTAGGCAATGATGACCACTGACGGCTGATTCCACGGATGCAGGACGTCGCGTGCACCCGCCACCGAGGGCCAGGAGGCGTCGTTCGGCACTTTGCTCACGTCGGACGTGTAATTCCAAGTTGCGCCACGATCCATCGTGTATGACACGTCGATTTTTCCGACTGTGCCTGCGTCTGTTGCGTGCCTGTAAGCCACATATACATTTCCCTGAACATAGGTGATGTCATTTTCGTGGTACACGCCGGTGTTGAGTGGTCCTCCGCGGAGGAGCTGATTCGCCCACGTTAAGCCCCAGTCGGTTGATTTGGCGACTCGCAAATCAACATCATCCTCTGTCGTCACGTTTTCGTACGAAACGTATAGGTAGTTGCTAGCCCCGTTGCCGTATTCAACCGCGAGGGAAGGATAGCGGTCGTTGTCTGCGTCGCCATCCACCATACTCGTCTGTCTCGATGTTGAGGTGTAGCGGTCAATCATTACGTCATAGCTCCCAGCGAAGCCGGGAGACGCTTCGTAGGCAACGAAAACCGTGTTGTTGTATGCGTTAACCGCAAGAGATGGACGCATGAAGCTAATCGATGCCTGAGCATAATTCTCCCACATCAGGGTCCAAGTTGCCCCCAAATCAAGAGACCGTGCCAATCTCAGCTCGTACCTGCCGCCCCAAGGGCTTCGGTCGTACCACTCTGAGTAGGCGGCGTACAACGTAACGGCGCCCGTTGTGAGATTAACGTAACTGCCCATGGAAACATCAACCTCACTGTTTGCGTTGTTTGCCACTGGGACGTCAGGCTTCCAGCCTGAACCTGATGCTCCTGCTGGGGTAAGGGCCAACGAAACAGGTGCATTCATCGACTCCGCGGCGGTGTTTGCGTCGCTGGGCAGAACGTCCAGAAACGCTGAAAAGGCGGCGTTCTGTTTTGGTGCAGCAGTTATCTCTGAAGACGCCATTGTCTGTGCGATGGCGTATGCGCCACATGATACCACAATTATTGTGCAGAATAGTATCGCGAATATTGAAGTCGCTTTCATCTTGTTTTTCTCCTCTTTCATTTTTCAGTTTGTTTTGATTTCTCAGAAGGAAATACAACATCATACTCTGTCATTCCGTATTTAAAACCAGCAGTAACATTTGGCTCAAAGTTCTGTAGGAATACTCCATAAGCAAACGTCAGTTACAGAAAAAAAAGAAGTGGAGAAAAGGGAACAGTCGAGCAGATAGTTGCAATCGGTTCTGTCTCCAGATAGAGGGTCAATCTTTGGGACTGTGGAACACCACATTTCGGCACGGCAGTTTTAAATAACTAAGCAAAACTAGATTCGTCTGACTCCGTGAACCGAAAATGTTGGACATCAAACTCATCCGCGAAAACCCCGGCATGGTCAAGGATAATCTGGAGAAGAGGGGAAACCCAGAAAACCTAGAAATGCTGGACGAACTCACCGAAACCGACAGAATATGGCGACAGAACCTAACCAAACTCAACGATCTCAGGCACGACAGAAAAGTCTGCACCATGGAAATCGCCAAACTCAAAAAAGCCAGACAAGACGCAGCCAGCCAAGTCGATAAAGCCAAAGCCATAGACGCAGATATCACCAACCTCGAAAAAACTGTCGCCCAGCAGGAAAGCAGAATCCGAGAAGTCCTCATGCGCTTGCCAAATCTCCTCCACGAATCCGTCCCCTTTGGCGAAACCGATCAAGACAACGTCGAAGTCAGAAAATGGGGCAATCCCCCGCAATTCAGCTTCCCCGTCAAGAATCACATCGACCTCGGCACCGCACTCGACATAATAGACACCGAGCGCGCTGGAAAAGTCGCAGGCGCACGATTCTTCTACCTCAAAGGCTTAGGCGTGCTTCTGGACTACGCGCTGATGAACTTCGCCATGGAAACCCTCGCAAACAAAGGCTACACCCTCGTTGAACCCCCCTACCTGATGAAACGCGAGCCCTATGAAGGCGTAACTGCACTCGGCGACTTCGCCGACGTCCTCTACAAAATCGAAAATGAAGACCTCTACCTCATCGCCACCTCCGAGCACCCTATGGCAGCCATGTACATGAACGAAGTCCTTAGGCAAGATCAACTGCCACTCAGACTCGCAGGAGTCAGCGCGTGCTTCCGCAAAGAAGCAGGGGCACACGGCAAAGACACACGCGGCATCTTCCGCACCCACCAATTCAACAAAATCGAACAATTCATCTTCTGCACCCCAGAGGACAGCTGGCAGATGCACGAAGAACTCGCCCAGAACGCCGAAGAACTCCTGCAGAAGCTTGAGCTGCCTTACCGCTTGGTCAACGTCTGCACAGGCGACATAGGCACCGTAGCCGCCAAGAAATACGACTTCGAAGCCTGGATGCCAGCCCAAGGCGCTTACCGCGAGGTCATCAGCTGTAGCAACTGCACCGACTATCAGGCGCGCAGGCTGGGCATACGCTACCGCGAGAAAGAAGGCGCAGCTCCGAAGGGTTTCACGCACACGCTGAACAGCACCGCCATCGCCACGGGCAGAACCATCGTCGCCCTCCTCGAAAACAACCAGCAGGAAGATGGCTCGATCCGCGTTCCCAAGGTCCTCAGGAAGTACATGCACGACGTAGAAGAGATACGAATGAAGCGGTAAACATTTTAATATCCCCTTGAGAATGCTAAAGCCGCAATCGGAGGATGAACTTGTCCGCAAAAACCAAGCACGTACGCGACAAATGGCGCAGCAAAGCATGGTACATGATAGTCGCACCACCATACTTCGGAAACGTTGAACTCGGCGCAGTGCCAGCCGAAGAACAAGACCAACTCATCGGCAGAGTCGCCGAAGCCACACTCTACGACATCACAGGCGACTTCAGCCACCAGTACCTGAAAATGTTCTTCCAAGTCAACCAAATCGACGGAAAAACCGCCCGCACCGTCTTCAAAGGACACGAATACAGCCGAGACTACCTCAGAAGCCTCGTGCGCCGAAGAACCACAAAGGTCGACGGACTCTTCAACCTGACTACGAAAGACGGCTACAAACTCAGAGTTGCAGTCTCAGCCCTGACGCTCTCCAGAATCAAGACATCGCAGGAAAAAACCATCCGCCAAATAATGACCAAAACCATAAACGAAAAAGCCGCAGCCCTCACGCTTGACCAGTTCGTCCAAGAAATGGTCCTGGGCAAGATAGCCTCAGACATCTACAACGAAGCTAAAGCCGTAGCTCCACTGAGACACGTAGGCATAAGAAAATCCAAACTCGTAGCCCAACCAGCTCAGCCAACCCAAGCGCCAGCCGCACCAGCAGAAGAAGAGCCTGAAGAAGAAGCAGAAGAACCAGCAGCCGAACAAGCATAGAAAACTTCAAACTTCTTTTCCAATCCGCTACACCTTACGGCACAGTCCGGACGAGCCAAAGCCCATTTAAACGCGGATAAGGCTAGTACTGCGAGGAACGCGGTATGACCCACCATGCAGGGGTCCACGAAAAAGGAACTTTCTCACTCACCGACCTAATCGAAAGCACGAAGAAGGGCGAGAACTTCGGCAAAGCAGGAGCAATCGCCCTGTTCATCGGAGTAGCACGCGGCGAAAACCAAGCAGGCGAAAAAGTCGAGAAACTCACACTCGAAGCCTATGAAGAAAAAGCCAACGAAGTCCTCGAAGGAATCTGCGACGACCTGGCGAAAAGGCAAGGCATTGTTGACGTCCAGATTCACCACATGCTCGGCGAATTCAGCGTCGGCGAAGACCTCGTGTACGTTTCAGTCGCAGGCTCCCACCGCACAGACGTTTTTCCCGTGCTGAGAGAAGCCGTGGAACGCTACAAGCACGAAGCACCAGTCTTCAAAAAAGAACTCGTGACAGACAAAAAAGGCAAGCCGCGAGAATCCTGGGTTTCCGAGGCAGGCCACAAGTAGCCCTAACGTTTGAGCGGTCACTTCAAATACGACCATCACAGTCCCAAAGGGTGATGCGGCATGATTACGGCTTTGGCAGGAGGAGTCGGCGCAGCCCGTTTCCTCACAGGACTCGCAAAGCTGGTAGACCCAAAGGAGCTTACCGTCGTTGTGAACACGGGCGACGACATGGAACTGTGGGGTTTACACATCTCGCCAGACATAGACATAGTCACCTACACCTTGGCTGGCATCGCAGACGACGGCAAAGGCTGGGGCATCAAAGGCGACACATTCCACTTCCTCCACACGCTAGGGAAGCTCGGTCTGGAAACGTGGTTCAATATCGGCGACAGGGACCTGGCTACGCATGTGTTCCGAACACTCCGCCTGAGCCAAGGCGCAACTTTGTCCGCCGTTTCGGCTGAGGTTTGCAGAGCGTTCGGAGTCGAGGTTTCCATCCTGCCCATGACGGACGACAGGTTTGAAACGCGCATCGTCACAGAGCACGGCTCCATGCATTTTGAAGAGTACTTCGTCAAGAACAAGGCGGCAGCCAACGTCCTCGGCGTCGAATTCCCCGGAGCTGAGCGAGTAACCCCAGCCCCCGGCGTCACGGACGCCCTGAGGAATTCTGAGAGTGTGATTGTTTGCCCGAGCAACCCCATAGTCAGCATAGGCACCATCCTAGCCGTGAAAGGAATTCGTGATGCCCTGAAGCAGAGCAGGGCGCGGAAAGCAGCGGTCAGCCCCATTATTGCCGGTGCGCCAGTCAAGGGTCCAGCCGACAAGCTCATGCGGGGCTTGGGCTTGGAGGTTTCCGCATTTTCCGTGGCTAAGCTGTATGCGGATTTTCTCGACGCCTTCGTGATTGACACGGCAGATGCCGAGGAGAAGCGGAGAATCGAGGAGTTAGGTCTGGATGTAGTGGTAGCCAACACGGTGATGAGGAGTCTGGATGACAAGATGCGACTGGCGAAGGCTGCGCTGGATGCTTGATTTCCCTGTCAAGTGCTATGTAGACTACTGTCTTCTCCATATACTATGTCGGAATCGCTGATAAGCCAGGTTTTGCAAGTTTCATGCAGAACGCCTATGCCTGGAAGAACAAGCCGAAAAAACAAAAATGCACGAGTAAAATGTAGCAAGCCGTGGTATATCGACCACGTGTGAAGCGCTTAGCATGGATGCGTTCAAACCGTAATTGAGGGGAAATTGTGGAGGAAAAGGACAGTAAAGGGACAGAAGACACTGAAAGCATCGATCTCGTGGAATGGTTCCTGGCAATCGACGTTTGCCTAGCGTAGCTCAAGCTGCAGGCAAACGCGGCACCGGTTTGGAAAGAAGAAGGGTTATATGTGAACCATTCCAATAGTGGAGTAAGGAGTTGTGAGGTTGGAACGCAGAAGCTACGACTGGTTTGAGAAGCGTCGCAGAACTAAGGGTCTGGAGCTGGCGCATGAGCAGATAACAAAAGCCTTCGACACGGTAACCTTGCTTCACAAAGCTACAAAGAGCTTCTCGGAGGGCAATCTGGCTGAAACGAAGAAGTACATCGAGAACCTCTACAAGGCAGAGGAGGAAGTGGACAAACTGCGAACCGACGTTTTCACCGAGTTGTCCAAGGGCGCAGCATTGGTGGCGGATTACCGCGAAGACTTGCTGCATCTGGTCAAAAGGCTGGACACGCTTGCTGACCACACCAAGGATGCAGCCAGATGCCTAGAGATGCTTGGGTCCGCCAGAATCCCCGAGGAACTCTGCTTGAAGACCGTGTTCATGACCTCAAAGCTCGTTGATGCAGCTCAAGCCCTGCGTGGAGGCATCGAGAAAATCTCCCTGAACCCAGTGGAAGCCATCGCCGGAGCAAAGCAGGTTGAACTGGTTGAGCACGACCTTGACGAAGAGTACCTTAAAGCCAAGGCGCTGTTCGTCAAGTATGGCGAAGAAATCAACTGCGGTGCGATGGTCATATTCGACGACTTGATAGAGTTCATCGAGCACGCAGCAGACATGTGCGCAGACACCGCAGACTACATTGTCGTGCTGTCGAGCAGAGAATAAAGCCTGACTTACCATCGCTTGCAATGCAGTCTTCAGTGAACGTAAGGCAGAAGTTTCTCAGTCTTTCTCATGTATTCGGGGTATTCTTTCTTCAACGCTTGTTCTCCCTAGAGAACGCACGGGACTAACCCCAACGGAATCAGGAAGCCGTAGATGCTCGAGAAAGCTAGTCCATCACCCGTCAACGTACCAGAGCCTGAAACGTTAGATGAACTATGAGTCCAGTTTGTTAAGGTTGGATTGTTGTTGCTTAGCCTGTTAGCGTTTTTATGTCTGCGACTTCTCCCGTGTCTGCCCACACACCCACGCCGATACGGTTGACTCCCCCAGCGTAGACTTTGTCCAGATAAAGCGTTACGTACCAGTATGGCACAAGGGTGAGGTATTCTTCTCTCTGGGTTGGGTGAAAGACAACGGAGACCGGGCTGTCGAGCACGCTGAAATTCTTCACGTCTACGCCGTTTACTGTCCATGTGAAGCTTTTCGCGGCGTTTCTCGCGATTTCAGTGGCTTGCTCGCTGGATACGTTAACTTGGGTGTTTCCAATCTTTAGCAGAAACCATCCGTCAGTCATCTCTGTTAAAGCACCGTTCTCGTAGACCAAGTACACGCCTTTCTGCGAAAAATCCACGCCATTTTCCGTGTATGCCCATTGCAGTTCGATGTTTTCTCCAGAGGTAGAGACTGTAAACTTGATGTCGCTCTGCGTCACATCGGCGTTTTCTGTTCCGTTAACGGATGACAGCATGTTGCTCATGTCCTCAAAGTAGGATGCGCCTTCGAACAACGTGAGCCTGTGCATCAGGTTCCTGGCAGCATCTAAAACGTTGTAGGGTTGAGGCTGAGCGTAGATTAGGGAGCCTTCAAGCATGCTGATCCGGTACATCGACAATTCGTTGTTTCTGAATCTAATGACTATGTCCCCTTTGCTTTCGGCGCTGGTAAGCGAGTACCGTAGGATTTCTTCAACCACTCCGCCCAAGTCGGACCGCACTTCTACCGTGTTGCTCAGCAGAGTCGCGTGATATTTCACGAGGTCAACCTGTACAACATCGCGAAGGAAGTTAATTGCATCGCTCGTGCCGGAACTCCAAGAAAGCAACTGACTATACTGAGACTGCAGTTCCCTGTTCTCACTGGACAACTGGTTCAAAATGCCATATTGCCAGTAAGACATGCTGGCTACGAGGATTAAACCAATAGCTAGGGCGGCAAGAACCGCCTTCCACCTTGAAGGCAAAAACCAGCTCTGTCTAGACCGAACGGCAGGAGTTTCTTCCACCGTTTTCATCGTGTCCACCGCTGCGGCTCCGAAAGTGGATAACTTGTACTCCCCAGTTCCCACTTTTGAGACGAGTTCTCCCAAGTTTTCAAGATGATAGGTCATGTGAGAGCTGGAAATTCCAAGCTCATCCTGCATCTGCGAGAAAGTCATCTGTTTCTCCGAAAGCATGCGCAGAATCTTGCGGCGTACGGGGTGCCTCAGGGAACTAAACATGGTGGAGTAGATTTCTTCCCCTGAATCCGACAAGGTTTCCACCCATACAACATTTGCGCGATGGGCATTTGAACGTTATGTCAAGTCAAGAAAACTTGACCAATTTGAAAAAATCATCAGTCAAGAAACCTTGACCCAAAAACGTCCACACGGGCTTATTTTGTCAAAAAACCCTTACAAAAACCCATTTATTGCTAAATAAGCCCAAAATAAGCTAAGCGAGGAGCGAAACAAAGAATGAAACAGATAAAAACGCACTCAGAAGCACGAAAATTCGGAACCAGTACGGCTGCTGGTTCTGGGCTGATTAGAAGCCTAGCAGCGGCTCTTCTTCTTTCACTGCTCTTTGCAGGCGCAATTGTCCTCGTTCACGCTGAAACAGCAATTCGATTCACGCTCAAATGGGGCGACCACGGCACCGGCGGCGGGCAATTTGACAACCCCTACGATGTGGCGGTCGACAGCGCAGGACACGTCTACGTAGCGGACACTTACAACCACAGAATTCAAAAGTTCACCAGCGACGGCGTTTTCGTAAAAGCCTGGGGAAGCTATGGCACCCAAGAAGGGCAGTTCAACTACACCATGGGCTTGGCTGTAGACACCGCAGGAAACATCTATGCAACCGACGCATGCAACAACCGCATCCAAAAATTCACGAACGAAGGCGTATTCTTAGGTACCTGGGGAAGTTTCGGGTCGGATGACGGACAACTCTGCTACCCCTATGATCTTGTCGTCGATGGTGCAGGAAACGTGTATGTAGCCGACTCAGGCAATCACCGCGTTCAAGAGTTCTCCAGCGAGGGCGAGTTCATTGGTAAGTTTGGAACCTACGGCACATCGAACGGGCAATTCCAGTATCCACATGGCATCGCTATCGACAGCGCAGGAAACCTCTATGTCGCTGACTACTTCAACCACAGAGTGCAGAAATTCAGCAGCAATGGTCAATACATAACGCAGTGGGGAAGCTTCGGCGACGGCGCAGGGCAACTTAAGAATCCAAAAGGCGTCGTAGTGGACAGCTCGGGAAACGTGTTCGTGGCTGACTACTACAACCACCGCATCCAGAAGTTCACCAACACCGGCACCTTCCTTACAGCTTGGGGCAGCGTCGGTGACGGCGATGGACAATTCAATACTCCAAAAGGCGTCGCTCTCGACGGCAAAGGCAACATCTACATCTCAGACACTCATAATCACAGAATCCAGAAATTCAGCATCGAAACTCCGATGACTCTGTCGCAATCTGGCTCCGCAATGGCGTTCAGCGCCTTCGCAGTCGCATCGGTCTCTGCATCCGCGTTGACCAAACGTTTCCGACCGAAATTTCCTGAAAGAACCAGTTGACAATCAGCCCCCCTTTTCTTTCAAGATGGCAGGAAAAGTAGTGAGTGAGCAGGATGAAGGCAAACGCTATAATCATGACTTCGATTATCCTCCTTTCCCTGTTCGAAAGCGTCACGTCAGCGCCAGCTCAATCTCTTGCAGTCGGCGTTGCAGTAGGTGATATCTTCTACTACAAAATGTACGCGCAATATCAATCTAGCAATCCCGAAGCAGTCATCAACGTGCCCCCATTCGAAAACAACAACACCGACTGGGTGCGAATCGAAATAACCAACGTTTCAGGCTTAACCATCCGCCATGTCTACACCATCCACTTTAAAGATGGAACCGAAACACAAGTCAATGGGCAAACAGACCTGACCAGCACTTCAGGATGGAGCAACGGCTTCAGAGGTGTTCCAATATATCCAGCCAACCTCAACGTGGGCGACACGGTACCAACAGGCAATCTGAGGGTGAAAGCGACTGAGACGAGAACATATCTAAGCGGCTTGCGTGAAACAAACCTCGTCACCTGGAACGATACAACAGACTACGGCTATTGTAGTTTTGACAGGCAAACAGGCATGCTCGTGGAGCTAAACCGTGTGCATCTCTACATTAATACTGAAACAGGCGAAGTCGTATCTAAGACGGACATAGTACATATGACAAACCCAAGTTTCTGAACGCGCCTAAAACACGAAAGTCCCAGAAAATGGGTAACCAGTCAGAACGCTATCTTGTTTTCTGTATTTTCCGGTTTCTGCCTGCAGTCATTCAGAACAGCTTTTAAACCTCAATCCAGTATCAAGTAAACCAGCGCATACTGTACCGGGTGAAAGCACACGTTAAACGAGAAATCCTGCGGCGCTGTCGTCTACGCAGCAAATGGCGAAGTCAAATACCTAATCCTTCACTATGAAGCCGGACACTGGGACTTCGTTAAGGGCAACGTTGAACCCGGCGAAACCGAGCAGGAAACCGCTGTCCGAGAGCTTAAGGAAGAGACAGGCATAGCTGACGCCCGATTCATCGACGGCTTCAAGGAAAGAATCACCTACTTCTACAAGCGCCAAGGCTCAACCGTGAGTAAGGAAGTCGTCTTCTTCCTAATGGAAACCAGAACCACGGACGTTAAGCTGTCCTATGAGCACATAGGCTTCGACTGGTTGCCCTACGAGCAAGCGATGAAGAAGCTCACGTTCAAGAACGCCCGAGACATACTCCAGAAAGCCCACGAATACCTCAAGAACCACGGTTTAGTCGCTTAGAGCTTGCCACCTGGCTTCTCGACGATTAACCCATAGCCGATGAGTCGCCAACGCGCCGTCACTTTTCGGCTTATAGCCACCCGAGAACCCGGTAGGACACACACAGGTCTGTTCAGCTTGACGCGAATGGTGTTGCCCTTCGCAGCCGTGACCTTGCCAACGTTCACCGCAGCGCCCACGTGAAGCAGCAGAGTTTCGTCAAGGTTGATCCGCTCGACCTTCATCATCTCCTTCGTGCCCACAACACGTTCAAGCACATGCGTTTCAAGCGTCAACTCCGTCAGCGTCGGCGGAAGCATACCCACCTTGCCGCCGATGTTTCCCGTCAAGCCGTCTGCCTTCGAGTAGGAAGGGTCCAGCAGCGTGCCCACGCCGACCAAACCGCCGCAGGTTGCTTCCTTCACGTACTGCTCGCCAGCCTGCAGCGACACAATCTCGCTCACGAGCGGGTCGTAGACCGTTCTGCCTTCGCGTTCGGTCATGATGCCGGGTCGGATCTCGATTTCTTCGCCTACTCTGAACTTGCCCTGGACTATCGTTCCACCCACTATGCCGCCTTCCAAGTCTTCGATAGGCGTTCCAGGTTTGTTTACGTCGAAGCTGCGGATGATGTACATGAAGGGTGGTTTCGTCTCGTCCCTGGCTGGCGTCGGAATGATTTCCTGGATTGCGTTCAGGAGCACGTCGATGTTGATGCCTCGCTGAGCAGAAACAGGAATAATCGGGGCGTTTTCCGCCACCGTTCCCTTCACGAAATTCTTGATCTCTTGGTAACTCTGTTGTGCTCGTTGTTCGTCCACGATGTCAATCTTATTCTGGACGATGACGATGTTCTTTATGCCGATGACCTCAGCAGCCGCCAAGTGCTCACGAGTCTGAGGCTGGGGGCAAGGCTCGTCTGCGGCGATGACGAGTATGGCGCCGTCCATTATGGCGGCTCCAGACAGCATAGTCGCCATCAGAGCTTCGTGGCCGGGTGCATCTACGAAGCTTATCGCTCGCACAAAAACCGCCTGCTCCGCACACGCTGGGCAAACTGGGCGGGTGGAGTAGTTGCGTGGTGGCTCACATTTGGGGCAGCGGTAGATGGGGAGGTCAGCGTAGCCCAGCTTTATGGTGATGCCTCGCTTCAGCTCCTCGCTGTGCCTAGAAGCCCAGACGCCGGTCAGTGACTGCACGAGGGTTGTTTTTCCGTGGTCTACGTGACCTATGGTGCCTATGTTAACTTCGGGCTGTTTGGGTAAAGCTTTGGTGGTGCCACTCATGCTGCTTCCACAAGACTATGAATCGCTCAAGGAATAAACGATGGAACCTAATAAGTTTTGACCAGCTACGCGCTGGCTGCGGCTTTGGGCGCTTCAGGCTTGGCTTCTTTGCCCTTGGGCTTCTCAACAACCTTCACGTTGATCTGCACGATTTCGTCCGTGATGACATTCCCGCGGACTGCCTTCCGCTTCCGCTCGCCACCCTTCTTGGCTTTGAACCCGACGCCGCCGCTGAGCACGACTCTCCTGCGAACTCCCCCGTGCACGTTCGGCCTCATGGGGACGCCGTCCTTGTCCGACCCGCCCATAACCTGCAGCTTGTGGGCTGGCAGGTCCACAACCGCGCCGTCCATTATTTCGTTGATTCTTCTGCCGATGAACGGGGCAGCTCGGGATTCCTCGACTTCGACGACTTTGGACGTGCCAGTTTCGGGGTCAGAGACTATGACTTTGAATTTTGCCATTTGATGTTCACTCTTCAGCGCAGTATGAAGGTTAAACTTCTGTCTATTAAGGGTTTATCCGTAGGAGATTCACTTTGTACTGGAGAATTCTTCCGACCACTGAAACGCTTTGGCGAAGCGTAGAGTTCAGTCATGTTGATTCTGGAACACCATAAAAATTGTCCACCGAAATAGCGTTGCGTGAGACTTTGCAAAGTAATAAATACGATTCAGCAGCATAACAGGTCTTCACAGAAAAAAGGAGAGAGAAGAATGTCAAACAAATTCGACGTAAAGAATAGCACACGAGAAAACAACGCAAAAAGTACCATAATGGCTTTGTTTCTGACATTGACAATCGCTACCACGCTAGTTGCCTCGCCAGCTGCGAACGCCCATACACCGCCTTTGAGCCTCCCAACCTATGCCTTTCTCGCTCTTTCGCCTGATCCCGTAGGGGTTGGACAGACGGTATTCATCGTCATGTGGCTCCATGGACCTCCACCTACCGCGTTAGGTATCGGTGGTGATAGGTGGCACGACTTCACGATTGAAATCACAGCTCCCGACGGAAAAACCCAGACGCTCGGTCCGTTCATGTCTGACCCCACAGGGTCAACCTACACGCTGTACACGCCCGACCAGATTGGTACCTACAAATTCGTCTTCAAATACTCTGGACAAAAGCTATCCCTATACAACCCACAAAACGGCATTGCTGGAACAGCTACTCAAGCGTACGGTGACGGCGTCAGCGGCGACTACATCAACGACACCTACCTGCCAAGCAGTACAACAGCCTACCTAACCGTACAGCAAGAACGAGTAACCGCAGTGGAAGACTACCCGCTTCCAACCGGCTACTGGACGCGCCCCATCGAAGGACAGAACACGAGGTGGTCCAGCATAGCGTCGAACTGGCTGGGCGGAGGCCAAGTGGGCGGAACCCTACTGTGGCAAAAGAACGGCATTGCTCCTAACAGCGCGCACATTATGTGGACGGAACCAATCGAGTTCGGAGGCATCTTAGGAGGAACAACCCCAATAGCGGACATCGGCTTCTATTCAGGTGGAGCCTACGAGGGCAGATTCACAAGCGCAATAGTCATGGCTGGACAGCTATACTACCAAGAGCCTTTGGGACACTCCAACGTCGGCGGCGGATACACCTGCAGAGACCTACGCACGGGCGAAATCCTATGGCACAGAGACGACATAGGAGTGGCAGGTGGACTTCCAGCACCAACATTCGGACAGCTCTTTGACTACGAGTCGATGAACCAACACGGAGTCGTAGGCGGCGCACTGTGGGGAACCCAGGGCACCACTTGGGTAGGATACGATGGCTACACTGGAAAGAACGTCTACAACTTGACCAACGTACCCTCGGGCTTCGAAGTCTACACCGACAAAGGCGAGATACTGCGGTACGTGCTCAACTACAACAGAACGCAGCGCAAAGGCTGGCTTGGTCTGTGGAACAGCACGGCGGATCAAACAGGCTTGCAGGCAGCGACAGGAACTGGCAGTGAAGCCTATCAATGGAGACCCAACGGAAAATCAGTCAACATGGGCAGCGCTTATTCATGGAACGTAACCGTAGGAGATTTGTCAGGGCTGGCAGCGCCAAGCATCGTGGGCGTCATTCCCAACGATGTGATAGTTGGAACTAGCACTACCTTCCCCCGATTTGGCGGCACTCCCGATCCATACACGATGTGGGCAATAAGCGATAAGCCAACAAATAGAGGTCAACTGTTGTGGATCAAGAACTATTCAGCGCCGCAAGGGTTCATTTCCTTGACTCTGGCAACAGGAATGGCCGTAGACCCCGTAAACCGCCGTTTCTTCCTGACCGAAGGAGAGACTATGAACTGGTTGGCCTACAGCGTTGACGACGGAAGTCTTGTGTGGGGACCGTTGACTGGAGCGACACGTGCCTTTTCATATTACGGAAGCGGTTCGGGCACTCGCAAGCTGAGTGTGTGCGCCTATGGATACCTCTACGTACAAGGATATGGTGGAGAAATCGTCTGCTACGACACGAAGAACGGAGCTATTCTGTGGAAGTACAACAACACTAACAGTGGCTTAGATACGCCGTGGGGTCTGCGACCCATCTTCATATCTGCAGTTGCTGACGGAAAAGTCTACGCCTTCAACAACGAGCATTCGCCTAACTACCCACTCTACAAAGGCCAGAAGGTATACTGCATCGATGCTTACACAGGTAAAGAACTGTGGACTGTACAAAGCTGGGCGGGTCAAACAAGCGGCTCCGGCACTTCGACATCGGTTCTCGCAGAGGGTTTCCTCGCATACTACAATTACTATGACAATCAACTCTACTGCATTGGCAAGGGTCCAAGCTTGATAACGATTTCAGCACCTCAAACCATAGTTCCAAAGGGTACAGGTGTACTTTTAACAGGCACCGTTACTGATCAATCGTCAGGCGCCAAGAAGTTGGTTGAAGACGGCAAATTCAGTGTAGTGCCCGCTGTATCTGATGCTAGCATGAGCGGTTGGATGGAGTACTTGTACATGCAGAAGCCAAAACCGCAAAACGTTGCTGGCGTAACTGTGAAGCTAACGGCTTATGATCCCAACGGCAACTCTCAAGACGTAGGTTCAACAAAAACCGACGCGAACGGAAGATACGCAATCACTTGGACTCCGAAGCTTGAAGGCATGCATTCAGTGGTTGCTGAGTTTGAAGGAAGCAATTCCTACTGGGGTTCACAAGATACCGCATACTTCGCGGTCGGTCCCGCAGTAGCGTCGCCTTCAGCTTCCGCAACTCCTGCAATCCCAACGCCATCGGTTGTTACTCCAACATCAACTCCAATTGCGCCAACCTCATCGCCCTATGCCTCACCTTCGCAGCCTCCGCCTCCGACTGAGGCTCCAGACACTGCCTTGTACATTGGAGTCGCAGCCGTGGTGGTGCTGGCGGCAGTTGCAGCAGTCGCAGTCCTTCTTAGAAGACGCAGATGATCTGAGGAATACAAACAACACTTCCTTCCTTTTTTGTCAAGCAACGTGCAATTGGCAATCTGCAATGCTGGAAAGGCTTGGCATATTGCGCATCTCTGCGTTGCGCTTCCTAGATGTCTCTTCTTATGTCATCAACCGCAGTTCGCACCCTAACAAAGGCAGGGCATCACTATTCAATAGAGCCGAGGGAAAAGGTGTTTCCAGATTTCTCATGAGGGTTTATCCATGACTTGCTTCATATCAGCGGCTACCGTCACTGAGTTTTAGCTGCCAGAAGCTTGTCCACCCTATTTCGGGCTCACGCTTTTCTTAAAAAAGAAAAAGGAAGGAGAGTTGATTCTATTTGCGCCTGCGAAGGAAAACTGCAGCTGCAATGACAACAACTACGACGACTGCAACGGCTGCGGAAATGATGTAGATGTTCGTGTTTGGAGCAGCTTCAGGCTCTGGAGCAACAGAAGGCGGAGGCGTGGAGGATGGAGCTACAGTCGGACTAGCGGTTGGAGGTGATGTCGGTGCGGATGTCGGTGGAGCTGTCGCGGGTGCAGTTGGCGGCGGAGTTGAAGTTACGGATGGGGCAGGTGAAGGCGATGGGGCAGACTGGGGATAGTAGGTTGTTCCAGCAGAGGAATAGCCAACGCAGTAGACGTTGAAGTTGTTGCTTCCGAAGTAGACTTTGCCGTTGTAGATGGCGGGAGAAGACCTCACCTGTGCGCCAGCTTCGAAGTAGCCGAGTTTAGCGCCTGTCGTGGCGTCGCAGACATAGATGCCGAATGTGTCGGCTGGTATGTAGATTTTGTTGTCAGCGTAGGCAGGCAAGCCAAAGTGCTCTCTTGTCAAATACGTTGTCCAGATGAGTTTGCCGTCTGTTGCGTTAACGCAGGTGAAGTGGTAGAAGTCGCCAAAATAGAACACCGGACCCAGCGTAGCGTGTTGTAGGTACAGTGCGGACCAGATCATTTGCAGATTGGGCCTGGTTGTGTTGTAGTTTTGTTGGCTGTACGTCCACAACCGAGCGCCTGTCGAAGCGTTTAAGCAGTACATCTGTCCCCTGCCAGCAGGTGTATTTCTCGCACCACCTGAGCCGATAACAACCATGCCGTTGCCAATGCAGGGGCTTCCCTCCATTGCCATCTCTAAGCCGATTGGAGTTGAAGCGTTCCAGATGATGCTGCCAGTTGTCGGGTTGACTTTGTATACGAAGCCATTCACGGACGCAAAGTAGACACCGTCACCATCCACGGTAGGAGTCGAGAGAATTGCACCACTTGTCGGTATCGTCCACAAGATGTTTCCTGAGTTAGCATCTAAGCAGTAGAATTTGCAGTCTGCCGATCCTACGTAAACCTTTCCATTTGCCACGTTCGGCGAGCTATGCCACTCCGGATATGTGCTTGTCATCACTGGCGACACTTTTCCAGGCGTAGCCGTCTTCCAAAGTTGAGCACCCGTGTTCGCGTCCAGGCAGTAGACGAAGCCATCATCAGTTCCGCTGTAGAACTTGCCGTTTACGACAGCCGGCGAGGACCTGATATAGTATCCTGTGGCGAAACTCCAGATTTTAGCGCCAGTTTCAGCATTCAGACAGTACCAGTTTTTGTCGTCTGAACCGATGTAAACCTTGCCCTGTACAACTGCCGGCGAGGAAAGCACTGATCCGCTCGTGGTGAAAACCCATTTCGCTCCCATGTTTAACGGAGCGACTTTGCCTGTTGCTGTGTGCGCTGGGTCACCACCGAACATCAACCAATCCTTGGAGCCCGCGCTGTCGCCGTAGCAGTACAGAATGGTATCTAGAACTCTAGGAGCCGGCGAGTTGTAAGTGCTGAGTCCATTCTCAGTTTCTTGGTTAATGGCGTAGAAGTTGCCGTAGGCAATCGCTTGATAGTCTGTTGGTCCCGAACGGAATTCTTTGCTGACTTGCCAGATAACCTCGCCTGTGTACGCGTTAAAGCACGTAAACTCGGACAAGCCCTGTCCAGTGAGAGGCGAAGGAACTCCTTGACCGGAGCAAACGTAGACCTTGCCATCTGCGACTTCGGCGTATCCTGGGTAGTACTGTCCTGGCCCCAAGTATTTCCAGACCACAGCGCCCGTGGTTATGTTGAGAGCGTAGAAGTATCCATCAACGTTTGGTTCATAGACCATGCCGTACGCGATTGCCGTGCCACTGCACCAGAATCCCCATGGCGAGGGTTTATTCTGCCACAGAATCTTGCCTGTGCTTCCCTCTATCGCTACGAAGGTGTTGTCCAAGCATCCTCTGTAGAGAACTCCGTTGTAGTATGAGCCGACGTATGAAGGCGCTCCCGGAAGGAGAGTAACCCACAGTTCTTGCCCTGATACTGCGTCGAGGCAGGTCAGATGCGTCTCCGCGCTACCGACGAAGAGCCTTCCATCACCATAGTTGACAGTTCTAACGGTGCAAAAGCCTATGTACGTCCATGCAAGTGTTGGGGGGGTCGTTGGGTTTGGATAGCTCCAAGCCTGAACAGCACCTGGGTTTTGTGTACCGCCGGAGCCTGTATCGTTACTGACACCCATGTATATCATCTTTGTGTCAGGAACGTAGGTCGGGCGATTCGGTGTCACGCAATTGATTTGGGTAGGTCCGTTCCAAACGAGTGAACCATCGGCTATGTTCAAGCAGCGAAACGCCCATGCCGCTGGCAGAGCGCTAGTTTGGTTAACGACTGAGCCAGTTGAGGATATTACGAGCATGTATTTGTTGTCAATCTTCATCGGAGTGGCAACGCTGCAGGTTCTGTCAGTAACGGCAGGAGATACGGTTACCTTGTAGATTTGTTCTCCCGTTTCGGGGTCCAGAGCAATGACGTTGCTTCCTATGGTAATGAAAAGCATGCCGTTGAAAGCCACAGGGTCGCTTCCGACTCCAGGGACGGACTTTTGCCACTTAATGTTGGGCGTGTTTGGAGCCGGTCCTGACGAGAAGTGCGTTAACTCTCCACCGACGCCAACTCCCAGCCATTCGTATTGCAGCAAATTGCTTGGCACTGTTGAGGTAGCTTGAGCTTTTACAGTTATCACTTCTTGGTTTGAGAGCAGAGAAAGCGACGTTGCAGACAAAGCTAGCAGCAGAAATAGAAATGCAACTCTAAACTTTTTGCTTGGGTTCTTCATTCTTCTTTATCTCCTTTATCTCGTTTTGCTTCCTCATCGCTATGGGGACAAGATGCTTATAACATTTAGCCTGAATGACCATGCTGGCTGCTAACCTCTCTAGTGACCTGATTAGACGAAGCAAGCGCTAGGAGAAAAAATGCGGACACATCCAAGGGTTCCTTCGTAAGGACTCAACCCGCAGTTGCCGGCATGATCTTCATCGGGAGAGATGTGTTTCTGTACCTAGAACGGGAGGCATGAGGCTTCATTTGGAGTTTGAAAACGGAAACTGCCTCTTACTTCTTTTCAGCCCAGAATTGCCGAGGCTTCATCTGGAGCAACAACCACGCAGGTTAATTAGGTGCATTCAGAAAGTACTATGTTGCGGAGAAAGCAAAAAGGAAGCGCCTGAATTGCCTGTAGTTGTCGGTTCAATAGCCAGAATGCCAGTCCCAACAGTCAATCCCTCGACATCCGTCACAAGAATCGCCTCGATAATGGCAAAACGGGATATAGGCGCCGTGATTGTAACCAGAGACTCTGAAGTCTTGGGCATAGTAACCGAAAGAGACATAATCAGCAGAGTAGCGCTGGCAAAAAGAGACCTCTACGGGTTTGTCGCTCAAGACATAATGACCGCTCCAGTAATTACCATCCACTATGAACGAACGCTTGAAGAGGCACTCGAAATCATGAGGAAGAATCGCATAAGAAGACTCGTCGTTGTAAAAGACGGAAGTATTTTCGGGTTAGTGACTGAAAGACGGGTGCTGCTAGCAAATTTCGCTGGACACGCCGAGACAAAGGGCAAGTCGCAGACTTAGTTTGAACCTAGCCAGACTCACGGAACATCGCTTCTTTGGTCTGAAAGTGGGTTGTGCAGGAAAATATCCCACAGTTGTGTCATGAGGATTTATGCCGAGAAAACTGTTTGCCAGGACAAGTTCCAGCCTTGCGAGTGCTCGGCATGCGTAGAACATCCGAGATTTTAGTTGACTGTTAAGTTCCTCAGCGGACGGACTATGTTTCCGGTAGGCTTACAACAGAAAAAGAAAGGGAAGGGGGTCTCTGACCCTATTTGCGTCGTCGTAGTAAGACTGCGACCACTGCAACGACTACTATAGCAACCACGACAGCTGCAGCTGCATAGGGCAGCATATCTGGAGTGTTGGTGGCAGTTGGAGTTGCCGAAGGCGAGTTAGTAGGTGTGGGGTTGGCAGGTGGTGGTGGAGTTGGTGTGGTTGGCTGGGGTGTGGGTGGTGGTGATGGAGTAGGAGTCGGCGGTGGCGGGGTAGGTGATGGGGTCGGCGTTGGGGCAGGTGCTGCTACCTCGAAAGACAGTGTTTGGCTGTTTCCTGAAGCAACTGCTCCAGAAATGGTCTCGCATGAGTACCATGCTGACGCTTGCCAAGTTCCAGCGGTCTCGGGTGTATAGGTTACGGTGAATGTTCCTGTGCTGTCTGTTTTGGCTGGTAGGTCTACGAAGCTTGAGTCAGGTCGGGACAAGGTTACCGTCACTTGGGAATTGGGCACTATCGGGTTCTCTTTTCCAGTGATTGTTACTTGCTCGTTGACTTGCACTTTTTCTTTGCTTACCCACGCTGTCAGGAATGGCCCGTAGGTGGTGGTTCCGGATGAAGCTTGTTTGACGCAGTAGACGTTTCCGTCGAAGCTTCCGAAGTAGATGTTGTTTTGATACACGGAGATTGAGCCTTCAATTTCTCCGCCTGCATCAATGTAGCCGAGTTTCGCTCCGCTGGTTGAATTGATAACGTAGGGACCGAAGGTGTTGCTGCTAACGTAGATTTTTCCATCTGCATACGCTGGCTGACCCATGTGCTCTCTGGTCAAGAACGAAGACCAGAGGACTTTTCCGCTTGTGGCGTTAACGCAGTCCATGCTGAAGAAGTCGGCGTAGTAGAAGACAGGCCCAAGGTTGGGCTCTACGACGTAGAGAGCGGTCCAGATGGGTTGTAGGTTGCCGCTGCCTGGCAGTGCCGTGTTCTTCCAAACCATGGCGCCCGTGGTTGCATTCAAAGCGTACATCTGTCCCATGCCCGCTGGCGAGTTTCTGGCTGCGCCTGAGCCTATCACGACTAGTCCGTTGCCGACTACTGGGGTGCCTTCCATGGCAAGCTCTAGGCCTATGGGCGTGGATATTTTCCATATTATTTCACCGTTGGCGGGGTTCACTTTGTAGACGTAGCCGTCAACTGACGCGATGTACAGTCCGTCGCCTTCGATGAGAGTGGGTGTAGACAGTATAGAGTTTGATGTTGGCAGCTTCCAAATGGTTGCGCCTGTGGTGCTGTCTAGGCAGTAGAGATTCGCGTCGACTGAGCCAGCATAGACCTTTCCTCCAGACACAATCGGCGAACTTGTGTACTGCGGGAAGGTGCCAGTCATGATTGGCAGCACTTGCCCTGGTGCGGGGGTTTTCCAGATTTGAGCTCCAGTGTTCGCGTCTAAGCAGTAGAAGAAGCCGTCATCTGCTCCTGTGTAGACTCTGTCGTTCACAACTGCTGCTGAAGAACGAATGGGGTAGCCAACGGAGAAACCCCATACCTTTGCTCCTGTGTTCGCGTCGAGACAGTACCATGTCTGATCGTCTGAGCCGATGTAGATCTTGCCTTTCACTGCAGCGGGAGAGGAAACCACTGCTCCACCCGTCTGGAATTTCCAGCTGAGCGTCATGTTCAATGGTCCGCCAAATCCGCTTGCGGTGTGTGCTGGGTCGCTGCCGAACATTGCCCAGTCTTTGGCTGGTCCATAGCAGTATAGGATGCTGCTGTCTAGTCCATACAGGTTGCCGTAGGCAATCAGGTTGTTGTCCGAAGGTCCGGAGCCGAATTCTTTGCTTATCTGCCATATCACTTTGCCAGTGAATGCGTCCAAACAGGAATACTCGGAGCGGGAGGTTTCAGGTGTTAGCGGTGATGGGTTTTTCTGTCCTGTGCACGCGTAGACTTTTCCGTCTGCCACTTCAACGCTTCCAGGATAGTACTGTCCTGGCCCCAAGTACTTCCATACAACTTGTCCTGTCTGCTGATCCAGAGCGTAGAGGTAGCCGTCCACGTTGAGTTCGTAGACCATGCCGTAGCCTGTCGCTGTAGCGCTGCACCAAAAGCCGTAGTCATGCGGATTGTATGACCATATGATTTTTCCTGTGGTGGTGTTGATAGCTACGAAAGTGTTGTCCAGCAGTCCCTTGTACAGAACACCGTTCTCATAGGTGCCACCATAGTATGGCAATCCATTCAAGTCAAGGTCCCAGACCACCTTTCCAGTACGCCCGTCAAGGGCGACTTGGTGGGGTTCGTTGCTGCCTGGGTAGACTTTTCCATCTCCGTAGAGTCCGACGCTGTGGCTTGAAATTCCTCCGAACGCGACGTAGGTCCACGCGAGCGTTGGTTCTCTCGCGAAGTCAGAGAACTGCCAAGCTTGAATTCCTCCAGGATTCTGCGTTCCACCTCTGCCAGTAGTGTTTCCTACGTTGATGTAGATCATCTTCGTCTCAGGTGCATAGCTGAATCTCGAAGTCTGACCAATCTGGGCGGGCATGCTCCACAGCAGAGCACCGTCGGCAATACTATAGCCCCGGAAAGCCCACTGGGCGGTTAAAGTTTGACTTTGGTTTTCTCTGACGACCGAAGCAGTTGTTGATATCACGAACATATACTTGTCATCGAGCTTGGTGACGTATGCAGCGCTGGTGCTTCTGCCCGGGACCACAGGCGGAACTGCGACGTTGTAGATTATTGCGCCTGTAAAAGGATCCAACGCCGTTATGTTGTTTCCTTGCGTGGCGAACAGCATGCCGTTGAATGCGGCTGGGTAGGAACCTCCGCTGGTCAGCCGTCTCGTCCATAGTACATCGGGAGAGCTTGGAGCTGGCCCACTGGAGAAGTGTGAGTACTGATTTGCCTGCATCCCGACCCATTCATACTGAGAAAGGTTGGCAGGCACCGCAGCGTTTGCCAACAGTAGCTGACTGAGAACTAGAGGCATCAAAGCAAGAGTCAAGATGAATATCAAAGTAGCAGTGTAGAAAGCCTTTTTTCCACTATTTTTCTTTGAGGGTTCATTCTTTGTCATTTTTTTCTCTCCTTATAGCTGTAAACTCCATGTATTCAACCAGACTGTATATATTGCTTTTTGGGAATCGAGACCATCCTCGATCAAAACAACTGTAAGCAGACTTCGGGTTAGAGAAGAATCCAAGAGATACACGGAATGAACCTAACCGCCTTGTTCCAGACAGAGAGCACTCCTCCGAGCCGCCTTCGGGTAAAAGTATTAATTCCCCCTTACCCTCGTCCTGAGGCTATGTGGCGACTCGGGTTCCTCTTCCACGAGATGGCGTTCGGGCTGCTCAGCGTCTTCATCCCACTATACGTTGCAGCCTTCAAAGACACCAGCATGCTGGGCGGTCCCCTTGTTGCCTTGGGCGTCATGACTGCACTGGCTATTTTCTGCACTATTCCCGCTTCGTTTATCTGGGGATACGTCTGTGACGCGACAAGGCACTACAAGATTTTCATTCTGCTCTCGTTCCTGTCTTCCGCGGTCATCCTCTTTCTGCTTACGCTTCCGTTCGCCCAGAACATCCTCGTCTTCGTCGCGCTGTACGTGGTGATGCAGGTGCTCCATGTGGCGCATGAGGCTCCGAAGAACGTGCTTATAGCCGAACACTATAGCCGGGAGGAATGGGAGTGGTCTTACGCGTTCTACGAGGGGCTCACCGAAATCGGCTTCCTCGTCGGCTTAGCTATAGGCTTATTCGCCTTCCTGTCCACCGCTGGGTTCGGCGTCGTGGCGACTTACACGCTTTACCTGTGCAGCGGCTTAAGCTTCGTCGCTTTTGTGCTGTCCATTTTCCTCGTCGCTGACCCGCTTATGATTTTTGAGCGGCGCCTCGTGGGGATAGAGAAACGTATAGACTTCACGTTCCGCGGCGTCGAATCCTCTTCCCTGATGATGGATGGCTTGCGGTGGAACGGGGAACTTAAGCAGGATAGCTTCCGCGAGTTTGCCTTAGCCATCGTCCTGTTCTCCTTGGCTACGAGCCTTTTCTTCACGCCTCTGCCGCTGTTCCTGCACGAGCAGCTGCACTTGGAGACGAGCATGGTTTACGTTGCTTACTTCTTGAACTCGACGGGCGCGATGGTGGGGTACTTCTTCATAGGCAGACGCGCTAGGTCGATGGATGTTAGGAAGCATATGCCGCGGTTCGTGCTTCTCCGCAGTTTGCTCGTGTTCCTGATTGTAGCCGTTGTCCAGCTGGCTTTCTCGCCGACTCTTTTGGTTGGGGCGCTGCTGGTTTTCTTGGGGTTCGCCTACGCACTATACTATATCCTGATGTTGTCACTGTCCATGGAACTCATCCCGGCAGGCAAGAGTGGAGTGTTCGATGTCCTCGTGGGGTTGGGCGCTGCCGCAGGCTCCTTCCTAGGACCCTTTCTAGCGGAGACAATAGGTTACCTTCCTGCATTCCTGATTGCGAGCGCGGCCTTCTTCGCAGCTTTCGCCACGTTGAAGTTCTTTTCGTAGAAGATTCAAAGGAAAAAGAAGGGTGGAGCGTCGGCTCCTACTCACTCAACGTGGACCCTGAACAGGTCGACGTCTTCACGCATGCTCGGTGTCAGCTCCAGGAAGTCTCGGACTGCGCGCTCGATGTCCTTCGACTGCGTCACGTACCTGCCTACCACGAGTATGTCCGCGCCCAAGTCGAGAGCTTCTTTGGCTGTTTCGGGCACGATGCCGCCCGCAACCGCTATGAGGAATTTCTTGTCGCTGAAGGTCTTGCGGATCATGGCGATGCGCTCCAAGCCGCAGGTTCGTCCAGTTTCCTGGTCTATGCCTCGGTGGAGGATGACGATGTCCGGGAATTCCTTGAGAGATTTTAGCTTCGCCAGTGCGTCTTCTACGTTGAGCATGTCTATGACGGCGTAGATTCCGAGTCTCTTCGCCTCGTGCACAAACGCGTCCAGCGTCTCGGGCGGCGCAAGCCCAGCGGCTACAACGGCGTCGGCGGTGTCCTCGTAGGCTATATCCACTTCAACCTTGCCCACATCCAGGGTTTTCAGGTCGGCGACGATGAAGGAGTCTTTGGCTACTTGTCGGAGGTCACTTATGACTCGGGTTCCGTACCGCTTGATCAGGGGTGTGCCTGCTTCGATGATGATTCTGTCGCTTCCGGGCAGCTGAGCGATGACTTTCTTGGCTCTTTCGAGCTCAGGGTTGTCGAGCGAAATCTGGAGGTAGGGCGGTCTCCAGAGCCTTGGCACTTTGAAGCCCATGATTGGATGCTTTGCCCTGTCCTTGTCGTAAATGATTTTATCAATTGATGGGTACTTCTTGAGCGCTCGCTGTATAGCCATCTTCGTCGCGCCGTAGTTGTACTGGTAGATCCTGCGGTAATCCGCCGCCTGCGGATGGATGAAAACGCTGACGATGATGACCCAGTCGTCCACCTTATCGGTTGGGATTATGCCTTCCTCCACGGCGTCCGCCACGGCTTTGGCGACCGCGGCTTGGGCCGGCCCGAAGATTTTCCCCGTGTCCTCCATGTTCTTCACAGTGACCTTGGGTACGATGAGCGTGTGAGGCTTAGGCGGCAAGTTCGGCCTGATGACCGCCAGCAAGGGTGTGTGCCCCGCCGACAGGCTCGTCATGCCGGTAGCGAAAGCCTGCCCGACCGGTCCGGCTTTGTCGCCAATCATCAGGTCTATGTGGGCGACTTCGTTTCCCTCTCCGACAAGAGACTCGCCGATGAGGTACGTGCTGCCTTCATCCTGAATGGCATCGTCTGAGCTAGGTGTCGATATCTGGTCTAGAATTTCCTTGAAATCGACATCAAACTCCTTCATCCATGTGTAAAGCGTGTCTCTATGTACGTTCAACACTTTAGCTGTGCCTGAAATTGTCGGTTTTGTCGGCTTAGGTTTTGAATTTGCCTCTTTTTTTGCCGCTTCTGCCAGCAATTTCACTAGTTCTTCTCTTTTTTCAGGTTTTTTAGCGTCAATACCCGACATTTGTTGTTTTCTCCGCGTTTTGATTGTTGCAGCGGGTATATAAAAGTGTCGGAATGGGCTGTCTGGTTGGCCTGTTTGGGGCTGTTGTCGTGGCGATCTGTCGGTGGCGCTGCGAAAGACATGGATTGCTGATGCGTTCGAGTCTGCGTTTCACATCGGTAACCCTATATACTCTACGCGTGTTAGACTGCACAAGCCAACATGCTGAGGTGTTCAGAACGTGTCGCGGACAGACTGGATTTGCCTGGGTTTCATTCTGCTAGGAATCCTTCTTTTCTTGGTCGGCGCGAACGTCTACAACGCCTACGTCGGCTGGCTGGGCGTTCTCTTCTTCTTCGGCGCGATAGCGGCTTGGATAATCCTGTACCTGTACGTGAGGTTTGTGAAAAGAGAGCCCCAGATGGCTCAGAACCCGTAGATTCGGCTGTATTTCTCCTCCAAGTACCTTAAGAAAGGTTTGTCTGTTGGTTCTTTTCCGGTGACTTTCTTGAGGAGGTCTGCTGGGTCGTAGAGTCTGCCCGCGTTGTAGATGTTCTTGGTCAGCCACTGCCGCATGCTGTCCAGGTTTCCTTTGGCGAGCTGATTCCGCCAGTCCGGGTTCTCGTGCTGGATGGTTTCGAGGATTTGGCCGCTGTAGATGTTGCCTAGGGCGTAGGATGGGAAGTACCCGTAGTATCCGCTTGCCCAATGGGTGTCCTGCATCACGCCTTCTGCGTCGTCTTCGATGTTCATCCCCAGATATTCCTTGTACTTCTGGTTCCAGAGGCCAGGAAGTTCGCTGACTTTGACTTTATCGGCGAACAGGTCTTTTTCAATCTGGAAACGTATTATGATGTGCATGCCGTAGGTGACCTCGTCGGCTTCGATGCGAATCTTCGAGGGTTTCACCGTGTTGATTGCGCGTATGAACGGGTCTAGGTCGATGCTCGAAGTGTCTGGAGCGGCGGTTTTCATTTTGGGAAGCAGGCTGGTCCAGAACTCGCTTGAGCGTCCGATGAGGTTTTCGTAGAGGCGTGACTGCGATTCGTGCACGCCGTGGGAGCACGCTTGACCTATGGGCTGGTACTTCCATTCTGGGTTCAGATTCTGGTCGTACAGCGCGTGTCCTGTCTCGTGCAGCACGCTGAAGACTGAGCTGGCGAAGTTGTCGGGGTAGTAGTGCGTGGTTATGCGCACGTCATCGTAGTATCCCTGAGTGAACGGATGTTCTGTCTCGTCGATTCTTCCGCCCGCGTTCGGCGAGGATACGTCGTAGCCCAACGTCGCCGCTAGCATCTTGGCGATTTCGCGCTGCTGTTGCACCGGAACCATTTTGTGCAGTATGTTCGTGTCTGGCTTGTTCGGTGCCCCTTCGATTTTATCCAGCAGCTTCTGCAGTCCCTGCCGGAGTTCGGTGAAGATTCGGGTGATGTTGTCTGAGGTCATTTTCGGCTCGAAAATGTCCACAAGGGCGTCGTAGGGCGTCTTGGTTTCTTTGACTTTCATGAGGATTTCGGCTGCCTGCTTGTTCAGTGCGACGAGCTTTTCGAGTTCGGGTTTGAAGAGTGCATAGTTCTTTTGTGCTTTGGCTTTTTTCCAGACGTTCACGGTTATAGCTTCTTGCCTGGCTAGCTGGGTGACGAGCTTGGTGGGCAACTTCGTTTGCTCGTCGTAGTTTTTCTTGATGAGTTGCACGTTGCGCTTTTCCACTTCGCTCAGCGTCTCGTACTTCGGGTCTTTCAGGATGACGTCTAGGAGTCTGCCTATCTTGGGGCTCGTGCTGAGCTTGTGGTGAATCTGGCTGAGCTGCGCGAGTTGCTCGCTGCGGTGGGAAACCGCCCTCGGCGGCATCATCGTCTCCATGTCCCAGTGGATGAGTTCCGCTGATGTTCCGAGGACAATCAGGTTCTTGTTTATGTCGAGAAGTTTCCTGTAAGCTGAGCGCAGGTCGGTTGGCACAATGTTAACCTCGCATGTGTTGTGTGCGGCATGTTTATTTAATGGTTGCTGAGCGCCAGTTTCAGGCACCTGCCTTGAGGAAGCAACATCGTTTTTATAGCCACGTGCGCTTAGTTCAAGTGTCAGTTTTGAAGGTGTAAGCATGGTTTCTGAAAAGCTGTTAGAACTCTTGAACAAAGGCATAGCTCGCGAACTCCAAGTCAGCATACAGTACATGTGGCAGCACATCCAAGTCAGCGGCGTAGACGGAGCCGTAGCCCAACCCATCTTCCGCGAAACCGCCCTGGCAGAGATGAAGCACGCCGAACGCCTCGCCGACCGCTTGAACTACCTGAACGGCGTACCCACCACGAAGCCCGATCCCATCTTCGTCGGCGGCAGCCTCATCGAGATGCTCAAGCAGGACGAGCAGAACGAGGAGGAAGCGATAGTCCTCTACAAGCAAGCCATCCAAGTGGCGGCGGCAGAAGGCGACTTCACCACGAGACGCCTGCTGGAGGACATCCTCGCCGAGGAGGAGAAGCACATCGACAGGTTCGGCAAGCTCATCGTGGGCATGACGCAGCCGTTTACGCAGATAGGCATCCCCTAAGCCGGGTCAACCAGAGGGCTGCGTCTCGTTCCACCAGACCAAGCGATCATAGTGGTACTTGCCAAACAGCCTCGTCCAAGGCGAATCAACCACCACGTCAAAGCCGTACCCGTACTCCTGCAAGAACCGCGTGACGCCTTCCCAGACCGTCGGCGAATTCTCATCCGCCTCCCACACGCCCCAAATCGTGTCATCGGGATTGCGGAGTCCCCATCCGTAGTTCTCGGGCAGAACGTACGCCACTCTCTCGGTGTTCGACGTTCGGTTCCGGGGGTTTTCAGATACAAACCGGCTGAAATCTCTGATGGCATTCAAGTGTTCGCCGTTTAGGAGTCCGTGTTCGGTGACGTTGTTGGGGTAGTTGAAAACCACTACGTAGTTGGCGCCAGCTTCATACGCGTCCACCATGTCCCGATACAGCGCGGGCGCCGCCTCGATGTATGGGGGTTCGCGGTAGGTCCATGCCATCATCACGCCCCATGTCTTGTTGTGCATTTCGGCGGCTCCTCGGCAAAGCGCCACGTTCAGGGGACGGGAGTTGTTCCAGCCGAAGTGGCAGAGGACCGTGTCGTATCCTGCCTCGTAGTCGAACCAGAAGAGCGCGTAGTCGGACGTGAACAGTTTGTCGGTTTCTATGAAGTCCCGCATTTGCGAGTACAAGTAGTATATGTAGGTGTGGGTGCCGTCCCGGTAGTCGTGCGGCTTCGTCGTGTTGTCAAACTGCCGAAAGCTGCCCCTGTCCAGCTGGTTCCCGCCTGGCTCATCGAAGAGGTAGTAGCCAACGAACCGGTCGCCGTACCGTTCCTTGGCTTCTTGCACCCAAGCAATTGGGTTATATGTGTAGTTCGCCGTGGGCGAGGGATAGACCGCGTAAATCATGACGCTGAGACCCGAGTCCACGGCGTAGTCCGCCAACGCTTCGAGGCTTGTCTTGTTCTTCGTGACTTCAAGGTTAGTGATGACCAGGAGGTTCGTGAAGTCTTTGACCTCGGCGATGAGCTTCATGGTTTCCGCCACGTCTCCTCCCGCGGTCACGCCTAGGTAGAAGTCTGGCGTAGAAGAATCAGTGTTCATGGACAGGTTGAGAAAGAGCACCAATAAGAGGGAACCCGAGAGCACCAAAACCCACAAAACTACAAAGAGCCTATTTCGTCTCAAGCCTCACCAATCACGCTCGCATCGGCAAGTTTCTGCACTGACACCAATGATGAAGCGGAGGGAGAAAAAGCTACCGCAATGTAAGGCTGCCCCTTCACCCGCCAAAGCGTGGCTCCTGCGGTTCAACGTGGCACGAATGCTTCTTGCTGCCCGATCAGGGTGCATTACACATCGAGTTGTCGAAGTAGTCCCTTGCAACACGGATTAGGTTCTGGTCCTGCGAGAGCACCGCAGTCTCGTCTGTCCAGTCCGACACAGTCAACAGAGTCTTCACGTCGGAAATCAGCAGTGTGACGGGGCAGCAGAGGATGCGCGTGTCCTGTATTCCCTTTAGGTTTTCTTTCTTGAGCATTTCCTCAGTCATGGCAACGTTCAGCCTGATTCTGTTCTTGTCCTTTGCCTCCAGCAGTGAAGTCCTGAGCTCTCTGAAGAGGGCTGGGTACGCGACGAAGAGGGTCACTTCTTTCCGGGCTGTTTCGATGAGCGCTTTCATCCTGTTCGTGATGTTGCTCTGCCCGCGGATTATGTAGGCTATTTCGAGCTCCTCAGGCTTGTCAGCGCTTTCGTAGACTGGCAGAAGCATGTCGATGAGGACATCCGCTTCCTTCAGTTTCTCATTCAATCTTTCGGTCAGCCGCTGCTTCAGATTGGCAATTGCCTCTTTTGGTGGCGTCGGTCGGTAGATTTTCGGGTTGCCTTTCTGGGTTATGAGCATGCCTTTCTCGCTGAGCCCGTCCAAGGCGTAGTAGATTTTTGTGTCGGGTATGCCTGTTTCTTTGCAGAGTGCGCTGGCCGTCATGGTCGAGTGGGTTATGAGTGTGGCGTAGACTGTGGCTTCGTAGGTTGACAGTTCCAGTTCCTTGAGGCTTGCGACTATTCGGTCTCTAGGCACGGTTTTCGGAACATTCATGACAGGTTTCTCCTCACTTCTGGTAAGTAGTTGTCAGAGAATTCTTAAATAGTTTTCTCCTACACAATAGGAAGTAGAACAAAACCAATGGAGGAATATGATGGAAGACAAAACCAAACTGCTAATAGCGGTCAGCGCAGCAGTAGCCGCAAACTGCCAACCCTGCCTAAAAACCATCATAAAAAAGGCACGCGAAGCCGGCATCCAAGACAAAGAAATCCTCGAAGCCATCGGAGTCGCCAGACTCGTCCGCAAAAACTCGATGACACAAATAGACCAGTTCATCGCGGGCTTAGCCGGAACCGAAGGTGTGCCTGACAACTCGGGAGGCTGCGGCTGCAGCTAACCTGACAAGGTCTGAGAGAAGGAGGTGAGAACGTGGAGAACATGAACAAAACCGGGACAGACAACAAACTCCTGAACGGCGTGGCTTGGGGCGCATTCTTTGTCGTGCTGGGCATCGGCTGGCTCGCATCAATCGCCTACACCGTCGAAGTCGGCGCTTACGTGGCAGTCGGAGCAGGCGTCATCTTGGTCGCCATCAACTTGGCGCGGCTCAACATGGGCATAAACATAAGCAAGTTCAGTCTCTTCATCGGCTTACTCGCTCTCGCCCTGGGCGGGGCAGGCATGGTCGGCTACGCTTTACCCCTCATACCAACAGTGATAGTGCTCGTGGGCCTGTTCATAGTCGCTGAGGGGCTGCAGAAAGCAACCAGCCGTCCGAAACCATAAGAAGGAAAGCCGTCCAAAGAGACGGCACGTCCACTCTTTCTTTCCATTTTCCTGCAACTGCGTTCTCTTCGCTATAGTCACGGCTGCTTAGCCTTTTCAGCCAAGTCTTTGGCCCATCTGCGGATTTCATCCCAGTTACGCATGTCAAAAACGCCCGGTGGGTCTTCCTTGAACCCGTCAGCCTCAAGCTGCGGCTTTATGGATTTGAAGAAGTTCCCGAAAAGGAAGCCGAGCTTGTTTTGGTCCAAGACGCCCCCGAACATAGCCATCGAAATCGGGTGCAAGTTGTACTTCGCCGCTTTGTCCTCCAAGCTGTCCTTCCACTCCTTCGCAATTTCGTCCTTCTTGCCTTCCCGCTCCATGGCTTCCTTCATGGAGGAAATGAAGAGCGCCACTTTCTTCTGCGCAAGCTGCTTCTGGAATTTCTTCAGGAAATCTTCAGGTTCGCTTGTCCACCTGAATATCCGCATGCCGCTCCCCACGACGATGAGGTCGTACTCGGAGACGTCTTTGACCTTCTCCTCTTTCAGGTTCGCAACTTTAACGTCGAAGCCCTCTTCTCGGAGAACCTTCGCTATCTCCTCGGATGTCCCGGCTGTTGCCCCGTAGCGGGTTCCATAAGCGATTAATGCCTTCATTTTTATCCCTGACATAAGCTTCCCTATGGGCTTATTAAATTGTCCGCGAATCTGGGAAAAAGAAAAAGCGGTTTAGCGCAGCTTCATGAGCACCATTTCCGCCGCCAAGACCATGGGTTCCCAGGTCTCGCACAGCGGCGGCGCATACGCCGTGTCCGCTTTGGCTAGTTCGCGTACGGTCATGCCCTGCTGGATGGCGAAGCTCAACGAGTTGATGCGTTGCGTGACCTCTTCGCCGCCTATTACTTGGGCTCCGATGATGCGCTGCGACTCCTTCTCCACCACGAGTTTGACCTTGATGGGTTTCGCCGTTGGGTAGTAGTCTGCCTTCGTCTTGCTGTTTATGGCGCCCGTGATGACTTCGATGCGGTTGCGCGCTGCTGCCGCCTCAGTCAAGCCAGTGTTGCCCGCCTCAATCTCGAAAAGTCTTGTGACAGCCGAAGCTAGGATGCCCGTGAACTGCGAGTAGTCGCCTGCAGCGTTCGCGCCCGCCACCTTGCCTTGCCTGACCGCGATGGTGCCCAGTTGAGCGCACATCGGGCGGTGTGTGATGATGTTCGGGGCTTCAGCGCAGTCGCCGACCGCGTAGACATCTCTGACGTCGGTTTCCATACGTGAATTCGTCTTTATCGCTCGGGTTTCACCCAGCGGTATGCCCGCGTCAACCGCTAGTTTCGTGTTCGCCCTGACGCCGAACGCGCTGATGAACAGGTCAGCTTCGATTTTCTCGCCGCCTGCCATGATGGCTGTGACTTTGTCATCACCCAGGAATTCTTCAACGCCTTTGCTCGTGAGAATTCGCATGCCGTGTTCCTCCAAGTGTTCCTGCACGAGTTTCGCCGAATCTGCGTCCAGCAGTTGCGGCAGAATCTGGGGCAGCATTTCGACGACGGTGACTTTCAAGCCGTTCTCGATGAGGGCAACGCCGACTTCCAAGCCGATGAGTCCTGCGCCCATGATGACCGCGGATTTGGCTCCTGCTTTAACTGCTGCGCGGATTCTCTCTCCGTCTTCCAGTCCACGGAGACTGAGGATGCCTGGTTTCTCCTTGCCTTTGATGGGTGGTATGAATGAGTCGGCTCCTGTGGCGATGACGAGGCTGTCGTACGGCAGCGTCTCCATGGCGCCTGCCTTGTCGGTGCATGTGACTGTTTTTTCTTTGGTGTTTATGGCAGTTACTCGTGTCTCCGTTCTCAGGTTGAGTTTGAGCATTTGGAAGTAGGCTGGGGGGTAGACGATTAGGTCTTTAAATTCGGGAATATGTCCGCCTATGACGAAGGGGAGTCCGCAGCGGCTATAGCCCGCGTTCTTCTCCTGCGTGAGGAGTGTGATTTCTGCGGTGCGGTCTTTCTTGCGCGCTGCGGAAGCGGCTTCGACGCCTGCGGCGTTGGCTCCGACTATGATTATGCGCCTGGCCATTTGGGTTTGCCTTCTACTTCGACTGCGCTTGGGCTTTGTGCCATGCGACGGCGGCGTTGAAGTCCATGAGGTTCGGAAGTTCAGCCTGCAGGTTGGCAGGCTTGACGATGATGAGCCAGCCTCTGACGTAGGGGTCCTCGTTCAGGAGTTCGGGTTTGGATTGGACTTCGTCGTTGACTTCTTCGATGGTGCCACTTGCGGCGGCTACGAGGTCGCTGACGGCTTTGACTGATTCGACTGTGCCGTAGGGTTCGCCTTGTTTGACTTCTCCGCCTGCAGAGGGGAGTTCTGCGTAGACGATTTCGCGGAGGGATTTTTGTGCATAGTCGGTTATGCCCATGCGCACTTTGTCTCCTTCGATTTTGACCCATTCGAAGTCTTTGGAGTAGTAGAGTCCTTCGGGTACTTCGAATCCTTCAACTTTCACCATGTGATTTGCTTCCTGTGGATAATTCTGAGTAGTGGGTAGGGTGTTCATGCTTAAAAGTCTTAATGGCGAGTTTTTGGGATGGATGTTTTGGTGGGTGGTTCGTTGTTTTTAGTATTTGTGTAGTTGTGCCGGAGTCCTTAGCACAACATCAAAGAAAACTCCAAACAGACAACTGACTGTTGGGTTCAGAACTGCGTTCGGCTGCTGAGACAGAAGTGCAAGAAGTGTAGCAACAATCAATCCTTAATCTACTGTTATACAGTTGGTTTATCTGGCAGGTTCGTTGAATTAGGGTGCTTGTTGTAACAAAAAGCTTATATGTAACTTTTTAGTTACACGTAACCAAACAGTTCAATGGAGGGATGAAGAAACGGCTGAAGTCAACGAACTCGCAAAAAAACTCGACGCCCTAGGACACCCACTGCGCCTAAGAATCATGGCAGCCCTCACCCGAGGCGAGATGTACCTCAACGAAATCGCCAACGCCCTCGGCGTCAGCCGAGCCCTCGCCAAAGTACACCTCAAAAAACTCGAAAAAGCTGGCCTCGTCAAGAGCCGCGTCGTCGTTGCTGAAGGTGAAGCCAAGGCGCTCAGATACTACGAGCTCAGAGACTTCGACCTGTATGTCTCCCCGCAAACGATTAGGAAGGAGGTGGAAAAGAGTGGACAGTAGAGCCGTCATAATAGCCAGCTGCTGGTTTGCAATAGCCATCATTTCATCCATGTACCTTTACGTGGGAGGCGTAAACCTCACCACAGAAATAATCGTTGGGATACTGGTGCTCGTGGCTTTCATCATAACCTTCGCGGTTGGTTTCGGGATAGAAGCAATGCGCGTCGAGATGCGGGAAAAGAGACCCCCGTCGAAAGCTCAAGAGCAAATCTCTGCTGAATTGATGGATATCAAGAACACAATAAGCGAGCTTGCAAAGAAAGTTGATGCCATCCAAAGGGAGCTTGAGGAATAAAACAACCCCACAACTCAAGCACACCCATTATTTATTGAACCGAGCAAAAATTTAAGTGCCGTTGAAGAATACAAAACGGGGGCGAGGAATCCCATCTTAAGGTCGAGTTGGTTAAAACAATGACCAAAATGCCTGAAGCTAATCATAAAACAACTTTGCTATTCAACCCACTTTGGAAAAGTCTTGCCCACCATCTGGTAAGCAAATGCGACAAATGTGGACAAGAGCGATTGCTCTCTGTCTTTGACGCCTATTCAGGAAATCACAGGATTGATTGTGAAAGGTGTTTGTCGACGTCAGCTGCTCTGGTGCCACTTATTCGTTTATTGTTCTTCAGTTTCAAAATCGACAACGGCACCATAAAAGAGTTGTTGAAAGACGCACTTATTCGCAGGTGCATGGTCAGTGTAGTTAAGGGAATCGCAAACTTCGGAGTCAAATATCCCCAGCCGGCAGGCGCCCCAATAACCATTGTTTGGAATTTCACTAACAGGTGTAACCTCAACTGCCTGCATTGTCATCAAGACTCTTCGCCTGTATCTTCTGAGCCTGAATTGACTACCGCTCAAGCTTTCAAAGTGATAGAGAACATGAATGACGCAGGAGTAGCCATACTCACTTTTTCTGGAGGTGAACCCTTGCTGCGCAAGGACCTTTATGCCGCGATTGAAAGAGCCACTAACCTCGGCATGTTCTGCACCATAGCTTCGAATGGCACCTTGATGACTCGAGAAACAAGCATTAAACTGGCTAAGGCAGGCATCAGGAGAGTGGAAATAGGGTTAGATGGCGCAACTGCTGAGACCCATGATTTCCTGAGAAACAGACAAGGAAGCTTTGAGGCAACCGTTAAAGGAATAAGGAACTGTGCTGACCTCGGCTTTGACGAAGTGTCTGCTACGATGACGCTGCATTCAAAAAACGTCAATGAGCTGGAAGCTACAATGCGGTTGGCTGAAGATTTGGGTGCAACGCGATTCTATCTTAACCGCCTTATTCCTGCAGGTCGAGGCGTAGACGCTATTTACCTTGATGTGACGCCCGAAGAAAAAATCAAGTCTCTGGAACTGCTTTTCGCCAAATTCAGCAAGAGCATAACTCAAGGTTGCGGTATGCAGTGTTACGCTCGAGGAATGACCTATTACTCCCGCGTTGGATACGAGCATTCAAAGGGTTCGCTTTTCACCGTGAGCGAAGCATTATCGGGGCATGAAAAAATGTTCCAGAGTAAGTTCGGGTCTGAAATATCCAAGATTGTTAGGACAATGGCGACAGGTTTTAGTGGGTGCTCGGTTGGCTTAACTTATGCAGGGTTAACTGCGTCTGGAGAACTCCTTCCATGTGTTCCCGCTCCGATAAAGCTGGGAAATCTTCTTAAACGGCGTCTGACCGACATATGGGTCAACAATAAGCTGCTGAATTATGTCCGAAACAGGAGAGCGTTGAAAGGCGCCTGCAAAATCTGCACATACAGTAAATTATGCTCAGGTTGCAGATACACGGCGTTCGTGACTTCTGGTGATTGGCTTGGTCCTGACGCCTCTTGCCCGTTCCAATAAAAAAGAGAACAGATTTCGAAAACTATCGTTCTCGTTTGCCTGCTATCCAGTCTTCGGTCCACTGCCTTGCAATTGAGTCGGGTACCTGAACTGGCGGGTGCTTGAATGCATACGCTGGCATGCTGAGGAGGGCGCCTGAGATTTTGCGGTCCAACGCGATTTTTGCAGCGCGGATGAGGTCTATGACTACGCCTGCGCTGTTCGGAGAATCCTCCACCTCCAGCTTGACGCTGATGTTGATGGGGCGGTCGCCGAATTTTCTGCCCCTCAGGCTGATATAACAGATTTTCTTGTTCCGCAGAAACGGCACAAAGTCCGACGGTCCAATCCTCGTGGGCAACTCGTAAGGCACGAGGCTGGTGACAGCTTCGGTCTTGCTGATGCGCTTCGACTTCAGCCTGTCCTCGACAGTCATGTTCTGGAAGTCCGTGTCTCCGCCGAGGTTCAGCTGATAGGTCTCGTCGACGATGACGCCGCGGTCGAGGCAGAGCCGGACAAGGTTGCGGTGCAGAATCGTGGCGCCCACCTGGCTTTTAATATCGTCGCCCAAGACGGGCACGCCTGCTTCTTCGAAGCGTTTCGCCCATTCCTTGTCGGAGCCGATGAACTCGGGCATGCAGTTGACGAAGGCGCATCCTGCATCCATGGCACACTGCGCGTAGAATCGCGTGGCGTCGTGGCTGCCGACGGGCAGGTAGTTCACGAGAACTTGTGTCTGGGTTTCTTTGAGGGTTTTGACGACGCTTGCCTTGTCGGTTTTGCTGTCGTCGTAGACGTTGAAGACTTTACGCATGTGCGGTGCCGCGCCGTCCAAGATAGGTGCGGGCGAAACCTTCACGTTGAGGAACGGCACGTCGGCGAATTTTTCGCAGCAGTTGGGCTTCATCCAGATGGCTTCGGAGAGGTCTTTGCCGATTTTGTCTTTGTTGACTTCGAAGGCAGCGACGAAGCGGATGTCGCGGATGTGGTAGCCGCCGAAGTTGACGTGCATGAGCCCGGGCACGGTGCTGTCTTCTTTGGCATCTTTGTAGTATTGGGTTCCTTGTATGAGGGCTGAGGCGCTGTTGCCTACGCCGACGAGTGCTACGCGGATTTCAGGCATGAAACGTTAACCATCCAACAGATTGTTTTAGTTTAGGGTTTAATGTTCGCCTACTCTATAACTTTTTCTTAACCACACGACAATATTAAAAGGGAACGCTAACACACATTAGCACACCAACCGGTGAAGACCTGTGAGCGTCGCCGTCACTTATCAGCCCTTCCAAGAAATCGTCATCATGGAAAAAACCCGTTTCAACACCGCCGAAGAAATCGCGCGGTTCACCTCAGTCATTGCAGGCGGCAAACTCGCAGGACTCTACTGGGTAGACGGCGTCGTCTTCCTCTACTTTCCATTGACTGCCTCCACGACCGCTGTGGCAAAGGAACTACTCGAGAAACACCGGGTCTACTGGACCTTCGTGGGTTACGCACCCATGCCCAAATACCAGCAGACCATCGAAACCAAAGAAAAAATGATCGTTCCCGTCGTAGACATCTCATCCGACCCCATCCTCCAAACCGTCGCACGATGGCTCAAAGAACAGAAATAGCCCCTGAGGGCACAGGCTTGCCGACGCTGATTTTTGAGGGCACGGTTTTTTCAGGCAAGGGCGAAGGCAAAAAATTCATCACTCTCCCATGGGTCAAAGAGCAGATAGAAGCTAAACTCGGTTTTTCGCCGTTTCCCGGAACCCTAAACCTACGTCTCACGCAAGAAAGCACCCAGCGCAAGGGGCAACTCAAAACCGCGGAAACAGCGGATATTACACCGCAGGCAGGCTACTGCAGGGGTCTCCTAATCAAGGCGCAAATCAGCAACATGGACGGCGCCATCGTGCTTCCCCAAATCCCCGACTACCCCCAAGACGTGCTGGAAGTCATCGCCGCAGTATGCCTCCGCGAGAAGCTCAAGCTCGCAGACGGCGACGGGGTGGCTGTTTGTGTTAGTGTTTAGGTAGGCAGGGCTTCTTGAGTGCAGCAAAGTATTCGTCAGCGCAGCCGATGCGTTTAAGGTAAACGCCGTAGGTCACCAGCGCCTTCATGGCGCGTGCAGCATCTTCGGGCGACTCAAACGAGGGGACACAGAGCCTATCAAAACGTGAACGTGTGTAGAGCGCCATTTCAGTGGCGCCGATGTCGCACATGACGATGGGTTTACTGTACTTGGAGGCAACTTCCACTATGCCGTCTATGTACTTTTCACGTAAGCCAGGCATGTGGTGTAAGCCGAGGAGGATGATGCCGTAGATGTTGGGGTCTTGGAACATGAGTTCGGCACTCATCACGAACATGTCGTCGGTCACGGAGCCGGTGAGGTCCACGGGGTTGTGGGTGGCGGCGATCTTGAGGATGGCGTCTTTGTCCTTGAGTTCTTGGAATTTACGGTCCGTTTCCTCGTCGAAGCGGTCAACTGTCAAGCCCAAGCTTTCCAGTTCATCCACAGTCATGACGCCGGGTCCGCCTGCGTCAGTCAGGATGCCGATGTTCTTGCCCATGGCTGGGGGCTGCATGGCTAAGGCTTTTCCGATGTCGAAGAATTCCTCCATGTCCCGTGCTCGGATGATTCCGGCTTGCTCGAAGGCTGCGTCGTAGATTTTGTCGCTGCCCGCTATGGCGCCTGTGTGTGAGGCGGCTGCCCGGGCTCCTGCGGCGCTGCGTCCGGATTTGATGATGACTATGGGCTTTTTGGCTGTGACCTTCTTGGTTACGCGTAGGAATTCTCTGCCGTCTTTGACGTCTTCGAGGTAAACCAATATGACTTTGGTTTCCTTGTCGTGGAGGAGATAGTGTAGTATGTCGGATTCGGAGACGTCGCATTTGTTGCCGAAACTCACGAATTTGCTCACGCCCATCTGGCGCCCCGTAAGATAGTCGAGGGCTGCAACGCCGAAGGCTCCGCTCTGGGTGATCATGGCGATGTTGCCGGGCATGGGGCGCGGTGTAGCAACGACGTCGTCGCCTGTGGTGAGCACTTTGGTTTCGGGCAGAAACAGGGTGTCGATGCCTGTTTTAGAGTAGTAGACGCCTAGGCAGTTGGGTCCCAGCACACGGATACCGCCCTTTTTGGCAGCAGCGGTGACTTGGTCTTCGAGGTCTTTGTTGCCAACTTCCTTAAAGCCGCTGCTTATGATGATGGCAGTCTTGACTTTTTTAGCAGCAGCCTCCTCCATGACTTGGGGCACCGCCTTGGCTGGGACGATGACGACTATGAGTTCGAGGGGGCCGGGGATTTGGGTGAGGGACTTGTAGCAGCGGAAGCCTAGGATGAAGTCTTCGTTGGGGTTGACGGGGTAGAGTTCGCCGCGGAAAACGCCGCGTTCCTTGTTGGTGGCGAAGTTCTTGAAGATGACGTGTCCTGCCTTATCCACTTTTTTGGTGGCGCCGACGACGGCGACTGAACGTGGGTTGAAGAACGCGTCTAACTTCTCAATTGCTTGTTCCATAACCTATCCCTCGTGTTCCATTGTTGCTTGGAAGGCATGTTTTTATGTGTTGCTATCCAAAAAAGTTCTTTTTTATTTCGTGGGATTATTCATTACCTAATCTATTAACTTTCCCACAAGTTTTTTTCTCACGATTACTATGGGCTTATGTGTTATTTTAGAAAGCATCTCCCAGCTGACCCCATTAACGCCGACACCAAAACGGGCCGCCATATCCCACACGGTGGCACCTGAACCTGGACCACGGGCTCTGTCGGCTATGTTAACGATTTTTAGTGCTTCGCTGGCTTGGAGACTGCAACCAGCAACTGCCAGCGGTGTGGAACTTTTCTTCAGTTTGAGGACTCTGCCCATGATGTACGTGGTGGCTCCGCCGAAGGAGTGTATGCCCCTGAGCGGGTTTGGTCGCGGTGTAAAATAGAAGTTTTTGAATTTGTAGGTTTTGTCGGTATCAGCGATGACTACACAGACGTGCTTTCCCAGCTTAAGCTGGATTTCGGCTTGGATTTTCTGCGCCAGCTCGTCGGCGTTGTTCAACGGCAAACTCACGTACGAGTAGGGCAGGTTGGAGCCGTCGATTCCGCCTTCAGAGCCGAACATGAGAGCCTGCCAAAACCCAGCATATTGGAGGGCTACTTGTTTGTGGCGGCTGCCAGACTC
>JBHGBG010000080.1:0-8615 GCA_041946875.1 Bathyarchaeia archaeon
TGGCATGTATTCTATATAATCATAGTGAAAATCATTTATGTGTAAGGGAATGAGTTATATATTATATGTGAATCATATATCTGCGTCAAGGTGAAAGCGAATGGCAGAAAAAGACTTAGGCTACAGACGCGTCCAAAGCACAGGTCGAGGCAGCTACATCATCAGCCTACCTAAAGAATGGGTGCAGGACATTGGATTGAAGCGCGGCAGCGAGGTGGCTTTCAACGTTCAACCCGACGCAACGCTCACGCTTGTGCCCCGCAAGATCAAGGAGCGAACCGAAGAGGAAGAAGGCTCCAAACTTAAAGAGTATTACATCAGCGTGGACCCGCAGGAAGACATTGAATCAACCCTGCGCATGATCCAAGCATTGTACGTCATCAGCGCCGACATCATCCGCATACACTTCCGAAGCAACGCAGACAGCTCCAAATGCAAACTAGCCGTAAAAAACTTCGCCCGAGACACCTTCTTAGGCTCAGAAATCATCGATGAAACCGACGACGAAATCACCCTACAAATTCTCATTAAGCACTCAGAATTCCCCATAGAGAAAGCCGTCAGACGCATGGCAATAGTCGCGCTCTCTGCCCACAAAGACGCCATTTCAGCTCTCAAAGGCGAAAGCAAAGAACTCTACAAAAACGTGGTTAACGGACATCACGACGCCAACAGGCTCGGGTTATACGTCGTTCGGCAGCTCAAGTACGGCATAGAGCACAACATGTACCGAGAACTGGGATTCCGGACGCCCAAAGAATTCCTGCTGTACAGGATTATAGTGAACAACATCAAAGACATCACCGAAAATGCAGTTAACATCATGAACAACCTCACCACGTTCCAGAAACTCGTCAGCGACCAGGTCCTGTTCGTGAAGGAACCCATAGACGAAGAAGTTTACTCGCAATTGCTCAGCTTCAACACGCTGGCGCACCAGCTGTTCGAGGACGCCACAAAAGCCATGTTCAAACGCGACTACAACGACGCTGAAAAGCTAATCCCGAAACGCGAAAGCTACGTGAAACTGGAAAATGACCTGATTCGGCTTATGAGTAGCAAGAAGCTTGACCCCAACATCGCCTCGATACTAAGATTGGTTATGGACAGTGCCAGACGCATCCTAGACTACGGAGAGAATATAGCCGAACTAACACTGAACCGGACCGTCGAAGAACTCTGTGCATCTTTTGCAGTCAAATAGAGCTCTTTGACTATCCAGTGAAGTATCGGATATCTCAGGCGACTTCATCGGATTGGTCGAAAGCGAACACAACAATGAGCATCCGGATTGTCTCGTTCAGGGCGTTCTCGCAGTGACTCTAGCAAGCATTCTAAGGCGGATGTGCTTTCCACGCCGTTTGGTGTTTTTGAGTCTTTCAAAAATCCACAGAACTTGGAAAACTAAGAACGGACCTCAGACCTAAGCGATGGCGCCGGGAGGGGGATTTGAACCCCCGCGGCCCCGAGAGGCCACAAGCTGAATGGTGCCCCGCAGCGCGCTGGCAACTCCAGGCTTGCTCCCTGCCTGGCTAGGAGACCCCGGCACAAGTTTGCCGCCAGAGGGAGGGTTTGCATGTTTCTCTGATTTGCGCGGAATTTAAACGTTTACGGCGACCAAAGTGCCGCGTTTCTCCAGTCTGGCATGTCACCTTCGGAGGGGTTAGCAAAAATCTATAAGCCTAAACCGCTGAAACACTGGCAGCCACTGAGGTTGATTCGGAATGTCCAAGACAGTTGAGGAATTTGCAATCATGGGAAGAACCCCGGCGGAAGTCAAGAATGAAGCCTTGCGGTGGTTCAACAGCAAAAAGATGAACGTCATGGAGAACCAAGACCTGATGATTAAGGCGCGGTGGGGTTTGGGGCTCACGACGGCGCCCAAGTACTTCCAAGTTTTCCTCTCCTCTGTGGATGGCGGGGTCAAAATCCGCATCGAAGGCTGGATAAGTGCGTACGGAAAGGAGCAGAGCTTTTCGCGCACCGCGCTGTTGGGCGCCGTGCCCCGACGTGAAGGTTGGCATGCCATGGAGCAGCTCTCGGCAGCCCTCAAAGCCTTGCAGACATCTCTGCCGTCTTCGCCGGGGTAGGAGCACTCGCCAAATCCCAGCGTTTATCTGGGATTCTTCTTTTGCGCGCTCTTATAAGCAGGCAGCCGCATACACTCACTGTCGCGAGGCCAGAAAAATGAAGTTCCCTCATCCTTTTCACCTGTGGCTAGACGAGCTCAGCACAACAGAAGCCGCCCAAGCCGCCAAAGCCGGAACTGTCATCATATTTCCCGTCGGCAGCGTCGAAGAACACGGCAGGCACCTGCCTCTCTGCACCGACAGCATCCAACCCGAGTACGTTGCTTTGGAGGTGGCGAAGCTAACGGGCTGCCTAGTGGCGCCGCCGTTCAAGCACGGCATCTGCAACGCGGGACGCAACTTCCCCGGAACCATAAGCATAGAGTTTGAGACGCTGCGGATGCTGGCGCAAGACGTGCTTTCCGAGCTGGTGCGCAATGGCTTCAACCGCATCATCGTCCTGAGCGGGCACGCTGGCTCCTCGCACATGGCGGCGCTGAGACTAGCCGCCCACAAAGTCGTCTCAGAAAAAGAAAGCGCAGTTCCGGGCAGGAAGACGAGGATTATGGTGCTGTCGGACTTCGACTTCGCGTTTGAGCTGAAGGGGCAGGGTTTCCCCGAAAAGGATGGCCACGCGGGCGCCATCGAAACCTCTCGCGTCATGGCTATTCGACCCGACCTCATCAAAGGAAAAGGAGAAGTAAACTACAGTCAGATGCCCAGGTTCGAAGTCGTGGCTCACCCCGAGCTCTATTTTCCTGGCGGAGTTGACGGCGACCCAACTGTGGCTTCGGAGAGCAAGGGCAAAACCGTAAATGCCTACGTGATTGAACAAGTCGCGAAACTTGTGGCGGAACTGAAGGAAAACTGAGCTACTACTTCTCGGCGAGGAGCACGCGGTAGCCGCTCTCCCGCGCCAGAACCCGAAAGTTCCCGAAAACCTCGATAAGAGCCTGCGGCAGTGTTTTCTTGCCGATTTTTGACTGGACCACCATCTGGAACGTGGCTCCGCACTCCATGACTTCTGGGGCGCCTCGGATGATGCCTTCGACCGTTCTCATGCCTGCACTCACGGGCGGGTTCGACAGGACGCTGCTGAAGCACAGGTCTTGGACGGGCTTGTACAGACTGCCCTGCCGAGTCTCTGCGTTAGCAACACGGTTCCTCTCCAAGTTTTCCCGCGTCAAGAGAATCGCGCGCCTGTTGACGTCCGTCAAGACGACCCGTAGTCCCGGGTTGAACGATGCCGCGGCGATGCCGACTGCGCCGTAGCCGCAACCAATATCCAGAACGCAGCCTTTCTCTGGCAGAATCATGGATTCGATGAGCAGGCGCGTTCCGGGGTCTACTCGTTTGGCGCTGAAGACGCCGGAGGCTGTGACGAACTCGAAGGGTTTGCTCCTGAGGCGGGTTTGAACCAAGCCGAACTTGGCTTTGGAACGCGGGTGTTCTGCGTAGTAGTGTTCGGTCATTCTCGGTTGCCGCTCTTCCAGGTCTTCGGATAAGTGCCTCTGGGCATGAGGACGCGTTGAAGCGTGGCAACTGTGCCGTGGTTGACGTTGAGAATCTCCTCCGTTACCAGCGTCGCTTCAGCCAGAGCCACTGCTTCGCCCTTCAACGTCAAGATTGCGACGACTGAGCCTTTGGTCACGTCGGTTTCGACAGACAGGACGCCAGGCGCTGTCAGGTTTGCTCCGTGGCAGAGGGCGTCGACCGCCGAGTCCCTGACCACGATTTTTGGGATGAGCGCGAGCGCGGTTTCCATGGGCTGGATGAATCGGCGGAGGATTTGGGGGTCTTTCTTTTCCTGCCATTCGCCGAACCAGTACGCCACGTCGTGAAGCGTAACGCTGTCTTTGCTGTCTTCGCTGTAGGAGCCTGAGCGGGTTCTGCGGAGTTCCTGCATGTGGGCGCCTACGCCGATGACTTCACCCATGTCGTAGCAGAGTTTGCGGATGTAGGTGCCGCCCTCGCAGCCGACGCGGAAAAGGACGTTTCTGCCGTCCATCTCGATGAACTCGTTGTAGTACACGCGTCGGGTTCTGAGCTGTCGCTTGACGGAGCTGCGGAGGGGTGGGCGCTGGAAGATTTCGTCTTCAAATTCCTGCAGGATTCTGCGGACAATGGGTTCCTCAGCGTCGCCGTGTAGCTTCATGGCACAGATGTATTCTTTGCCGCTGTAGAGAAACGCTTGGACGATTTTCGTAGAGTCCTCTAGGGTGATGGGCAGGACGCCGGTCACTTTGGGATTTCCCTGACTTCTTGGGTTAAGCCTCTAGGGTCCCGCCGTGGCCTATGCACTCCAAGTGCATGATGCGTTTAACCCAGGCGGCGACTTCGTGGCTGGTTGGTCCGGCTGGTTTGTCGAGGTTTATGACTCCGTAGCGAATGTATTCCTGTGGAGTTCGCTCGGCTGGGTTATGCCCATACTTTGGGTCTGTTTGGTCTTCTGCTTTGACCCTATTTTCGCGTTGGTTTTCCCATGGTGGGGTTGTTCTGGGCATGGAGGTTGCTTCTCCGTTGATTGTGAAAAAGGATAGCCCGGTGGAAAGGCTATGCTGGCTGCGTCATGTCCTTCAGCTTGCCCGCTGCCTCGAGGCTCTGGGCGACTTCGTCGTCTGACGCGCCGCGTTTGATGTCCACCTTGTCCTCTAAAGTTTGCACGTGGTTGATGTTGACGCGTCTGCGTTTGACGCCTGTGACTTTTTTGGGTCCGGTGACGAGGATGAAGCTTTTGTCCATGACGTCTATTATGACGCATTTCTTGCCGTTTTCGCGTCCGACGAGTTTCATGCATATTCTGCCTACTTCAACCGCTGGCATTTCTGAATAGTCCTCCTTCTGGAGGAGTGAATAGAGGACTCGCGGAATATTTAAGCTTGACATAGACCAGTGATTTCTCAGACAAATCCACGCGCATGGCTAAAACAAACAGGCTGCCAGTTGTTTCCAGAAATCACATAATAGGAAATGATAAGACCACACCGTGCGCAATCGTAGAGTATCTTGCCTCTCGATTTTGAATAGCCGGCACAACCTTCAAGGTCAAGCCTTCAGGCGATAATACCATATCATGCCCTGACTGAGCGAACAAACACATCAAAAGAAGAGGCAATCTTTATTCATGACGCGCTTTCATATACCAATATCTCTTTAGTCGATACCCTATAGTGCTCTGCTTCTGATTATCGGATTCAAGACTTTTACGCAACAAGCCGTCATAGCTGGAGCCTATTTGGAGCCTATTAGAAACTCGATGCAGAAACCTATAGAGGGGGTCTACCCCACCAGGAACCCACCTGAAAAATCCATGCCGCCAACTGTAAATAAGGGGGCTATAGACTGCCCCAGCACGAGTTTCCAGCTGAAGCCTAAAAAGCAATTTTTCCTGCCTTGAGTGGCAAACCTTTAATGCTTAATCCACCGTGAAGAACACGGGAATGTGTCATGAGTGCAATCCGAGAAGCCATCCTCAAAAAAGTCCAGAGCAGACTGTTCGCCTACCTCAAGTCGCAACCGATTTTCAGCGACTACAAGTCATCCGACCTCTGGAAACTTTCCGTGGAGATTACCGAGAACAACGGCAACGCCATCAACCGGTTCCTCGATGAAAAGAAGTACACACTCAGCCAGACAGACATGGCGATTGAAGCGGTTTTGAAAGAGGTTCTGGTTCCCGAAATCGCCAAACTCCGAATATAGCCAGCAGACTCCTCAACCGCAAGAAACTTATCTACAAACAGCGCACACCACACCAAGGTGTAAACCATGGACGTCCTCGAAGCAGTGAAAACCAGAAGAAGCATAAGAAAATACGACCCCAAACCAGTCGAGGAAGAAAAACTCACAAACATCCTCGAAGCGGCCAGACTCTCCCCAACCGCAGCCAACCGCCAACCCGTCGAAATCATCGTCGTCAAAGACCAAGCCACCAAGCAAAGGCTCATCCAAGCCTACAAACGCGAATGGTTCACAAACGCACCCATCATCCTAGCCACATGCGCAAACCCTCAGAAAGCGTGGAAAAGAGCAGACGGAGAAGAATACTGGAAAGTCGACGCAGCCATCGCCATGCAAACCATGGTCCTCGTAGCCACAGCCCAAGGACTAGGCACATGCTGGATAGCCGGATTCGACGAAAAGAAAGCCAAGGAAATCCTTGGAATTCCAGAAAACATCCGCGTAGTCTCACTAACACCGCTGGGTTACCCAGCTGAAACCAAAACCCAAGTCGAAGAAAGAAAACCCCTCGAACAACTCATCCACCACGACCACTGGTAAAAGAAAACGCGCAACCGAATGGTTCTCGCAGAAGAACAAACTGTTCCGCAGGGAGAGCTAAAAGCCACTGCGCCTAAAGCTACTGAGGTGACGGAACGGGAAAGCCAGCGGCACCCAGCCAAACGCCGACAGACGCATGAAAACAAACTCATCAACCAGCCAACGCGAAACGTGCGCCGGAACTGTGGCTTCAGAACAGTTCTCAGCGTCTCCGGCTGCACTCTGGGATTCTCTTGCGCTGGGCAGACACATCCTCCCTCACCGTTCCGTCACCCAACCCAAGCCTTTTTCTGGTTTGGTTTGGCTGGTTTGTTTGATTTCAGTTTCGGTTATTGGAAGGTTTTGGCTGATTTCTCGGAAGTATTTCAGCACTGCTATGCCTTTCTCTTGGATTATGTAGATTAATTCTTGTTTCGTGATTAGGTTTTGTTTTTCCAAGCTGTCGAGACAGTGCTTTGCCATCGCGCTGTTTATGTTTGCTTTGCGCATGATGTATGTCAGTCTGGTGCCGTTGTGATGCGCGAGGATTTTAAGGATGTCGATGTACTGTTCCAGTTTGGATCTTCTCATTCTATGGCCACTCCTTTCTTGTCGCAAGCAGAATTAGCTATGCTGGTATGGTAACGGATTTGCTTGAGATATCTTTGTCTCATGGCGAAAAAGCGTCGGTTTCAGGCTCCTGATGGTACAAATGTGCAATTTTCACGCTCGGGCTGCATGGTTTTGTGCATGCGTTGTGGAATATCTATAGTTGCTCTGCGTTGTTTGCACTGTGGAAAGCGTGGGATTGATTCAAGTCTCGGGTGCAACTTCCCTAATAGGCTCAACATTTTAAGCCCACGAATTCCCGCTGTTTTTTCGGCCTCTGTATTCAAGTATAAGACTTGCCAAGTTCTTGTCGAAGCGCACTATCACGTCCGGAGCGTCCGGAGCGTTTTCTGTGAGTATTGGGAATTTGTTCTAGCTGGTGCGGAGTGCTTCTTCTGCTTTTCGGCGTTCCGTAATGTCTTCGCCCGAGCTCAGTGCGCCAATCAGTTTCCCTTGTTCGCGCAATCCACAGTAATGAAGTTGCGGTATCCGAATTAAACCTGCAAGTCTACCAAGAGTGGGTCTGCACTCCAGCATAGCAGTTGTTTGCAGCCCATAAAATAAAAAGGTTATCGTGTGACACAAGAGTTCTGTTCCAAGAAAGTCGAAGAGGAAAAGATTCTGTGCTTGCACGCATGCCAGCCCATCATTTCTAGACGCCAAAAAGGAAGCATCCATCGGTGCGTTCGGAGTATGTTCTTTGTGCAAAGAGAACTCCGACTCAAAAGTGTTCGGCTTGTTGGTTCAAGTCTGTCCACGCTGTTGGATGAGACTCCGCCAACCACAGCATATAAGCACGGATTTAGCAAGCTATGAGCTAGGAAGTTGAAATATGAGCTTGGATGGCTTGGATAGAAAAATCCTGCAGGCTCTAAGCGTTGGCACGAGTTCCTATGAAGAACTGGCTCGCTTGTGTAACTCTTCAAGGAACACCGTCTACCGAAGAATAGCCTCTCTCGAAAAAAGGGGAATTATAAGAAACACAATCAGCGGCACCGTGAATTTTGAACAACTCGCAATCTCACCTGTAATCATCGGGTTTAGTGTCTCCCAAGCCTGCCAAGACAGAGCCTCTAACCTCCTTGCAACAAGCCCCAACGTGAAGTTTCTGTGGCGAACCTACGGAGAACACGACATCAACCTCGTTGCTTTCTGCCCAAAGGGCGAGGAAGGGAGAACTATCCAAAGCATCAAAGCGCTACTTCAAGAGTTCGACGCAACTGACATACATCTATCTGTCGGATTCACCTGGGAGAAAGCCGACTACACGCCCTTCATCGATGAACTGGAAACAGTGAGAGCCGAAATAGTCCAGATGGCAAACTGCAAACTCAAACAATAGAGTTTCCAGTTATCGCTTGAACGAGGTTCTTTCTCAGTCTGGCAACGCAAAGAAATGGAAATCATCGTCCTCGGTGAACTTGCCAATCGCTTGTGAAAACCAACCTGTAAACGCTATCAGCCACTTCGCCGCAATTAAACTGTCTTGCCAAGGAAGAACTTCATTCAGAGAAGTCCGTCTCGAATACCTGTGTTCGTGCTGTCTTCATGTTCTTGTAACATATTTCTAAAGGGAAAGACTCTCGCAGAAGGCTTGTCACCAACGCGTGGCACAAAAAACCCATTTGTTGCGTGCTACTGCACAAAAAGCACCGTCAGCCCCGAGCTCGGCCTGCG
>JBHGBG010000081.1:0-8166 GCA_041946875.1 Bathyarchaeia archaeon
TGAACCCATATATAACAGCTCTGCAGGCTGTCGCCTGAACCATTCGGCCACCCCAGCGCCGAGCGCACTACCATTCTAGGCTGAGAGTAATAAATACGTTGTTGGCTCAAGAAACAAATCGCCAAACAATAACCGCCAGCATATTTGGAGCCTAATAGCGGTTCCATGCAGAAACCTATAGAGGGAGGTCCCTTCGTTGCTTGCGGCAGCCAATGGTGCTTGGAGGAACAGGAGAACACTTCAGGCTCTAGCCGAAGGTGAACGCGGACGGGCAAATCTTGTTCAACACGCATCCCGCGCAGTTCGGCTTCTTCGCCGTGCAGACGCGTCTGCCGTGGAATATGAGCAGGTCTGTCAGGTGCATCCACTGGGTCTTGGGGACGAGGCGCATGAGATCCTGCTCTATCTTGTCTTGGTCCTCGTTCTCGGTCAGTCCCAGCCGATGGGCGAGTCTGCGCACGTGCGTGTCCACCGCGATTCCAGCCGTGACGCCGTATGCGTTGTAGAGGACGATGTTGGCGGTCTTCCGCGCCACGCCGGGCAGCTCCAGCAGTTTCTCCATCGTTCGGGGAACCTGGCCTCCGTGTTTCTGGACAAGGATCTGGCAGGCTGCCTTGAGGTTTTTGGCTTTGTTATGGTAGAATCCCGTGGACCGTATGTCCTGCTCTAGCTCTGCGAGGTTGGCGTTGGCGTAGTCTTCCGCCGTCCTGTATTTCTGGAAGAGTTTAGGAGTGACTTTGTTGATCTGTTCGTCGGTGGCTTGAGCAGAGAGCACGGTGGCGACGAGTAGCTCCAGCGGGTTCTTGTGGTTCAGTGCGATTTTTGCGTCGGGATGCGCTTTTTCCAAGAGTTCAATCACTCTGGCTGCGCGTTCTCCAAGCTCTAGATACACTTGGGGCTTGCCGGCACCCGCTTCAGTTTTGCGGTTTGAGATTGATTTTGTCAGTTTGGACGGACGTGCCATAGGTCTTTGCTCCGTCGGTGATGCATGAGAGTATGCGGTCTGGAGCTATTTTAACTTCGCACCTGCCTCCGTGGCCTGATTCTGTAGCTCCACGTGTGAGACAACAAGGGTTTAACTTCAGGTGCAGTTCATGCTATGTCAGAAGTGCAGAGGAGTCAGATGTTTTCATGAAGAAACCTGTCGTCCTACTATTAGTCTCCTTGACGCTGCTGAGCATCTGCTCAGTCGCTGCAGTGCCGGTTCGGGCAAATCCTCGAACCATAATCGTGCCGGTGGACTACACAAGAATCCAGTGGGCTATAGGCAACGCAACCGATGGCGACACCATACAAGTGAGAGCCGGAACTTACCTCGAGAACATAGCGGTCGACAAGTCGATAACGCTCATGGGCGAAGGCAGAAACAGCATAATCGACGGAGGCAACGCTGGAACAGCAGTCATGATTGCCAAGGACCGCGTGACGGTTACGGGCTTCACCATACGAAACGGCAACGATTCTTCGTCGACTGGTCCGTTGCCGCAGCCGGCAGGCATCGGCATCGCGGCGCGGTTCTGTGTTGTGACTGGCAATACTCTGACGGGGAACCGCATAGGCATCCTTCTCTATGGACCCACAGCGAACGGCAACGTCATTGATGGCAACAGTATACTAAGCAGCAACCAGGGTGTATGGTTAGCTTCCACGTTCAACAACACGATAACTGGGAACCTGATAAGCGGCAGTGACTACGGCATCGACCATGATCAGAGCTACAACAACACGGTCACGGTTAATACCATATCGAATAACGTCGAGGGCATCTATGTCTACTACGCTCAAGACTTGATTTACCATAACAACTTTCTGAGCAACCACGCGCAGGTCTTCTACACCGGGACGAACTTCACCGCGCTCGACAACGGCTATCCCTCAGGCGGCAACTACTGGAGCAACTACAACGGTGTCGACACGAAGAGTGGTCCTTACCAGAACATCACGGGATCCGACGGCATAGGCGACACTTACTACTACGTGGACAACGATGACCGAAGGTTTGACCGCTACCCGCTGATGAGTCAGGTTAACGTGATTCCAGAGTTCCCCTCGACGTTCCTCTTGGTGCTGTTGGTTGCATCTTCGACTGCGCTGCTTGCTATGGTTTTCCGGCGAAGACGCTTAGCCGTTCAACGCTGAATCTAAAAAGCAAGAATCTCGCGAAGCAATGCCCATCCTCTCTTTTTTGTTTCGCACAAGGCTTTTACCGATGCAGGTGTCTATGCTTGATGAGGCGAGGTCTGTGGGTGCGAAACTGTTGGTTGACGGCAAAGAAGTTCCCTTGAACGATTTTACCGAGCGCATGCTGAGAGGAATAATACTGGGTGCAGTGAGTACCTTGCGTGGGGTAAGAGAGGACTGGCAGAAAATCCAAGTAGAAATCACGAGGTAGCCGTGTTATCCTGAGAAGTCGACTTTCGTTTTTATCTCGGCGAAGAATTCGCGTTTGGCTTTGCAGATTGGGCAGACGTAGGGTGGGTCTTCCCTGAAGACTACGTAGCCGCATTGTTTGCAGTACCACATCTTCTTCTTGACCTCGGGAATCGCAGCGGCTTCTTTGGCGACTGCTGCTGGCGCAGGGGTTTCGGCTGGCTTCTGTTTCGGGGTGGTTGCGGCTTGGTAGGCTCTCATCTGTTTCTCCATGGGTCTGCGTTCGGGCACCAGCGGCAGTTCGGCTTTGCCTTCGTAAACGTCTTTGTTCACGTAGAGTCTGCAGTAGCATGCACCGTATTCGGCTACGTCTGGGTCTCGGTAGTCGCAGGGGCAGAAGATGTCTCTGTCGAGTTCGAAGTTGCCTGAAGCCAAGCGGCAGGGGCAGCTGGGGTAGCCGTAGCGTTCCTCGTTTGTTTTCAGTCCCTCTAGGAAGCCTTGGAGGAGGTCTGGGTCAGGGATGAGGTACATGCCGTAGGTTTTTGCGTCGGCTTCGGCGCGTTTGCGGACTTGCTCTATCGTCACCGTAGTTGGAGTGCCTCCTTGAGTTTGTCTTTGCGGAAGCCGGTGACGACGATTTTGTCGTCTACTATGGTGGTGGGGTAGCTGAGTGAGCCGCCTTTGGCTTGGATGGTTTCGCGGATTTTTTGTTTGTCTTCTTCGCTGCAGAGGTCCACATCTACGTATTCGAATTCTACGCTTTGGTCTTTGAGGAATTGTTTAGTCATTTTGCACCAGACGCAGGTGCTCAGGGCGTACATCATGACTTTGTGTCTGTTATCAGTGCCTGGAACTTTAGAAATGTCCATAATAAGTCACGCTGCTAGCTAGTCTGTTTTGCGGGCATATATCTGTTTAGCTAGAGATCGTGAGCTCTGGCGCTTGGAACAGCCCATAGCCCCGTCGTCTATACTCTCAGCATGCATGCTGGCTGGCAAGTGGCTGGTTCCTGTGCTGAGTGAAATGCCGCTGTTGCGATGACAATGCTCTTTGTTTGTTAGGTTTGCGCTTTCCGCAGCGAATGTTTTAATATCGTTACGGATGTTTCTGTTCCGTGAGATCAGACCGTGAACGAGCTTAGACGCTACGTGAATGTTCTTGCGATGGTTCTTCTAGCGATATCTCTTATTTTTTCAGTTCAGATTTACGCTGCTGCCGACAATTGGTCGGTCTTCCGCCATGACCCGCAGCATTCGGGTTTTTTCAACGGAGCCGCGCCCACTGCTTTCGCTGCGCAGCTGTGGAACTACACGTTAGACGCCAGTACATACTCTTCGCCGGGTTCCGGTGTGGTAGCGGAGGGTCGCGTCTATGCTGGTTCCGTGCAAGGCGATGTTTACTGTTTTGACGCTTCCAACGGAGACGTGGTCTGGACGTTTTCGGCTGGAAGTCTCGTGGAGTCTTCACCCGCGGTCTCCGGCGGTCGGGTCTACGTTGGCGCCGAGGACGGAACCATCTACTGCCTAGATGCTTCCAACGGGGCGAGGGTCTGGGCGTCTTCGATTGGCGAGTCCGTGGATTCTCCCGTGAATTTCGCCGACGGCAGAGTGTACGTGGAGTCCTGGCAGGGCAACGTGTACTGCCTCGACGCCGCAAACGGCAACGCTGTATGGAATTTCCAAACGGGTGGGAAGGCTTTTCAGTCATGTCCCGCCGTCTCGGGCGGCTACGTTTACGTTGCAAACGACGACGGAAACGTCCTCTGTCTGACCGCAACGGACGGCGCGAGAGTTTGGAATTTCACGGCTGGCGGGGCAGTCCGTTCTCCCACAGTTACCGACGGTTTCGTGTATTTCGGCTCCAAGGACGGCAACGCCTACTGCCTCGATGCCTTCAGCGGCTTGAAAATCTGGAACTACACAACCTGGTTCAACAGCGCCGGTCCATCTCACGGCTACACTTGGGGCAACGCCGTGTCGGACGCCGCCGTGGCTTACGGACGCGTTTTTGTGGGGTCATCGGACTTCGACGTCTTCTGCTTGGACGCTTCGACGGGCGAGAAAATCTGGAATTTCACCACCGCCGCCGAGGTCTACGCCGCGCCCGCGGTGGCTGACGGCTGCGTGTTCGTGGGGTCTTACGACGGCAACCTCTACTGCCTGAACGCTTCCACGGGGGCGGAGATTTGGCGCGGTGCGGCGGGCGTTTTTTCTCCTGTCAATGCCGCGGGGAGTGTGGGTTCTCCCGTGGTGGCTGAGGGCGTGGTTTACGTGGTTGGCAACGGGGTTCTCACCGCCTGGGGTTCCCCGTCTGCGGGCGCGCCTTTCCCAGTCGGAGTTATCGGGGCGATTGTGATAGTTATCGTTGCGGCTGTGTCAGCCACATACGCCTATGGTCGATTAAGAAGGAAAAAGACCGCAGTGAATCCGGATAGCGGGAAATCGAGAGAAAGCTGAGCCTTACTCGGTGAAGCGCCATTTCCTCGTGATAACCGCCAAGACGGGCAAGCCTTCCAGGATGTATCTTTGAGCCCTGTGAGAGCCTTTGTGGATGAGAACTGGACCCCTCGTTCTGCGGCATTCACAGATGATTTGTTCAGCCTCAAGTCGGTCTCCAACTTCTTTTCCTATCAACTTATCCTCCCCTCTTCCCATAGGCTCTTCAACGCTTTGACCGCGAGGTTCAAGTCGAGCCTAAGGTCGTTGGCAATGTCGAAGGTTTCCGCTTCCTTGTGCTCTTTAAGGTAAGCCAGAATCTCGCTTCTTGCATCCTTCAAACTGACGTTTTGCCTTATTTCAATCACTTTCAAGCCGCCGACCTCTTGAACGTACTTTTCTGCAGCTTCTCTGACGAAAGCGCTCCTGGATTTCGCGCCCAAGCGCCTCGTGGCTTCGTCAATCCTTCTGAGTTCATCTCTTGAGAAGCGTACGGGAACAATTATCTCTTTTTCTTTGACTCTCTGCGCGGCTTTCTGCATTGCGCCAGCTCAACTCCATGATACATGTAATACATGTCACACAAGATTTAAGCTTGTCTTCAGTGTCTGGCTTGGCTGCTGTCTCAAACTTCTTTATCAACACTTCCATGGAGTGCTCTTTTCAGAATCCACCGACTGCCTAATCTATGTGTCTGGCTGAGTGCAAGTCTCCCAACGTGTTCTGACGTGGCAGAGTGGATGTGCATAGCGCGCGCAAATCGGCGCGCACGTGCGCTGCTCCTCGTTCATGGCATTCTGCAATTCTTCCGTTCTGAATCCACAATGCTTTAAAACAGTTGAAAACATACCAGAAAGAGATCGCCTTGGAGTACCGTGACTTTCCCACGCTGTATCAAGAAAGCGACTCCCTAGCGGTCAGGTCCCAGAGAAAGTACTATCTGCTTGTGAGAGTCAAGATACTCTTTCTAATAGTCACCAGTATTATGACTTCAATTATCTGGAGCCAAGAATTTCGAACGCCAATCAGTGTTGCCTTCGCCCTCATGCTGGTGCTCTCGATGAGCTTAGGTGCGGTTCTGAACATGAGGAACTTTGACCGACTCTGGCTCAACGGGCGGGCAATCGCTGAAGCAATAAAGGCGGAGACTTGGAGGTTTATGATGAACGTTGATCCCTATAACAAATCCAGCACTGACCCTGAATCTGAAGAACGTTTTCTGAATCGCCTTGGAGAGATTCTGCGACAGAGACCGACGGTTTCCGCGCATCTCTGTCTGAACTTGCAGGAGGGGGTTCAGATAACGGAACACATGAAAAAGATGAGAAAAGAGAGTTTGAACAACCGACGGACCTACTACGTTCAAAACAGAATTCACGACCAGAGACGATGGTACGCTCAAAAAGCCAACTGGAACAAGAACAAAGAAGCGCGCTGGTTTGCCCTCGCATGGGTTCTGGAGCTTGTGGCGGTGATGACCGCGATTGTTGTCATTGTTTCCCAGAACACTCTTATCAACCCCGTTGGCATGGTGGCAACTTTTGGGGCGGGAGTTTTGTCGTGGATGAACGCACGAAGTTACAGTGAACCAGCAGAGGCGTATGGGTTTGTGGCAGAGCAATTGGCACTGTGCGAAGATAAAGCAAAGCAAATCTCAAGCGAAGAGACTCTGGAAAAGAACGTGCGGGATGTGGAGGGCGCAATTTCGCAAGAGCAGACGATATGGATAGCGAGACTGTAGCATGATCCAACAGACTAATTGGCTGTCGGCTGAAGCCCAAAGAACAACTTCCAGACGTGCCGATTCTCAGGGCTTACCTCAATGGGTTTCCCCTTTTTTGCGCTTCCAGTCAACTTCAAGTTCATTCCAAACAACGTTGAAGGAGAAAAATTCTTAAAGAGACTTGAGCAGAAATGACCCTTGTTCGAGAAAAGAAGGAGAGAAACCAAATCAGGAGAAGGCTATTTGCTGTTCTGTGCGTGTTCGCATTATGCAGTCTTTGTTTGTTCACAAACGCAAGGACCGCATTAGCAGTCGCGTCTGGCTACTCCCATATGGTCTATTCGCTTCAAGGCGCCGTTACTTTCGACGGCAAATGGACCACCTCTACGGAATGGACTGACGGTTTGCAGACAGTAATCTCCGCAAATTGTGTTTTCAGAGACAAGTGGCAAATGATTTCCTCTTCTAGTCCTTTGATTGTTACGCAGACCTTCCTTATCGAGATTCTCAATGACAACACTGATGACGCAGGCGACTACTGGCAGATCTGTTTTGACGGCACTATGAACGGCGGAGCTGCTCCACAAACTGATGATTTAAGGCTAGATATTGTGGGACACAGCACTGTAACATGGTACAGAGGAACGGGAACAGGCTGGGCTCAAACGGCTACACCAACGAGTCAATTCCAGTGGAAGGATTCGCTTAGTGCGTCGCCCACATCAAGCACGCCGCACTGGATATGCGAACTCATAATGGAAAAGGATAGTGCGGGAGTGGGAGCTCAGTATTGGGCGCGAATAGCCGCATACGACGCAAGCAACACGGGGGCAGGAGTACAATCGTGGCCGCCTACATCCTGCGATGTCCCAAGCGACTGGGGAGACTTTCCGTACTCCCAATCAGGGCTAAATCCCACAGCAACTCCAATCTCACCCTCCCCTACACCAACTCCTACACCCTCTCCAACTCCTGCGCCTACACCTACGCCTGCATCTACCCCAACTCCAACCCCTACACCCGCCCCAAGCCCGGCGCCCGTGGCAACTCCCACAGCAACACCTGCACCAGCCTCCACGCCCACCCCAACTGCGACTTCCACACCAACGTCAGCCCAGACCGCAACACCTCTCCTCACGCCGACGCCCACCCCAACTCCTTCAACTCCGTCTCCAACTCCAAGCACCCCTGCTTCACCCAGCATCAGTCCCCCGTCGGAGAGTCTTACGCCGACTCCAACTTCGGCGCCCAAATCAGCTGCGTTTGACTACACTATTCTGGCGATAGTCATCGCTGCGGCAGGTGCTCCGCCGATAGTTGCCGTCGGCTACGTTCTCCAGAGGAAGCGGAAAACTGGACCCAGAGTTCCCAAAGTCACTGCAAGTCCCGTGAAAACCGCAAGCAACGCTGCAAAACCTCCAAAATCTGGCAACCACGTGTTCATCAGCTACGTTGAGGAAGACTCCAAGGTGGCTACCGAAATCGCGCAGGGATTGGAGAAAGCAGGATACAAGACATGGTACTACGAGCGAGACAGCATTCCGGGGCCATCATACCTCGTTGCTACGGGGCTGACAGTTGAGCAGTCTCAAGCCATCATCCTCATAATCTCGCCGCATTCCATCAGTTTTTTGATGA
>JBHGBG010000082.1:0-7607 GCA_041946875.1 Bathyarchaeia archaeon
ATAATAAAAACACAAAACCTAACCCGAAACTTCGGCATACTACACGCAGTAGATGACCTCACACTAACCATCCAAGAAGGCACAATCTTCGGTTTTCTAGGGCCCAACGGCGCAGGAAAAACCACCACAATCCGCCTACTACTAGGCATACTGGAGCCATCAAGCGGAACCGCCGAAGTCCTGGGAATGGACACAAAACGCCAAGCTGACCAAATCCGCGCAGCAACAGGCGTCCTCCTCGAACACGACGGACTATACGAGAGACTAAGCGCACAGAACAATCTATCCTTCTACGCTCGCGTCTGGAACATGCCAGCCGCCACCCGCGACGCGAGAATCCAGGAACTGCTTGGCCGCTTTGGACTCTACGATAGAAGAAAAGAGATAGTGGGTACATGGAGCAAAGGCATGAAACGCAAACTAGCCATCGCTAGGGCAATGCTGCATAAACCAACCCTGCTTTTCCTAGATGAACCCACGATTGGGCTGGACCCGCAAACCCGCGACCACATCTGGAAGTACATCCGAGAACTCAAAGAAACACATGACACAACCATAGTCCTCACAACGCACTATATGGACGAGGCAGACCGCTTCAGCGACCGCATAGGCATAATCGACCACGGCAAAATCATCGCCCTCGACACCCCAGGCAAACTGAAGGAAACGCTGGAGGGCGATGTGATAACGGTCAAAGCTGCCGACCTGCAGGCGCTTTCCGCCCTCGTCGCCAAGATGGGGTTCACCAAAACCCGCATCGCAGACGGCACCGTCGAAATCACCGTGCGGCAGGGCAGCAGCGTCTTGCCCAGAATCGTGGAGACAGCCACAGCCAACGGCATCTTTATCGAGTCCATTCTTCTGCGGGAACCGAACCTAGAAGACGTTTTCCTGCACTACACGGGCAGAGTCATCCGAGCAGACAGCGGAAGAGAACTCCACGGCTTCTCAGCCGTAAGAAGGAGGCAGATAAAGTGACCGAACTGCGAGGTCTCTATACACTGTGGCTCCGCGAGGTCAAACGGTACCTGCGGGACAGAACCCGCATCGTCAGCGCTTTCGTCCAGCCCTTTCTCTGGCTCGTGATTTTCGGCGTTGGCATCGGCGCCAGTCTCCGCGGCGTCGTTCCAGTCCCGGGGATGACGTATCAGCAGCTGATTTTCCCAGGCATTGTCGGGCAGACGCTGCTGTTCACGTCGATGTTCATGGGCATATCCGTCATTTGGGATAAGGAGTTCGGGTTCATGAAGGAAATCCTCGTCGCGCCCATCTCGCGCTTCTCAATCTTTCTGGGCAAGATGATAGGCGACAGCACCGACGCCCTCATCCAAGGTATCATCGTGCTCCTCTTGGGCTTGGTGCTGGGCATAAACATTGACCTAGCCACATTCCTGCTGTGCCTGCCCATCATGCTCCTCATCACCTTCGGCTTAGTGAGTATAGGTTTAACCATTGCGAGTTTCATGGGCAGCCTTGAGAGTTTCGGCGCCATCCAGAGCTTCATCAACCTGCCGCTCTTCTTCCTCAGCGGCGCGCTATTTCAGCTGCAGAGTTTGCCATCGTGGCTGCAAGATGTTTCCAGGTTGAATCCGTTGACGTACGGCGTGGATGCGCTGCGCAACGTGATCTTGGGCGCTGTGTGGCAGCCGCTGCAGGTTCAGCCGTTGCTGGTTGATATAGGCGTTGTGGCTGCTTTTGATGTTGTGATGATTGCCATTGGCACTTGGGCGTTCGGCAGGATGAAATAGAAAACTGCTTTCCAGTTCATAATGCTTATAACCTAAGAATCTCGAGTCCGAATAGGAAGAGTCTTGCTAGGTGATCCTCTTAGGATCGCTGCATCAGTTTTTCTATTGCTAACCATGTCTGCGATAGTTTTCTTGTCCGTATCCCTAGTCTTCAACGGCTGTCAAGTCCAATCTGTTCTGACGCTTGCGACGATAATTGTCGTAGTGAAGGGCGTTCTTGTTCCTGTGGAATGCCGCAAAAAAGAGGTTATAGAAACAAGAGAATCGAGCATTCGAATTTAGCGAAGCAGTTTGCAGACTACTTGTTGGTCATCTCGTTAATCTGCTGCTCCATCATGTGCCCGCGGCAGTAAACCAAAGCCTTCTTCACGCCTGGAACCTTCTTAGCTGCGGCTTTAATGTCGGCTGCGAGCTTGAAGGCTATGGGGCAGAACGGGCTCGTGGGGATGAATTCCACTTTGACGGTGCCCGGTTCCTTCTCGTCCTCTTTGACGCTGGTAATCATCTGCATCTCGGCGAAGGTTTGTCCTGTTTCGGGGTCTTGAACTTGGCCCACTTTCTCGCGGACTTTGTCTTCGAGTTCTGTCATGAATTTCACCTTTTCCTCGGATTTGTGTAGGGAAATAAGGACGGGCAAAACATATAAACTGTTTTGCTGTATCCTGCCAGTTCCTGATTCCAGTCATGCAGAATTCGCTTAAGACTCTTATATGCAAGTCGCATATTCACCACGTATGAAACCCAACGAGGGTAGACTTCAAACCGCCGAGCACATACTGGCGAGACTCCTGCAGAACCGGGTGCCCGACGCGGAATTCGTCATTGCCAAGTTCCAGGAGAATTCTGGACTACTGGAGATCGCCACGAAGGAAGACATGCGGAAAGCGGACAGGAACAGACTGCAGGGAGACATCAACGCCGTCATAGGGCGAAAGCTCGTTGTGAACAAGTATCTGGTGAAGAGGGAGGACGCCGAGGCGGAGTTCGACCTGCGTAGAGTGCCTTCCGCCGTCAGAGAAGTCCGAATCGTCGAAATAGAAGGGTTCGACAAGACACCCTGCAAGGACCCTCACGTGGAAAACACGGGCGAGATAGGCACCTTTGCGATTCAGCGGATTGAACGAGTCGGTAAGGACAGGTACAGGTTCGTTTTCACCGTGGCATGAGCAGTGTTCAGCCGAATTCGGGAATTATACTCCAGCCCGACAACGGGTTCTCGGTGTAGTAGTAGATGTCTTGGGACACATGCGCATTCGACCACGCACCAATCGTGCCCAGTTGAATGTACGTGTCGTTGAGGACCGCGTCGCTCTGGTAGAGTGTTACGTGCAGCCGGCAGTTCGGAGCCGGGGTGTCTCCTGCGTTCCAGACTTCTCCTTCAATATACAGGCGTGGCTGGTTTGACCTGGCGGTGAAAAGCGGCTTATGGGTTACGTCGCTGGCGCCTAGCCTCGTGAACAGCTTAGGCTGCTTCGTGTAGTTGCCCCACTGAAGCGCCGCTTTCTCGCTCTGAAGAACTAAATTCTCCTCTCGTAGGTTGCCGGCGTAGCTGTGGAGTTCAGCTATTTGAGCGGCAAGGCTTGCTATCTGGCTCTTGAGGTGGTCTACTTGGTCCTGTAGCTCTGCTTTCTCGCTTTTCCAGTTCACTTCTTGATTCTGCAGGTTGGCGGCGTCTGTTTGGAGGCGAAACAGTTGGTTGTCTAGATCGGCTATTTGATTCTGAAGTCTCTCGCTGAGGTTGGCGGAATTCTGTTGCTGGGAATACAGATAGGAGTTGGCGATGAGGCTCATGATCAGTGCGCCTGCAATCGCCAACATGGCAAGTTCCATTTTCAAGCGTTTCGCCTCAGCTTTCTATGCATTGTCTTTCTCGTCGGTTGCTCTTAATGCTCGCTGAGGAACGTTTTGTTCCTGCAGAGGAACAGGCGGAATCTGGCCACGTATGGCTGCAAGCTTAAATTTGCAGAGCACATTTGTCAACATGGAGGCAACATGCAGAAAAAGACCAAGACAACAATGGCGATTCTTTTAGTGGTTGGTTTAAGCTTGTTAGCTTTCTATCTTGCTCTGCCCACGGCCAAGTTCGAAGTCTCCTGCTTCCCGACGGAGCGAACATACGCTTCATTCGAAGCCTTTTCGGGGAACTCCACCGCCAGGTACAATATGATAAACTTCACCTTCCAAGTGCGCAACCCCGGCAACGCGGCAGTGAAAGACCTACTCGTGACCTACAGGGTCAGTCCAAGCGACAAGTGCGAGGTGGTTTCGACTTTCGTTTTCTCGGGGAATCCATCGCTAGACAGCCTAGTAGCCATTGCCAAGGACGAGTACCGCATGGGCGTCGTGGAGCCTGGGCAGGCGTGCGTTTTCACTTTTCAGGTTAGGTCAACCAACTTCAACTCAGACACCAAGTACGTTCTAAGCGTCGCATCGGCAAACGCGGGGCTATTCTCCAGAGAACTAATCTCCCGAGGCAAGTACGGAAGCACAATCAATGTATACCGTTGGCCCCCATGGTAGGAAGAAACGCTTATCCGAAGCACTGCACCTATGCGTAGATGGCGAAAGCCGAGCCGTTTCTCAATCAGAAGTGAGACAGCATGACCCAGACGAAGACTGACTGCATCTTCTGCCGAATAGCCCGCAGAGAAGCGCCAGCCAGCGTGGTCTACGAGGACGAGAAGGTCATGGCTTTCATGGACATCCGCCCAGTCAGCGAAGGGCACACGCTCGTGATTCCCAAGCAGCACTACGTCGACGTCTTCGACACGCCAGAAGAACTCGTAGCCTACACACACGGCGTGACAAAGAGAATAGCTGCAGCCGTCAAGAAAGCGACGGACGCCGACGGCATCAGCATAGTCCAACAGAACGGCACAGCCGCGGGACAGGACATCTTTCACCTGCACGTGCACGTCATCCCACGGTTCGAGAGTCAAAGCATGCCCAAGTTCCACGAACTCAAGCCCTATAGCCGAGAGAGCTTGGACGAGGCTGCCGCAAGGATAAGGCAAGCGCTCTGACCGTTCACTGGTAGCTCATTTCTTTGGTCGCAGCTCATTTAAGATTCTGCGCTTCGTCTCCCAGATGTGCTGCGTGACTTTGATGCCTTTCGGGCACACCTGCGTGCACTTGAAGTAGGTCTTGCAGCTCCAAACCCCATGAGGCTTGTCCATGATATGCAGTCGCTCAAGCGCGTCCGCTATGCGGCTGTCGAATATGTACCTGTGCGCACGAACGATGGCTGCGGGTCCAACGTACTCTGGGTCTTCCTTCTGGTTCACGGGGCAAGCCGCAACGCAGCAGGCGCACATGATGCATTTGATGTCGTCGTCAAATCTGCTACGCTCCTCGATAGTTTGCAGATGTTCCTTTCCAGGTTCAGCCTGAGCCAGCCGTATGTCGCCTGGCGGATGAACTTGTTTTTCCCTCTGGAAGAAGGGCTCCATGTCTACAACGAGGTCCTTCACGACGGGGAACACACTCAAAGGCTCGACAAGTATTTCTTTCGTTACGTCATAATCTCTGACGAGTTTCTGGCATGCCAAGGCGGAAACCCCGTTAATCGTCAGGCCGTCCGAACCACAGATGCCATGTCCGCAGGACATCCTGTACGCTAAGCTGCCGTCCTGCTCCCACCGGATTCTGTTCAGGCAGTCCAGCAGCCTGTCAGTTGGTTTAGCCTCAATCGTGAACGTGTCGTAATGCGGCTCCGCATCGCGCTTCGGGTCCAATCGGAAAATCTTCAGCTTCACCTGCATGCTCAGTACACCCTCGCCTTGGGCTTGAACCTCGTAACCGTCACGGGCTTGTACCGCATCTCCAGACCCTTCGCGGTCTGAAACACCAGCGAATGCTTCAGCCAAGCCTCGTCATTTCGGTCTGGAAAGTCACTGCGATAATGCGCTCCGCGGCTCTCTTCTCGCTGTAGGGCGGAGAACACGATGGCCTCAGCCGTCTTCAGCATGTTGCCCAGCTCCAGAGCCTCTTCAAGCTCATAGTTGAACTCTGTGTTCTTGCAGCCGAGCGACACGTTGGCGTATCGGCCTTTGAGCTGCTGAATTCTCTCCAGCGCCATCGACAAGCCAGCCCTGTCCCTGAAGACGCTGCACTTGTCCGTCATCAGCTTCTGCAGCTCATCCCGAATAGCCCAAGCCTTCTCTTTTCCCTCAGCGCCAAGTAAACCGCGAATCTCGCCAGAAACTCCAGCCTCAGCGTCCACGGGCAGAGGAGGCAAAGAATTCTCCCTGACGAATCTGACTATGTCATTGCCTGCTCTGCGTCCAAAAACCACCAAGTCCACGAGTGAGTTCGTGCCAAGCCTGTTCGCGCCATGCACGCTGACGCATGCGCATTCGCCCGCGGCATACAACCCAGGCAAAGGATTGGCTTTCCCGTCCGCCAGCACGTGCCCTTCCGCGTCGGTTGGAACTCCGCCCATTGTGTAATGGCATGTTGGCGCAACTGGCACGGGCGATTCGTTCGGGTCGATGCCCAAATATGTCCTCACGAACGACATAACTTCAGAAAGTTTTTCCTCCAAGCGTTGCTTTCCAACTCCTGTTAGGTCAAGGTTCACGTAGTCTTCGCCGTTCACGCCTCTGCCTTCATGAATTTCAGTCAGTATGGCTCTGGAGATGATGTCTCTGGGCGCTAAGTCCTTTAGCGTTGGCGCGTACCGCTCCATGAACGGTTCACCCAGACCGTTGCGCAGGATTCCGCCTTCAGCTCTCGCCGCTTCACTCACAAGTATCCCCAGTCCATGAATGCCCGTGGGGTGGAACTGCATGAACTCCATGTCCTCCAAGGGTAAACCCGCGTCCAATGCAAGTTGGAAGCCGTCGCCTGTAGCGGCAAAAGAAGTGGAGGCGGTCTTGTAGACTCTGCCGCACCCGCCCGTTGCCAGTAAAACCGCCTTGGCATGAAAAACCATAGCCTCACCGGAAGCCAAAGAATAGGCACCTACACCGCAGCATCTGCCCTCAGAGAACAGAAGCGACCGCACAAAGACTTCGTTGAAGATTTTGACGTCCCGAACCATACAGTGGTCATAGACCGCGTCCATAATCACGCGCCCAGTGCGGTCCGAGGCGTAACAGGCACGCTTCACGGGCGCTTCCCCATAGTTGCGCGTGTGCCCCCCGAAACGTCGCTGCTCAATCTTTCCACCTGCGTTTCGGCTGAAGGGTACGCCTAGGTGTTCCAACTCGATGACTCGTTCTGGAGCTTCATGCGCAAGTATCTCAGCCATGTCCTGGTCAGCTAGGTAGTCGCTGCCTTTCACGGTGTCGAACATGTGCCATTCCCAGTGATCCTCTTCCTCGCTGCCCAAAGCCGCTGCCATCCCGCCCTGCGCTGCTCCTGAATGTGAACGGGAAGCGTACACTTTGCTTATGACCGCCACGTTGCAGGATTCCGCAGCTTTCAAGGCGGCGGTTAGACCGGCGATGCCTGCGCCGACGACTACGGCGTCATATTCGTAAATCATGTTGCTCACTTTTTCCTCCGGAATCTGTCAACGGCCAGCGTGCCCTTGGAAATCTCGCCTTTTCCCTTGTCAAACGTGAACGTGCTGCAAAAACCGCAGGCAAGCTCCACAGAAATCACCCAAACTCGTGCTGAGAACTCGAGTGCTCCAGTATTCTCGTGGCAGCGGTGCCTAAAAGACTTTTGCAAACTGCGTGTTTTGGACACAGCTACGCTCCGGCTACGCTGCTTCATGACATTGACGAATCGCCGTCAGCGTATGCGCTACGAAAATTCTTATTAACCAACATAATATTACTCTGTTGTCACTCGCATGGGCCGGTAGCTCAGCACGGCTGGAGCGTTCGACTGATAATCGAAAGGTCGCCGGTT
>JBHGBG010000083.1:0-7532 GCA_041946875.1 Bathyarchaeia archaeon
GAACCTTTGACCGACTGGTTAACAGCCAGCCGCTCTACCTGGCTGAGCTACGGCGGCAACGCACACGCGCATGCACTCCAAGTTCCAAAAAGACTATTTAAGCCTAATCATTCAAACAAATCCTCCCAACGATTCCGCTCGGCGCAGAACCAGCCAGATTCCGGCACGCTGTCAAAATACATTTCCAACCCGCTCACGACAAACTTAAAATAAGCCCAAGCACTGATGTGTATCCGAAATCACTAAAATTTAGGGAAAACAGAAGAAAAAGAGGAATAACCATGAGCAAAAGCGAGAAACCACACTTAAACCTCATCATCATGGGACACGTTGACCACGGAAAATCCACAACTACCGGACACCTGCTGTACTTAGCCGGCGCCATCGACGAAAGAACCATCAAAGCCTTCGAGGAAGAAGCCGAAAAGATGGGCAAAGGCACCTTCAAGTACGCCTGGGTCCTCGACAACCTCAAGGAAGAACGCGAACGAGGAGTCACCATCGACCTCCGATTCCTCAAATTCGAGACCAAAAAATACTACTACACAGTTATCGACGCACCGGGACACAGAGACTTCGTGAAGAACATGATTACGGGCGCAAGCCAAGCAGACGCCTGCGTCCTCTTCTGCTCAGCCAAGAAAGGCGAGTTCGAAGCAGGCATTGGCCCGGGCGGACAGACCAGGGAGCACGCGTTCCTGGCGTTCACGCTGGGCATTCGTCAGGCAATCGTCGCAGTTAACAAGATGGATGACATCTCTGTCAACTGGAGCAAGGACAGGTACGAGGAAATCAAGAACGAAGTCTCCAGAATGCTGCGCATGGTCGGCTTCAAAGTCGAGAAGATAAACTTCGTTCCAGTCTCAGGCTGGACGGGCGACAACCTCGTCAAGAAGAGCGACAAGATGCCCTGGTACACTGGTCCATGCCTGATCGAGGCCCTAGACCTGCTGGAGATTCCCCCCAAGCCCACGGGCAAACCCCTGCGCGTTCCAATCCAAGACGTATACAGCATCACAGGCATCGGCACCGTTCCCGTCGGCAGAGTTGAAACAGGCATTCTCAAGCCAGGCGCCAACATCATCTTCATGCCCAGCAACAAAACCGCTGAGGTCAAATCCATCGAGATGCACCACGCCGCCATCCCCGTGGCAGAACCAGGCGACAACATCGGCATGAACGTCCGAGGCGTCGCCAAGACAGACATCCACCGCGGAGACGTGGCAGGACCCGTCGATAACCCACCGACCGTCGCGAAGGAGTTCATCGGACAAATAATCGTCATCTACCACCCGACCGCTATAGCCGCGGGCTACACTCCAGTGCTTCACTACCACACGGGCCAGATTGCATGCAGGTTCACCGAGCTGATCAAGAAGATTGACCCGCGCACAGGCCAGGTGACCGAGGAGAAGCCGAGCTTCATCAAGACAGGCGACGCCGCCTGGGTACGAATGGAGCCTCTGCACCCCATAGCCATCGAGAGCTACCTTGACTTTCCAGAGCTGGGACGATTCGCCATTAGAGACATGGGCACCACCGTCGCCGCTGGCGTCGTCAAAGAAATCACCAAGAAGGGCCCATAAGCCCACCTTTCTTTTTTGCCTTTTTCGCAAAACCTCAGATTCTCCAGCACAGCTTGGGCTGCGTTTGTGGGTGGCTCGTGACAGTCACATATTTTTAAGCGCTTGAGAAGCCTCAATGTATTCCACCACCTAAATGGAGAAGACCCTCGATGCGGTCTAAAAAAGGGAGAGTTAAACGACCGCCGACAGAAGAAGAAAACCAGTCGCTCGCGCACCGGCAACTTCTCTCTGTCGCTCAAAAACAGCTTCAATTCGCAACGCAAAGACATCTAGGAGGAGAAAGCTTGAGCATGATCATCGAGAAGATTTCGTTGAAAGATGTCCCGTTAGACAAGAGGCGGAAGGAAGCGGAGAAACCACTTTACTTGGCCCGGTACGAATGAGCGGTCCAACTCTTCACTAATCTGCCTTGCGCTCGTCGTTTTTCTAGTCTTTTTGCTGAAGGATCGCGTGATTTCGAGGGAATTCCTGCTCGACGCAGCGTCCAGCGGCCGAAACGACTTGTGGTGCAAAAACCAAAATAGCCAGACATTCAGATACCAGTATCCCCGGAGAGACGGCGATGCTGATTGCGGGCATAGACGAAGCAGGCAGAGGATGCGTCATCGGACCCCTCGTCATCGCAGGCGTACTCGTGAAGCAGGAGAACCTCGGCGCACTCGCGGAACTCGGGGTGAAAGACAGCAAGCTTTTGACGGCGAAAAAGCGTGAAACCCTGTTCCCGCAAATTCTGCAGGTCGCGGAAAAACACGCCATCCTCAAACTCCAGCCGCTGCAAATCGACAGGGCGGTGGAGAGCCAGAGGCGGCTGCATAAGCTAAACAGGCTGGAAGCCGAAGCCATGGCGCAGATAGTGACCGCGCTCCAGCCGGAGAAGGTCTACGTGGACGCGGCAGACATCCTAGAGCAAAGATTTGCCAACCACATCAAGGAGGCCTCCGCCTTCAAGACATGCATAGTCAGCGAGCACAAAGCCGACAAAACGTACCCTGTGGTTTCAGCTGCGTCCATCATAGCCAAAGTCACGCGTGACCGGGAAATCGCGGTCATCCGCGAGCAGCATGGCGACTTCGGCACGGGCTACCTCAGCGACTCTAAGACCATGCAGTTCTTGAAGCAATGGCTGGAGACGCACGGCGAATATCCAGATTTCGTCAGGAAGTCGTGGAAGCCAGCCAAACGTGCCAAGAGCGAGCAAGGTTCAACGCAGCAAAAGCTCGCTTAGTTGTTGCTCGCTGGTGTCTACCTGCGGGTTTTTGCTTCCTTACGCCGTACGGTGGAACTACCGCAAATTATTACTACTTCTACTTTTCAATATGCGCATGGGGAGAAAGGTTGAGCAGATTTACCTACAGTTCTCGATGTGGGAAAAGCCTGTTTCTTAGCTTGCTGATGGTTTTCCCGTTGTTTTCCTGCGTGCCCACACTCAGCGCTGAAGCGCAGGGCGCGGAGCCCGCGACCCTCCCAGCGACCGATGAGTGGTCGATGTTTCACCACGACCTTCAACGTATTGGATACTCGACATCCATCGCGCCCATTATCAATCAGCCACTGTGGAGTTGGGCCGCAGATGGTGCTATAACTTCTTCTCCTGCGGTTGTCGGCGGCAGGGTCTATTTTGGCACAAGGAGCCACCAGGTCTGCTGCTTGAGCTCGGCAGATGGCGCGCTCCTGTGGAGTTTCAGCACGAACGACCAAATCGAGTCTTCTCCAGCCGTTGATGACGGTAAAGTCTACATAGGTTCAAACGACCAGAATGTCTACTGCCTCAATGCCTTAACAGGCGTACTCGTTTGGTCCTACACGACTCGCGCCGAAGTGCCTTCGTCGCCGGCGGTTTATAACGGCAGAGTATATGTGGGCGCGTATAACTATGAGTTCCTCTGCTTGGACGCTGTAAACGGCAATAAGATATGGAGTTATCCTCCAGCAGGTTCGGGCGACTTGGCTGGTAGCTACTCGTCTCCAGCGATTGTCGATGGCAAGGTCTACGTTGGTCGGAACGACGGTAGCTTGTACTGCTTGGACGCGGATAATGGGGATTTCATCTGGAGCCACTCAGTTGGCAGCAACTTGGTGATGTCTTCTCCCTGCGTCTCAGGTTCCAAAGTCTACGTGGGCTCAACGGAGGGGAGGGTCTACTGTCTGAACACGGCGGACGGCTCATTTGCTTGGAGCTACGAAACTGGAGACGATGTGATTTCCTCGCCCGCTGTTATGGATGGCAGGGTCTACGTGGGGGCTGACGACAACAATGTGTATTGCCTGAACGCCACAGACGGACATCTCGTTTGGAGCTACCTCACCGGCTCATTCGTACACTCCTCTCCCGCCGTAGCCGACGGTAAGGTCTTCGTAGGCTCAACCGACGGCAGGCTCTACTGCCTAAACGCCCAAACAGGCGCCGTCTTGGGTAGTTTCAACACGCGCAGCCCTGACCCCAGCAACGGAATTGAATCTTCCCCCGCGGTGGTCGACGGAAAAGTCTACGTGGGCTCATGGGACCGCAGGTTCTACTGCTTCGGTCCTGATGAGTGGCGAATGTTTCGACATGACAATTCAGGCACTGGACACTCGACGTCCGAACCTTCACCCACAAATGAGGTGCTTTGGAGTCACACAACTGGCGGCAGCGTCTACTCTTCTCCAGCCGTAGCCAACGGCGTCGTCTACGTGGGCTCGGATGACCACAATGTCTATGCTTTGAAAGCTGGAACTGGCGCGTTGATTTGGAGTTTCTCAACTGGGAGCATCGTCTGGTCCTCTCCCACGGTTTCGGGGGACCACGTCTTCGTTGGTTCTTCCGATTGGAAGGTCTACTGTCTCAACGCTGCGTCTGGTGCTTTCGTATGGAGCTACACGACGGGTAGCGCTGTCGGCTCCTCTCCTGTAATTGCTGATGGCAAAGTCTACGTGGGCTCATACGATGGCAAGGTTTACTGCCTCAACGCCGCAAACGGGCAGCTAATTTGGAGCTATTCCACTGGCAACGTTGTGTATTCCTCTCCCGCCGTGGTTAACGACACGGTCTATGTGGGCTCATGGGATAACAAAGTATACGCCCTCAGGGTAGCAGATGGCTCGCGCCTGTGGAGTTTCACGACTGGCGGACCCGTCTACTCCTCGCCCACTGTCGTGGATGGCGTAGTTTACGTTGGCTCGAACGACCACAAAGTGTACGCTTTGAACGCCAAAACGGGCGTTCAGGCTTGGGCGTTCACGACAAACGACATTGTTGACTCGTCGCCAGCGGTCGCCAGCGGAAAAGTTTACGTGGGTTCCCATGACGATAGGCTCTACTGCTTAAACGCGGGAACAGGTGGATACTTGTGGAGCTATACTACCGACGGCGATATTCAATCGTCTCCCGCTGTCTCCTTCGGGGTTGTCTATGTTGGCTCGAACGATGACAAAGTATACTGTCTGAGCACCTTTACGGGTGGACTTATATGGAGCTACTCTACTTTTGACGACGTGACATCTTCGCCTGCCATTGTAGATCGCGTCGTTTATGTGGGCTCGGTGGACAGCAGACTCTTTGCCTTCGGCGAGCCGAGGCTTAGCAACTTCAAGTCTCTCTTGGAGCAGAACGAAGTGCGCATGATATTCCCTTCAGATATAAGCCCCAAGCCGCTGGGCTGCGTTCCCGCGATGGTGAGCGACTGGACAGCCTCAGCGTTCATTTCCACCAAGCTAAAGACTTTTGTGGAGGGGACTGATACCGACGCCGAATTCGTTAACCAAGACACAGGAAGCCCCATAGGTGAAGTAGGGTCAGGGCTGGTAAGTTTCGGCGGACCCATCGTGAACCCGGTCGTTGCCTACGCCGAGAAAGACACGACTCCAGACGGAAATCGAGCACCCATAATGTTTTACCAAGAGGGAGGAACGCTCTATTTCCGCAACCGAGACGGAACAAGCATTTATGGAGCTAACCTGCCCGCCTCAGTGATTAACAACAACATGGACATGTTCGTCATCGAACTGTACCGTGACAGCGGAGTGTTCCACTCGACTAACGGCAGATACATAATGCTCTGCTACGGGTTCGGTTGGAAGGGCACATACGCAGCTGGAAAATACTTCGACGAGAAAATCTACCCGAGCCTTTCCCTCTACCCATACAACTGGATAATAGTGAAATGGGAAGACACCAACGGCAACGGATTCGTCAACAAAGCGGCGGAGGGAGACACCTACACCGTCATAGCAGTCTCTGAAGCCACCATTTTGTGAGCCAGCTGAGACGAAACGAAAGTGAAATAAGCGCCCAACAAAGGTATTCGTCACCAGAGTGAATCAGCATGTCAGGAACAGAGACTCTCCTACCCTTCCTCAAAGACAAAAAAGGCAACGGCGAAGAGCAGCCGACCGTCATCGTGGACTGCCGCGAAGCCAACAGCGCGAGCAAAATCGTCAAAGGCTTGCTGGAGAAGGGCACGCACGTAAAAACCGAAACTCTCGAGAAGGGCGACTACGTTCTGAGCGACGAATGCGCCGTCGAGCGCAAAACGGTTCAAGATTTTGTGTACACGTTGACTCGCAGGTACCTGTTTGAGCAGATTTTCCGCCTCAAGGACGCTTATCCGAAGTCGCTCTTGCTCATCGAAGGGTACTTGCCGATGATTTACAAGTTCAGCCACATCCAGCCCGTCGCCGTTTGGGGTGCCATGTTCAACCTCGCCAAGAACGGCATCCCCATGGTGAACACATCCAGTCAGAAAGAGACCGTGGACTTTCTGTATGTTGCGGCGAGGCAAGAGCAGGTCGTGGAAAAGCGGGCGCCGACGGTGCATGCGTTCAAGCGGAACGAGACGCTGTCGGACGCGCAGGTTTACTTTGTAGCCAGTCTGCCGAACATCGGAAGAGAGAAGGCGACGTCGCTGCTGCAGAGTTATCAGACGCCGCAGAACGCGCTGATTAACGTGGATGATTGGAGCAAAACCGTCAAGGGCTTAGGACCGGTGATAGCGAACAGAGTTAAGGATGTCCTGACCACTCCGTACAAAGAATAGGAAAAAAGCGTCACTTCTGGTTGAGGAAGAGCGGTTTGGCGGCTTCCTGTTTCTTGAACCGTTCTAGCCCGTTCTCTGTCAGGCAGACGCGCCCGTTTGGGCAGTATTTGTTGGCATGGAAGCAAAACAGCTCGAACAGCGGCGCAATAATCTCGTTGTTTACTCGGTAGACTCGTTCTCTGCCGCGTCGTTCGGAGAAGATGAACACGCAGTCTTCGAGGGGCTTCAAGTTGTGCGATATCATGCTCTGTTCTCGGTGCAGCTTTTCTGAAATCTCTGCTACGTTCTTCGGACCGTCTTGGAGGATTTCCAGTATCGCCAAGCGTGTCGGATTGGCGAGCGCCAGGAAGAATTTGTGGCAGGTTTCGTTCGAGCACGGTTTCAATCCGTTCACCTTCGTATGAAGCTTTATTCATATGAAATATAGTTCATACCAGCCTATAAATCTAACGCAGAAACCAGCACAAACGAGAACCCAGCCATATTTGGAGCCTGATAGAAATAGAATGCAGGGTTCTGTTGCATTGTCGGGTGATAGCTGACTTTTCTCTCCCTGTTACAGTTCGGGTGATGAACGCTTAGAACTGTTTTTCTCTTGAGGTTGATGTATTTGGGCTATAGAGGTCATCGCCCCGTTAACCCGTATGCGAGACCAATCAGATGGGTCAAACAGTTCCACAACATGCGCAGCAACCGCGCAAAACGCATAGACGAGTCGCTCCGAGCACCCTTAGCGAAAAGTGCTGAACAGAACAGGTTCGACATCCCCGACGTTGACGTGCCAAAGAAATCCCTGCAGGAAGAACAGGATGAGACGTGGAAGGCTGAGCGAGACGCATTGTCGGCAAGTCAACCGACAAGAAGCCACAGCCTAACCCACATAAGGCAAAACCTAGCAAGACACAAACTCTACGGAAACACCCACTAGGAG
>JBHGBG010000084.1:0-7456 GCA_041946875.1 Bathyarchaeia archaeon
ATCATCGGAAGATTTCTTCAGAGCATTTGCTCGCGGTGGCAAATCTATCGGGGAAAGTATGATTGGAAAAAAGGTACCAACCGAGTCTCCTGACCTGACCTGCATCTCAACTTGGGTGGAAAACAAGAACTGGGACTCGTATTGTCCAATGGGACCCTGCGTTGTCACTTCAGACGAAATTGCTAACCCGCACATCCCACCACTTCACTATGAATGCAAAGTCAACGATGAAATTAAACAGCAAGGCACAAGCGCTGACCTATACTACAAGGTGCCGCAGCTAATTGAGATATTCTCAAGAGTCATGACACTTGAGCCTGGGGACGTAATTTCCACTGGAACAGTGAAACAGCAGTTCCCACAACGCATACTGCAGCCGGGCGATCTCATCGAAACGTCAATCAAAGAAATAGGCACAATCAAAAACCAATGCATAGCATGGAAAGACGCGTGGAAGTAACTTCCACCTCATCTTTTTCTCAATGCAATCCAGAACGAGGGCCGCCACCCCTCAATTTCTCTCGTCCCAATTTTGTTTAGAATCGAACCAAGATCGTCTGAATCTCGTTTTGATTCAGTTTTCCTTCGTGAGGGGCATTTTCAGAATTCTTGCGGCATTAAATCCCAAGATGTTCTTCTTCTCATCGCTTGTTAGGTATGGTGAATTCTTCACAATGTCGACAGAAATCTTCATGTATTCTAGATAGTCTGACCCCAAGATGACTCTGTCCATTCCAACTGCTTCTCTGACCTTGCCGACTAGTTTTTCGTTATCCAGTATGAACGCGACAGCGGAGACTTCAAGCGAGACGTTACTGTGCTTCCTTCCAAGTTCCAGAGCCTCCTCAAACCAAATTCCTGGGAACTCAGCGCTGTAAAACCCTGAATGAGCCAGAACAATCGGCACATTGTACTCTTCGGCAATTTGCTCCAGATATTTCGGGTTGGCATCGACCGCCACTTCTGGTATCTCGCCGTAGCCAGGTGAACAACCAGTGTGAAACAGCAAGATTTTCCCGTTCTTCTCGAAATTCTCACACACTATCCTCAAGTTTTCGCTGTCCGCTGGATTGAAGAAGTATGCAATTGGATGCAGCTTCAGTCCCTTCAGCTCCAGAGACTCAACTTCTTTCAACTTCCCCCTAACGTACTCTTCATCCTTGGACAAGTTTATGGCGCCCAAACCGACAAATCTGCCTGGATGGCTCTCAACCAAGTCTGCAATTTCTTTGTTAGTCGTGATACTGCGCGAAAGGCCAGCTCTGATTTTTTCTATCATTTCAATAATGTTTTCCGCATCGTCAAGGCCTGTCATTCTGGCAAGGCTGCTGCCAAGATAGCGGCTAATGACTTTGTTTCTTATCTCTGGGCGTTCTATGTCCAGAGGATCAGTGTCTTTTCCCAGGAGAACGGCTTTCGAAATTCCTGCCTCATCCATCTCCCTAAGTATCTCGTCTATAACTAACATGCTGCGTCGTTTCGGATGAACATGAAAATCAACAATCAATTCGTCCATTATCGTCTTCCCTTCCACTGTCGATTGCCTGACTGTACATTTCTGCTTTTCGCCCACAAATTCTGAGAGTCACCAAGTAATGTCAGTTTAGCGAAGTTCCAATATTCACAGTCTTAAAACCTATGGTGTCAACTTCATTAAACGTTCGTATCTAATCGCTTTTGCCCAAAGCATCTCGAAGTAGTTTTCCATCAAATATATGAGTGATGCATTACTTGTCCACAGAATATCCGCGTCCCCGAAGATGTCGCGAGGCGAGATTATTGTAATCATGTTTTTTTTGTCGTATATCGTGACGGATTCGCGAAGCGTATCGGTGGTGTATCGTATTCTGTAGAAGCCTGCGTTCTTTGCCTCTATGTAGTATTCCGTGAGGTCTCTCGTATCGTCAGGTTTTTCCAGTAATACTCTAACCTTGACGTTTCTTCGCAACGCTTCTATTATATCGTCGCCGTAGAAAAACATCGTCTTCGGGAACCTTTTCCACGGGATAATCGCATCCACGTTTTTTTGGGTGGCTTTGATTTCCTTTCTTCGTCTCTCAAGTTCCGCCATTTTTCCACTAACTAGAACAAACTGGTGGGCGGCCTCTTGGGGTTCCACTTTGACCTCTCTGCAATCTAGATCATGCTTCAGTTGTTCAGCCTTTTCCTTCAGGAGATTATGCTCCGCTTCTTTGTCTTTGATTAGGACCGACAAGCTTTCCGAAGGCGAGACTGCCTTAAACATTGCCGCAGGGGTGGATATCACTTTTTCAACCAGAGCTCGTTCCTGGAGGATTGCAAGCGCCCTGTAAACATCTGGTTTGGAGACATGTGAAGCCTTTGAGATTGTCTTTGCAGGGCATGTTCCGGTGTGGACTAGCGCCAAGAGAACTCGCGCCTCGCAGAACGTCAAGCCCAATTGTGTAAAAACCTTAATCTGGTCTTGCAGAGACTGCATTACAGTCATCCCCGTCACAGGCAACAGACTATATTGCTGTATGTTTGGCTCAGCTTAAAAATCTTAGGGGATTTGTGGGAGTCCCACTTACCAGATTTTAAATATTTTCGCACCTTGCTTAAAGATGGGAATAGAGAGGGGAATGAAGTCTGTATCCATTAAGTGAGAGAAAGAATGAAGCCGACAAAGAAACAATTGCTGATCTCAAAAGAAGTGCTGCTGTCGTGGGCAGACTCTATCCAGTATTGGTTGACAAGCATGGGCGGGTAATTGACGGCGAACATCGTCTTAGGGCTTACCCGGATTGGTTCAAGGTGAAACTCCCAGACGTCGAATCTGAGGAGCACAGAATCCTTGTTAGGCTCGTAAGCAACATGTGCAGGCGCGTAGTTTCCCCATCAGAGAAAACTGAGATCCTAGAAGAACTAGGGCAAGTCTATCTTGAGCAGGGCGTGCCGCGGAGCGAGCTAATCAAGAAAATTGTCCAACAGACTGGAATGAGTTACCGTTGGGTCATGAAGTATGCCCCAAACGACCTGAAAATGAAACCCGGCATCGGGGGGCCGAGAAGTCAAAAAAGAGATAGTGAAAGGAACGTTGCATGGCGTGCAACTGAAGATGCTTTGCTTTCGGAACCAACACAAAGAGTGGCCAACCTCCTAAGTTACTCAAACACAGATTTTGCAACGATACTGTTGGAGAAGCAGTTCTACTCGAAACTCAAACAAGTAGCTTCCGAACTCGCTGTGGACGTTGGCACCATAATCAACAATGCATTGCTCTTAACGTTCCAAAAGATGAAAGAGCTGGCAAAACAGAACGAACGCTCCCAACTCATTTGCATGGCAAAATGAAAAGAGGACAGCAACCGCCGATCTCCATTTCCATCTACCGTCCGATTGAACAGTGTCTCGGTTCAGAAGGTCTAACCATTTCCGAAACGCAGTCCATCGTCCATCTGCCAAATCCTTGGTTAGTGCAAACTCTGATGAACGGAACATGCAGGTCCATGACAGACTCGCGTCAATGGTTGTCTGGGGCAAAATCTATTTACTGAGTTCTGATTCCTCATTGACCTAAAGTAAAAACTGGTAGAGGGGAGCAGAACGCACAACAAATGCAACCGAGGTCTGTTCATAGGGCACTTCCAGCCTGTTCATCTCGGGCACATCAAGACGATTCAATGGATACTGTCGCAGACACCTGAACTCGTAATCATAGTGGGCAGCGCACAGGAGAGTCATCGCCGCGATGCACCTTTTACTGCCGGTGAAAGAATAACGATGCTCCGTTTGGGTCTAAACGAAGCAAAGGTTGACGCCTCTACCTACTTTATTCTGCCGATTAAAGATGCGAAGAACCACGCAAACTGGATCAAACTGATTGCAGAGTGTTCTCCCAAATTCGACGTTGTTTATTCGAACGAACTGTCTCAGATGGCACTCTCGCTAATGGGGAACGCGAACTATCAAGTGCACAGTGTTCCGCCCTATCATCGAGAGATCTACTCAGGCACGGAAGTCCGGAGAAGGATGCTCACTGACGGAAACTGGGAGGTTTTGCTTCCCCGCAACGTCGCCGACTTCGTCAAAGAGATAGATGGCGTTTCCCGAGTGAAGAATGCAACTTCAAGGCGCCAAACCAAGGTAGTCTAGTGGGAGTCTTGTTTTTTCTCCGGGTCTTTGAAGTAGTAGGCGTAGATTTCAGGAACTTTTTTCATCCAGTTGTTCACACCGATTTTTTTCATGAGTACAAGGTTATAGAGTCTCAGGTTGTGCTGTCTCGAAGAATTCAAGTATGGAGCTAGTTTCATGCACGGGAAATCTTTGCACTCAAAGCAAAAATCGTGCTTGTTCACATTAACGCAGCAATCGTAGAGCGAACATTTGTGTTGTGCTCTTGACCTGCATCCTGAACAGGAAATGCTTCCTGACTCGTGGTGATCCATGCTTGAAGTTTCCGGTAGAGAATGGCTTTGCGCTGGTTTGTAGTTCTTGCAGGCGCCACAGTACAGTCCACAAGGAGAAGCTAGCTTCGTATCGGTCATGAATTTGCACCCGCACTCAATTTAGTTCGTGCTACCCGTTTGGCTGCGTTGCCGCTGCATAATTGTGTTTCGGTGGATTCAACTGATCATGTGAGCGCAAGGTTTGCGCGCAGTCAACATAAAGTGTTCGCCGTATGGTCGAAAATGAGAAGGCGCCTTCTCACCTCCGTTGTCTATTTAATATACTCCTCCCGAGAAATACGAACCAGCGATAGACATGACTCTCAAAACCTACAGACCAGTGACAATGGGCACAAACGGAATGGTCGCGTCAGCACATTCCTTAGCCTCGTTGGCTGGAATAAAGGTCTTGATGCGAGGAGGCAATGCTATAGACGCCGCAGTAGCAACAAACGCAGTTTTAAACGTAACCCAGCCACACATGTGCGGCATTGGAGGCGACCTGTTTGGCCTATTTCTGGACGGAGCAAGTGGCAAGATATCGTTCCTAAACGCAAGTGGCAGGTCACCATATGACATGACGCCTCAACTTTTCCAAAGCAGGGGACTAGGGAGTATTCCTCTCAGAGGTATCCTGCCAGTGACCGTTCCTGGAGCAGTGGATGGCTGGGCTGCGGCGCTCGAAAGATATGGCACTCTGGGTTTCAACGTATTGCTTCAACCTGCGATTGAGTACGCCAAGAATGGGTTTCCTACCAGTCACCAATTGAGTTCGTGGATTCAGGAAAATGCTTCCCTGCTTTCTGCCTACCCTTCAACAGCCGAGATTTTTCTCAAAAATGGGCGAGCCATTCAGCCTGGTGAAATGCTGTATCAGAAAGACCTCGGAAACACATTCGAGAAAATAGCCCAGGGCGGACGAGACGAGTTTTACAAAGGCGAAATCGCGAAGGCAATTGCGGCGTTTTCCACACAAAACGGGGGGCTGATTAACGAGAAAGACTTAGCTGATCACCAGTCCAACTGGGGTGACCCCGTCAGAACGGTGTATCGAGAGCACACGATCTATGAAACGGCTCCGAATACTCAGGGAATCGCCGCCCTCTTGGAACTGAACATTCTGGAAGGATTTGACCTGTCTGCTCTCGGACACAACAGTGCAGACTATCTACACTTGCTCGTTGAGGCCAAGAAACTCGCCTTCGCGGACCGAGACAGATACATAACAGATCCAGAATTCGCAGAAATTCCACTCGAAAACTTGCTGTCCAAGAAATACGCCGAGAAAAGAAGGAACTTAATCGATCCAAGAAAAGCCATGGACCAAGTGCCCAGTGGTGACCTCCAAGGTGACACGACATACTTTGCAGTGGCAGACAAGGAGGGCAATATCGTTTCGTGCATTCAGAGTCTCTACATGCCGTTTGGATCCGCGATGGTGGTCAAGGGAACGGGAATACTCCTGCAAGATAGAGGAGCATACTTTTCCCTTAATCCGAACCATATTAACAAGCTGGAGCCTCACAAGAGGACAATGCACACTCTCACCGCGTCAATTACGCTCAAAGAGGATGAGCCATACATGGCTTTCGGCACCATGGGCGGCGACGGTCAACCCCAAACCCATGTGCAGGTGCTTTCCAACGTCATCGATTTCGAGATGAACATCCAAGAAGCCATCGAGGCTCCAAGGTGGGTGCACGGCGTCTTGCCGCCACCTCTGGGAACATCTTTTGATCCTCTTCTTTATGTGGAGAAAAGACTGCCAGCGTCTTCAGTTGAAACCCTTAGAAGAATGGGACACAAAGTAGGACTTCTGGAGGACTGGACATGGCTTGTCGGGCATGCGCAGGGAATCGTCATTGATTCTTCGAGCGGCGCGTTCATGGGTGGAGCTGATCCTCGTGGCGACGGCGTGGCTTTAGGCCTATGAAACAGCGCCATGCCCGGAGCGTCTAAATTATAGAACGAGACAAAGCCAACGGGCAACAATAGAGGCACACAGTTTCTGCTTGCTGTTAGCAGAACAACACCTTGGTTTTCAAATGTGAGCTGAAGTCATAGTATGCTGCCAAACCGACGAACAGACGGTTTCGAACGGCACAAGGATGGTGCACAAATCTTATAAACCATGGGAAACGAAAAAGTACTGCAAAAAATTGGAGGAAAAGATTGTTGAGGATCGTTACAAAATTGGCAAAAATCGACGAGTCGGTATGTGAGGGCTGCGGTAACTGCGAACTGGTATGCACTGCTGAAGCTATCAAGGTCTCAAACAGGCTAGCTCACGTCAACGAGTCCATATGCAACGGCTGCATGAACTGCTTTTTCAGATGCCCAGAATATGCCATTAAAATGGTGGACAGAGCCGAAAAAATCAAGCTATTCGTTGATCCAAACTCAGTTGACCAGCAAAGACTCAGGGAAATCACTGACAAGGCACACGTACTTCCTGAAATGAAGATCTGTACGTGCACGGGAACCACCGCCGGAGAAGTGGCTGCCGCTATTATCAAGGGGGCAAAGTCGCCAACAGACATTACTCTAGCTACAGGAATTCGAACGGGCTGCAAAGAATTGTGCATCCAGCCTATGCTAAGGCTTCTCGAAGCCGCAGGCGTTGAAATACCCAAAGCGCCGGGTTGGCAGTGGTACGGAATCGTACCAGCAGTCTACGATGTGCCGAAAAAGACAAGGCAAAAGTTCGCCGTATTTAGAATGCAAGACGACGTAGACTTCGTAAACAAACTCTTGGGAGAAAAAGCAGCGATGAAGGAGGAATGAATGTGACCGAAACAAAAGTATATCCAGCAATTGTACCACCGCCTTACTTCAAGGGCATTTCTGGAGTCGACCCGAAAATAGTGAAGAAACGAGTTCATGAACTTCCAGAAATAGTGTCTGTAAAGGTAAGGGACCTATTTCCCGAACTGACTGAGGCAATATATCCAACGGAAAAAGGATTGGCAGCTGTAAGAGAAGCAACCGAGAAAGCTTTGGAAAAAGTCGACATGAGCATGATCAAACCAGAGCATTCAGTGAACATTCTC
>JBHGBG010000085.1:0-6967 GCA_041946875.1 Bathyarchaeia archaeon
GAACTGGAAGTAGGCGCCCTGGAACAGGAATGCCTTCACGAGCGGCCCAAACGACTCCTCGCGCGACTTCAGGTACATCTCGTTCCAGTCGTCGGCCTTCGCGGCGCGGTGACCGTAGCGGACACTGTCGTATTTCCCGCCGCTGGACGAAGCTTCGGCTGAGCCGACGGCCTGATGTACGCCGCGGAACAACTTGTATTGCTCGACAGGCGCTTCTCGCGTTGCGGCCCCCAACCCCGTCAGCACGTCCAGGCCAGCCTCAAAAGCCTTCATCTCGGCGGAGTCGAGCCCGGCGAGGCTCTGCGGGACAACCGCAACGGCTTTGGGAATGGCTCGCGCGACAGGGGCCTGAGTGAACTCGGGGAACCGGCTGCCCAGGGAGAAGTCACGCTCATCGGGTCCGCTGATCGCCTGCAGGACCCGTGAGATCACGCCAATGTCGCGCGCTACAACGCTCAGGCATTCCATCGACGGGATGAGGCCGATCAGCCCGTAGCGGGAGATGATGCCGGCTGTTGGCTTGAAGCCGATAAGCCCGGCTTCGGCTGCGGCAACACGCGCTTCGCCGAGAGTGTCGGTTACGAGCGCCGCATCGCACGCGGATGATGCGACGGCGGCGCCAGAGGCAACCCCGGACCCGCAGCCATAGCCTTCATCGTCACAGCGGAGGACGGACAGATTCTCGCCGAGAGTTCACGATGCGTGGGGGAGCGCACAAACAACCAAGCCGAGTATGAGGCTCTGATTGCAGCGCTGGAGGCTGCGGCTGGGCTGCACGCGGAAGAGGTGACTTGCCACTTAGACAGCGAAATCGTGACCAAGCACCTCACCGGCGAGTACCGCGTGAGGAGCGCGGAGTTGCTGAAGCTCTGGATGAAGGTTCGGGAGCTGCGGAAACGTTTCAGTCGGGTCAGCTTTGTGCATGTGCCAAGGGAGAATGAGTTCATCCGGGAGGCGGACAGGCTGGTTAACGTGGCGTTGGATGCGGTCTGCGGATCTGCGGGTAACCGCCCTCGATAATACTCAATAGGCATCGATGCGAAGCAATAATTATATATACTAGTCAATCGTAATGAGAACTCGTGATTCCGATGACAACTGACTATCAGTACGCGGTGGAACTCAAGAACGTCGTCAAACGCTACAACGAAATCACCGCCGTGAACAACGTCGACCTGACCATAAAGCCAGGCGAAGTCTTCGGCCTCCTCGGACCCAACGGCTCAGGAAAATCAACCATACTCAAAATCCTCCTCGGCCTAGTCCAGCCCGACGCTGGCTCCGTCCGCGTCCTCGGCATCGACGTGAAGCAGGACCCAGTCGCCGTGAAGCGGCTGGTCGGCTACGCCCCCGAGTCACCTCGCCTCTACGAGTTCCTCACGGGCATCGAGTTTCTCGATTTCATCGGCGACATCTACGGCATGCCCGCCGAAGAGAAGCGCAGTCGAATCAACGAGTACCTGAAGGCGATGCAGCTTGAGGGCAGGGAGGGCGACATGATAAGCAGCTACTCCGAAGGCATGAAACAGAAAACCGCCCTCATAGCCGCGTTCCTCCACAAGCCAAAGCTCCTGATTCTGGACGAGCCGCTAAACGCCTTGGACCCGCGTAGCGCACGCATAGTCAAAGACTTCCTGCAGGAACTTAAACGCCAGGACGTGGCAACCATAATGTCCACGCACATCCTGGAGATTGCGCAGGCGGTCTGCGACCGCGTCGGCATCATGTACCAAGGCAAGCTGCTGGCGCTGGGCAACATGGACGAGTTGCGGGAGATGTCTCGGATGCCGGGCTCAGGCTTGGAAGAGATTTTCCTCAAGCTGACAGGCACGGGAGACATTAAGGCAGTGGTTGAGGAACTGGTCAAATGAACTGGAAAACCGTGCTCTACCTCATCCGAGTGGACATGAAGTCCGGCAGACTGCTCAGGGGACAGAAGCTCACCAAGTACAACGCTGCTCGGGGCAGATACTTCTCTTATTCTTTGTACGGCGGCGCCACAGTCATCGGAATAATCATCGGAGTGCTCGTAGGCTACGCCTACAATTCCTTCGCAGGTGACCCCGCCACACAAGCGCTGTTTCCACAGTACTTCCCCAGTTTTCTGCTGTCTTTGCCCACCATAGTCCTCGTCTACACGCTAGTCTTCACGATGCTCCAACAGATTCAACGCAGCGGCGTCCAATCCGGACGTCAGGTGCCTTACTGGCTTCCAGTTACGTGGCAGGAACATACGCTGGCTTCCATACTGGCGGAGCTGCTTGGGTTCCCACTGATATCCATCGCGCTTATCGGGTCCTCAGCGGTCGTGTTCTCCCTGTACATCGGACAGACCGCGACGGCTGTGGGCGCAGTGCTCGCGATGGTTGCGGCGGCGTTCATGGCGAGCGCCACGACCGAGGTGTTCCGTATCCTGCAGGTGCGGTTCATCGGCGCGGTCTATAAGTCGTCGGGTCGGGCGGCGATTTGGGTGCGGTTCATTGGGTCGCTGATTTTCTTCGTCGTATTCTACATCATCTACTTCAGCATCACAGCGGGCGCGAACAGCCTCGGTTTCATTCAGGCTGTGGCGTCGGGGCAGAGCCTGCTGTGGTTTGTGCCTTTCGTTTGGCTGGGCATGACGCTATACTCGTTTATGACTGGGCTTATGCTTGAAGGTGCAGGGTATCTTGTGGCGTCAGCCCTGTTCATCGTTGGCTTGTTCTTGGTCAGCGTCGAGTTGAACAAGCGTTTCGGGCTGTACGAGCCGCCTGCAATCACAGTTTCCCGTGGAGCCTACGTGCCCAAGACGGGACTGCTGGGCAAGCTGGGTTTCTCCTCGCTGGAGGCTGCGTTGATACGCAAGGACCTTAGAGCGTTCACGCGGCGCCGCGAGTTGATGTCGACGTTCATCATACCCGTCGTCTTCATCATTCTGCCCATCATGATGACGCTGAATGGCGCGCAGTCTTCGGGTCCGCCTGGGTTCTCGCTCTTCTGGTTTGTGTACATGACGCTATTTCCGACGGGCATCATGGCTATGAGTTTGGGCAGCTTCATGACGGGAGAGGAGGGGCAGAGCATCTGGCGGATATACATGTCTCCGATTTCGCCCAGCAGCTTCGTGAAGAGCAAGTTCGCCTTCGTGCTTTTCTTCTCGCTCATCATCCTGCCCGTCACGGCTACGGCAGCCTTTTTCGCGTATCAGCCCTCGTTCAGAGCCCTGTTCATAATGGTGACAGAGTCCGTTTTCCTCGCCTTCTGCGGTGGCGCGCTGTCCTTAGCGAACGGTATCAAAGGCGCGGATTTCAACGAGGTCCCCCGACCGAGGATGGTGCGGCCAGAATGGGCTATAATGGGCTTTCTTATGGCGGCCGGTGTGTCGCTGGCGGTGCTCGCACCTTTCTTCCCGTACGTGATTCCGGTCTTCACCGCGGGTGCCATAAGCTCGTTCATCGACCTCTACGCTGCTACAGCCATAAGCGGCGTAATCGCTGCTGTCTTGACCGTGGTCTTCTACAAGATGGCGGTCGGAAACGCGAGAGAACTCATGCAGAAAGCCGAAGTCTAACGCCTAGGGCTACTAGGTTTTCTTGCCCAACTTCGGCGGTTTTCTGCGTCCATCCCAGACGTGATGCAGCGCCAAGCTTGGGTGGTGCAGGAGCATGCGTGGACCCGAATACCGCATGATTTTCTTGACTTTTTCTTTCATGTCGGGTCGGTAACAGTGGATGAGGCATTTGCCGCAGGTGCTCTTCTTCTCTTGGAAGGGGCACTTGTCCAGCCGCATTCTCGCGTACTCTATGAACTCGATGCATTCAGGACAGAGTTCGCCTTTGGTGCCGTGGTGGGCTTTGCAGTAGATGTGGACCATGGCTTCGATTGTCTTCTTTTCACGCTTCATTCTGGGGTGTTCAGTCTTCATCTCGGCGTTCCATCCCAGCATGTTAGGGCGCAGACGTACAGATAAGCCTTGATGACTCAAAAAGCCCATCTGCATGAATGCCGCGCGCATCTGGCCCTTCCGTGAGGCATCGATTCAGTCTACTTGTCCTACGGGAGTTCCGCAAAGCTTTTAGCCAAACCGAATGAACTTAACATCTCGAACCGAAATGACAATGCAACGTCGCATTGGAAGTAACTTGGGCTTTCTCCTGCAGATTGCAGGGTTGCTGACGATTTTTCCCATCGCCGTGGGGCTATCCTTAGGGGAAACTGACGCTGTCATCTCCCTCTTCATCGCCTGCGTTGCCTTTCTGGGTGCTGGATTCATGCTGAATGCACTTTGCGAGAGAAAAGACCTGGATTTCAGGGCAGCAAGCGTCCTCTTCGTTGTGGCTTTCATCGTCATGCCCCTGATTGGAGCGTTGCCCTACTTCTACAGTGACCCTTTCAGCAGCCCTAACGTGATCGATAGGTTCACGAACGGCTACTTCGAAAGCATCTCAGGTTTCACGACCACGGGCTTCAGCTTCATTGCTGAGCCTGAAACCTTGCCTCGGTCCATCCTGATTTACAGAAGCCTCACGGAGGTGATGGGTGGAGTGGGCATTGTCTTCTTGCTTCTCGCCTTTTTCCAGTCTAAGAGGGCGCTGAGTTACCTAGGCGTCGCCGTGGGAGTGGAGGAGGTTGATAAGAACCTGAAGAAGACCTACTTTTCGGTTTTCGCAATCTACGGCATCTATATTCTTGCCTTCACCGCTATCTTTTATCTCCTGGGCTTTCAGAACCTCATCACGACCGGCACGTTTGTGGTGGACACGCTGACTGGCGGCTATTCGCCTACGGCGCAGCAACTGCAGTTGTATCTGGGCGTAGCCCCGCAGCTTTGCATAATCGCCCTGATGTTCTTGGGCTCGCTCAACTTTGCATTCGTCTACCAAATAATAACAAGGAAGTTCAAGAGCATAGTGAATCAGGAAGCAATACTCTTCTTCATTATCATCGCATTTGGAACCATAGTTTTCTCGGCAGTGGCGAACACGACAGCGCTGGAGTCGCTTTTCCACGTTGTGAGCATGTCAGCCTCCGTCGGATACAGTTACATCCCGCTTATGTCGCTCAACAGCACTGCAATATCCATCATTTTAGTGCTCATGATAATCGGCGGCTGCGCTTTCTCGATGGCAGGCGGCATCCGCGTTTCCAGAATCATCGCTTTCTTCAAGTTGGCTGGAGAGAACATACAGAACATCTTCGTCAAAGAGAACGCATCCAAGCCCAAGAAGACGAACGGTGATCAGTACACGGAGTACTGCTCGGCAGCCATTTCTATCGTGCTTTTCATAGCCACGCTCGTCATCTTCGCCGTCATATTCACGACCATCGGCGTATCCTTCACGGATGCACTCATAGAAGTTGGTTCGGCGCTGACGACGAACGGCTATTCCATGGGCGCCACGACCCTCACGATGGGCGTAGGATACAAGTGGCTGATGATTGCAGCCATGACGATTGGACGCGTCGAAATCCTGTCGATTCTCATCGCCTTGTTTTCGCTTAGACGGGAAAAGCGCAGCTCAGCCTGAACAGGGACCTTCAGCGCCTCGGTTCCGCAGGGTCAACGGGATAGTTTAAAAGCTAAGCTGACTCCTCTTTTCGGAAGATGACACATGATTGAGGTCAGCGACAGACAAGAACTCGCCCAACAGCTTACAGAGCACCCGCGGGCGGTTGCGCTGTTCTACGCATCCTGGTGTCCCTTCTGCCGAAGCTTCATCCAGGTCTTCGACAGGTACGCCGAAAACAGAGACGCAGACGTCTTCCTTAAGGTCAATGTGGACGATGACGAAAATCCCATGTGGGAGGAGTTCTCGCTAGAGGCTGTGCCATCCATCATTCTCTTCGAGAAAGACAGAGTCGCGAGAAGGCTCGACTGCGAACTCGGCGCGGGGTTAAATGAGAAACAGTTCAGCGACTGGCTTCATGAGCTCTGAGTCAAGGACTTGCGGGAATGCGGTTTTTCTTGCAGCGGGAACTGGCTTTACTGCGTGACGGAGTGGTACCAGCTTAGGATATACTCGGGCAGCTTGAGTCCCCTCTGCTCGAGCCTCTCCGCCAGCTTCACGGGCAGCGGGCTGAGCACGTAGGCGGCGCGCGTGTAGAACCTGCGTGGCGTGCCCGGCTTGACTTCCTCCTCCAGGATTATTTGAAAGTCGGATTTCTTAGCGAGGGTTGAGTTCGGGTTTCCCGTGATGGCCAGGACGTTTCCGTTGAATTTCCTGAGCACATCGCACCAGAGGATGACCGACCGGGTCTCGCCCGTATACGAAAGCAGGATTTCCAGGTCGCCTGCCCGTGGGTGGGGCGTGTTCACTCCCCGCGTCATGAAGACGTTGTCGCCCAGGAAGGTTTTGATGTGGAACAGCCTCACGCCCGTCATCTTGGCGATTTCGTTCGCCGTTCCCTTGCCGCCGATGTACACGTTCGTCTTCCTTTCGAGGATGTCGACGAGCTTCGTGTACGTCTCCGAATTCACGTTCGCATCTATGAGCGCGCCTATCTTGTCGAACTCCTCCGAGCAAAGGCGGAAGATGTCCCGCACTTCCAAGTTCCTGAAAATCGCCTCAATCATGCTGCACAAGAGTTCAAGCGTGCCCAACTCGAAGATGTCGCCCATGATGCCGGTCTCGCTGTAGTCGGCGGACGGCTTGGCTTTGCCGCGGCCCTTCATCTGGACCACCGTACCGTGTTTGCTCGTCACCTGAGCCAGCGGCGAATCCAAGTTGGATGTCAAAAGTCCCATGGAGAACTTGTTGGTCTTCTTGTCCTCGATGTACCTCGCCAAATCCTGAGCCATCAGCAACGGGTCGTCGGAAAAGCCGCTGCCCGAATTCATAAGCAGCAGCGTCTTCTTGAACCTTCGGTCCAGGTCCGCAGCGGCGTCGTACATGTTCTTGCCTGGAAAGCCCGGGTCATCGGGCGTCAGAACCACCTTGTTTCTCCAGCCCACTTGGCTTAGGGCGATTTGGCTCATGGCGGCGTTGAG
>JBHGBG010000086.1:0-6904 GCA_041946875.1 Bathyarchaeia archaeon
GTGGGGCTGCCCGGATTTGAACCGGGGTCTATAGAGCCCAAGTCTACAAGCCTAGACCAAGCTAGCCGACAGCCCCTCATCGAGGACGCAGAGAGAACTAATTTCGCCTGCACCATAAAAACCTTAGCCAATGCGCCAGGTTTCCGATGCGGGTTTGGAGTGCGTTGGACAAGCTAGTGTATTTGTCAATAGTTTTATATCCATATGAAAGTCATAATAAAAGGCGACATTTTCGCGGGGTAGTTGCATGATTTCAACAGGCAAGAAGAAACACACCGTGACTTCTCAAGGAGCCACAGCAGGTTACACAGATGCAAAAGTTGAAGGCGCAGAAAAAACGAATCGCCCTGAATTATCCGAAAAGAAGCCTGGAAGAGAAACATTCTCTGAAGAAAAGCGATTCCCGATCGTAGGCATCGGAGCCTCCGCAGGCGGGTTGGAGGCTTTCACGAAGCTGCTGGAGGAGTTGCCGGATGACACAGGAATGGCGTTCGTGTTCGTGCAGCACTTGGCGCCTGGGCAGGAGAGCATGCTGACTGACATACTTGCTCGGTCCACGGCGATGCCTGTCCACAAGGTGCAGAACGACATGCCGGTGAAACCCAACAATGTCTACGTCATTCCGCCCGATGTCAGCATGACCATCGTAGATTGCACGCTTAAGCTTCAACGCGAAGTCTCCAGAATGCACCGACCAGTGGACCAGTTCCTGATTTCGCTAGCCCAGGACGTGAAAGACCTGGCAATTGGCGTGATTCTCTCGGGAACGGGCACCGACGGAACCGAAGGGCTCAAAGCCATATACGCCGAGGGAGGCATAACATTCGCGCAGGAAGAGGACTCGGCTAAATACCCTGGAATGCCTCACAGCGCCATAGCATCCGAAAGCGTCCACTTTGTGCTTCCTCCCGCAAAAATCGCCTCAGAACTCGCCCGCATCGGAAAGCATCCCTATTTAAATCACTCCAAGCTCCGAGTCGTCAAGCCTAAGGTTGAAGAGGCAGACAGTTTCCAGAACATCTTGGCGATGCTGAAGTTGTCTTTCGGCGTGAATTTCTCTGCCTACAAGGAAAGCACCCTGAACCGACGCATCTCTAGACAAATGGTCTTGCATCAAATCGACAAGATTGAGGACTACGTGAACTCGTTGCGCAGCGACCGGAATGTGTTGCAAGCTTTGTTTGATGACTTGCTGATAGGAGTCACAAGTTTCTTCAGGGAGCCAGATACATTTCAAGTTCTTGCAGAGCAGGTTTTTCCGATTCTGGTAAAGAATAGATCACCTGAAACACCGATTAGAATCTGGGTGCCTGGATGCGCAACAGGAGAGGAGGTTTACTCGATTGCCCTTGCACTCAGGGAGTTCCAAGAGAAGGAGGGCAACGTCCAACCTATTCAGATTTTCGGAACCGACATCAGCGTGAAGAACATAGAGAAAGCTCGCGCAGGCATATATCCCGACAGCATTTCCGAAAATGTCTCCGCAAAACGACTAAAACATTTCTTCAGTGCTGCGGACCAGAGATACCAAATAAGCAAGTCCGTCCGGGACATGTGCGTTTTTGCAAAGCAAGATTTGACTAGAGATCCGCCGTTTTCTAATATAGACCTCATCAGCTGCCGCAATGTCCTAATCTACTTAAAGCCTGAGGCTCAAAAGCGGATTATAGCACTCTTCCACTACGCACTCAAACCCGACGGATACTTGGTTCTAGGAAAATCGGAAAACATAGGCGGCTTCGAGGAACTGTTCGCCACTGTCGACAAGGCGCCTGTCTACTTGAAGAAGGCAGGGACATCGCGACTGCCCATAGAGATCGAGTTGGGCGAACCCTTCCAGGAAAGAAGACAGGCAATCAGAAAACGAACAGCTGAGGGACCTTTAGACCGCCTCCAAAAAGAAATCGAACGCCTGCTGATGATCAGGTTCGCCCCAGCAGGGGTTGTTGTGAATAATGACCTGGATGTTCTGATCTTCCAGGGCAACACAAGTCAGTTCCTTGTGCATCGACCGGGAGAAGCTAGTTTTGACCTGATGAAACTCGTTAGAGAAGAATTCAGACTGGAACTGCAGACAGCGATATACCTAGCCAAAAAACAAAAAACCTCCATCAAGCGGGAACGTATCCAGTTCAAGAGCAACGGAGATTTCTGCGAGGCAGATCTCGAAGTCGTTCCGCTCGAAATTCCCAAATCAAGTGAGAAATTCTTCTTGGTTCTGTTCGAAGCAGTCGCGCCTTCACCCAAGCGAACAAGACGCAAACGGTTCGAGGAAGACACCGCTGGTCCAATGATTGAAGAGTTGAAACGAGAACTTGCCTCCACAAAAGAGACCTTGCAGACCATAATCGAGGAGCAAGAAGCCACCAACGAAGAGCTCAGAGCTGCGCTGGAGGAAGTGCAGTCAAGCAACGAGGAACTGCAGAGCACCAACGAGGAGCTGGAGACAGCCAAAGAGGAGCTTCAATCCACCAACGAGGAACTCAACACCGTGAATGAAGAGCTAACGAGACGCAACAAAGAGATAACGCGAGTCCACGACGACCTAACGAACCTGTTTGGCAGCATCGACGTAGCCCTCATCGTGTTGGACCCCGAATTCAGGATAAGACTCTTCACTCCAACCGCGGAAAGACTGTTCAACCTTATTCCAACCGATGTTGGAAGACCGTTGAGCGACTTCCGACTGGGCATGGATGTCCCGAACTTTGAGGGCTTACTGCGTGAAGTCATGGAAGGTCTGGGCTCCAAGCAGATGGAAGTCCAGGACAAGAAAGGCCGCTGGTACGAGGTAAGGCTTCGACCCTACTTGACCGCTGACAAGAAAATCGACGGTGTCTTGCTGTCGTTCATCGACATCGACGCTTTGGTTCGAAGCAAGCAGGAGATTGAGAAATCACGCAACTTCGCGGAAACCGTTCTGGCAACGATGCGCGAGCCTCTTGTTGTGTTGGATGCCGACCTGAAGGTCGCGATGGCGAACCCGTCATTCTACAAGACGTTCGACATAGAAGCCGGAGATGCAGAACAGAAAAGCATCTACAAGGTCGGCGACAAACAATGGCAGGTTTCAGAGTTCAAACAAGCAATAGAAAAGATAGGAGCCGACGGGGAACCCGTAAACGACATAATAATTGACCACGCTTTCCCAAAGACCGGAAGAAAAGTCCTGAACGTAAGCATGCGGCAGCTGTACTCCAAGGACGCAGCCTCCAAGATGATTCTCTTGACGATGGAAGACATAACTGACCGAAAGCGTGTCGAAGAAGAACTCAAGAAAAATACACAAAGCTTGGAAAAGCTAGTTGAGGAAAGAACAAAGAAACTTCAGGAAGCACAACGACTAGCAGCTATTGGCCAGACCGCGGGCATGGTGGGGCACGACATCCGCAACCCCCTGCAAAGCATCGTATCCGCGTTGTACCTCCTCAAGAACGAAATTCAAGCGTTAAAAGACAGCGAACAGAAAAACAGCCTCACGGAAAGCGTCGAAACCATCGAGACGCAGACCTCGTACATCAGCAAAATCGTCTCAGACCTCCAAGACTACGCCAGACCCATAACACCAGTTAACGAAGAAATCGATGTCAACCGCGAACTCGACGCCGTGCTCTCCAAGGCGAGGATTCCGAAAAACATCCACGTCGAAAAAATCATCGACAAAGACTTCCCGAAAATCAAGACCGACCAAACCTGCCTAACCAGGATTCTATCCAACCTCGTCGCTAACGCGGTGCAAGCCATGCCCGACGGCGGAAAACTAACCCTAAAGGCCATCAGCGAAGACTCTTCAGCCATCCTGACAGTGGAAGACACGGGAGTAGGCATACCCGAGAAGCTCAAGCCCAAAATCTTCCAGCCGCTCGTCACGACAAAATCCAAAGGACAGGGCTTCGGCTTAGCCGTGTGCAAAAGACTCACCGAGGCGCTTCTGGGAAACATAACTTTCGAAAGCCAAGAAGACAAAGGCACGAAATTCACCGTTAGACTTCCAACAAAATAGCTCCAACGCGTGAAACTAGCCTGAGCACTCGGGGGGGTACTTAGCGGAGCGTTCTGAACTGTATTTTTGTTGCACTGTTGTTTTGCTTTCCAAATGGCTTTGCATGTTGTACTCGGAATAATCTTTATATATTAAGAATCAAGATACGTGATACATCCAAGGGGGAAAAGAAGAAAAACATGAAACCTCTGAAAATCGCGGTCTTTCTCATGCTATGCATCCCGACGATGCTGGCGATGTTTTGTTCAACAAGTTACGGCATAACAGGCAACTACACACCCGATTCAACACCATACGTCGGCATAGTTGTGCTGTTCAGCGACGCTGCAAGAACCCAGGCAATAAGCTACGGCACAGGTGTCCTAATCTCGCCAACCGTAGTATTAACTGCCGGTCACTGCGTCACAGGTGGAGTAGCGGCAAGCGTCTGCTTCGACCAAGGCCCAATCTACTGCTCAATGGATGAAACCGGACGAATGGGTTACAACACCAATCAGCCAATCTACAACGGCGTCCCAATTCCCTATCCGGAATTCGGGGTCATCGTCAAATCAGGAGCCACCTTAAACCAGATTCTCCAGTCAAGCTGGATTCTCACCACAAGCGACATCGGCTTAATCCTCCTCGACAAGCCCGTCCAAGAAGTAACAACATTCGGAACGCTTCCCACCGCGGGCATAGCTGACACGCTACCGCTGAACACTCCACTGCGAGTGCTTGGCTACGGAGTGCAAATCACACAAAAAGCCTTTTCCAGAGAAATTAGCGTTTCACGTAACTCAGCAACGGTGAATCTGCTCTCCACCAAATTCCTGGGAGGCGACAAGTACCTCAAGTGCACAGCAAACGCGGCCCTAGGCAAAGGAGCGGTCTCCAAAGGCGATTCAGGCGGCCCAGTGTTGTACACGGTCAACGGGCGAAGCGTCGTCATAGCCGTAAACTCAAACGTCAACAACGCAAACAGTGCAGGCGTATCCTACCACACTCGAGTTGACAACCTGCAGGTGCTCAATTGGATCTATGGGTACCTAGGCATTCAGCCTCCCGCACCGACAAGATACCAATATTGGCAAATGCCCTGGATGATGTCGAGAGGAAGTATGAGGTGAAATACATGAACCAAAAACGACTAGTCAACGCTAGAGGCTACATAAACTGGGGTGGCTGGTAAACACATCCAATGGTGTTGAGAATGAGCTTTTCAACACCTCTCTTTCTGAGTTCAAATCCTCATTTTCAATTCCTAATTCACAAATAGTCCTTTCATAGTTTTTCGTTACCATGAAACTAGGCTCGCTTACCAGGAAAGCACTGGCCATTGTCCAGCAGAAAGGCCAAATTGCTTTAGCAGAAGCCTGCCAGAAAATCATTCAGAATCAGTACGATGACGGGATAGTCCGTGAGGCACTGCACTTCTACGCCAGAGCGGTTCTTCCAAGGGTTCTGCCGATTTTCCCGACTCTAATTCACCTGTCCAGCGAAGCTGTCGGTCAGGTCCCAGAAAACGCAAGCTCAGTCGCCGCCTCAATGATGCTCATAACCTCGTCAGGGGACATTCACGACGACATAGTCGACAATTCGGCAAAGAAGTTTGGACGAAGCACCCTTTTCGGCAAGTACGGTCGGGACACTGCGCTCTTGGCAGGCGACATGTTGCTGATCCAGGGGACTAAGGAACTTCAAACCGCATGCAGCAACTCAGCGAGCGAACAAAAGAAAACAATTTCTGATCTAATTGCTGCCACAATGACCCAAATCGTAAAAGCAGAAGCCGTCGAATCATCGCTGTGGCACAAACCGAATGTGGCGCCAGAAGATTTCTTCGAAGTGATTCGGCTCAAGGGTTGCGTGGCAGAACTTCACTGCAAGATTGGTGGAGTAATAGGCGGCGGCGACGAACAAGAAATTGGCAATCTCGCTGGCTACGGAAGGACCGTCGGGTTACTACTAACCTTGAAAGAGGAATTCGTAGATTTGAAAAGCCCAGTTGAGCTTGAGCACCGAATCAAACATGAATTGCCGCCTTATCCCATGCTCATTGCCATGAAGGACGACGCATTGAATCGCGAGCTCACCGCAATCACCAAGGAAATCGAACCTAAAAAAATGGACTTGCCGAAGATTGCGGAGAAAGTGCTCGGCTCCTCGGAGATACGGAAACTGAGGGCTGAACTCAGAGATTTAGGCAGAAAAGAATTAACTGGTAACCTGCTATTCAGAAGCGATGAGCGAACGAAGGAATTGGCGGTTTTGCTTGAGGCTTTGGCTGAGGAATTAGCGTTTGTATAAGCTATGAATTTTAGATATGTACTCAGTAGATTGTATGTGCTTTCTTAAGACTTAATAGCTGGCCGCATTACACAACATTCAGGTTTCAACGACGCCAAACGATACAACCACCGAAAAACAATATTCAATCTCAAAAGGCGCGTTAGCAAGTGCCTTTATGTTAGCAAACGCCTTTGTTTGGTACCTTTGCGGTTTCAGTTACCTGCAAGACGCGGCAACCTCCAGGTTCGGTGGCGATTCACTGTTATTCACAGTTGCCGCCAATTTTGTGAGCTTAGTTTTGTCCGGGCTTGTCATGTCGTCATTTACGAGCAAATTCAAGCAGCGGCTGGTATTCCTCAAATCATGGGTACTCGTTGGCGTTCTGTTTTCGCTTCTGTTTGCAGTGGCGGACTTGGCAGATTCCTTGGGCATAATAGTGATGGCAAGCATGATGGGAGCGTATTTTGGCGTGGGAATGCCGGTTTGCCTAAGCTATTACGCTAAAACCACGGAACCCCAAAACCGCGCCAAACTAAGCGGGATAGTAATCCTGCTGATCGGTGTGGGCTTTCCATTAATCTCCATAATTGGAGGTAGCGCAGCAATCCTTCTGGCTGGCATTGCCGGGTG
>JBHGBG010000087.1:0-6894 GCA_041946875.1 Bathyarchaeia archaeon
CTTCGTCGAACTGCCCATCCGCACCGTGGACACAGGTTACGGCATCGACCGCTTCGCTTGGATAAGCCAGGGTGTGCCCAGTTGTTTCCAAGCCATCTACGGCAGCATCGTCGACAAAGTCCTCGACATGGCTGAGTTGCAGGTGGACAACGCATTCCTCTCGCAGGTTGCCAGATATTCGGGTTTGGTGAGCGTGGATAAGACGGCGAACAGGTTTGCTGCTCGAAAACGGGTGGCTGAACTCGTCGGCATGGACGTAGACTTGCTGGACAAGAAGCTGATTCCAGTCGAGAATGCTTGGGCTATCGTGGACCACACAAAATGCCTAAGCTTCATCCTGTCGGAGGGTGTTGTGCCGTCGAATATTCAGGAAGGCTACTTGGCTAGGCTGCTGTTCCGCAGGGTTTACCGCCTGATGCACAGCCTGAACATGAACATGGACTCGTTGTACGACATCGCCGACATGCAGGTGAACTACTGGGGTAAGGATTTTCCTCACATCCGCGCCATGAGAGACGAGATAGTCGAGATGCTGAAGGTGGAGCAGGAGAAGTTCGAAGACACCATCAAGCGCGGCGAAGGCATGGTGAAACGCATCGCAGACGACCTCAAGGCCAAGGGAGCCAACCAGATTTCCGACACCACGCTTTCAGAGCTGTACGATTCGCATGGGCTTCCACCCGAAATAGTCAGGGAAGTCGCCGAGAAAGAAGGCGTGAAAGCAGACATCCCGGAGAACTTCTACGCTCTCGTGGCTAAGCGGCACATGCAGGCCTTCAAACCCATGGAGGAAGAATCAACGGCTGAAGCAGAGCACGCGTTGGAAAAGGCGGTGGAAGGCTTGCCAGACACGGTGCAGGTTTACTACGAGCAGCCGTACCTCAGAGAGTTCGAAGCGAAAGTCCTGAAAATCATAAACAAAGAATACGTGGTGCTGGATAGGACATGCTTCTACCCTGAAGGCGGTGGGCAGCCTGCAGACCATGGCTACTTCGCCTATGGCGGTGGCGTGCAGGCTGAGGTTGTGGACGTGCGGAAAGTCGGCAGAGTCATCTTACACAGGGTCAAAGCCGAGAACGTGCCCAAGGAAGGTTCGGTTGTGCGTGGGATTTTGGATTGGGAGAAGCGGTATGCCTTGATGAAGGCGCACACGGCAACGCACCTCGTCAACGGCGCCGCGCGGCGTGTGTTGGGCGAGCATGTTTGGCAGAGCGGCACGCAGAAGGGCGTGGAGAGCACGCGGCTGGACATTTCGCACTATCGTAGGCTGACTCCTGAAGAGGTGCAGAGGATTGAGACGCTGGCGAATGAGGCTGTGCTGGCGGATATGCGGGTTGAGACGGCTTGGCTTCCGAGGAATGAGGCAGAATCGCGCTATGGCTTCAGGCTTTACCAAGGCGGTGCGGTTCCGGGCAAGGACATTAGAGTGGTAAAGACAGGGGATTGGGATGTTGAAGCGTGCGCTGGAACTCATCTGCAGCGCACTGGTGAAATCGGCTGCGTCAAAATCCGGTACACTGAGCGTGTGCAGGATGGCGTGGAGCGACTCGTTTACTCCGTGGGGATGCAGGCGGTGAAGGCGGTTCAGGAAATGGAGCGGCTTCTCTGGCGCGTTGCCGAAACGTTGAATGCGCCGATGGAGAAGTTAGATAAGACGGCTGAGCACCTAGTGAAGGAGCTGAAGGAGGCGAACGTGGAGAAGCGGAAACTGCTGAAAGAGTTGGCGGCTAGGGAAAGCGCTGGCGTCGCAGGCACGGGTGTTTCTGAGATTCAGATGGAAGTTGATGGCGTGAAGCTGGTGAAGCGCGATTTCCAGGAAGTTACGGACGTGAATCGCATGGTGCAGACTGCGAGCGAAGTCATAAAACGGAACGATGCAGCGGTGACGCTTTATTACGGTGCAGACGCGAAAACCGCAAGAATCATGGTCATGGCTGGAGAAGCAGCAGTTGCGAAAGGGGTCAACGCGAGCGAAGTGGTGCGCGCTGTGGCTCCGATTTTCGGGGGTGGAGGCGGAGGAAAGCCTAGCTTCGCACAGGGCGGCGGAACGAAGACCGACAGACTCCAAGACGCAGTGAAAGCAGCCGAGGAGACAATCAAGAAGCAGCTGAAGCGGTAGGTTTCGGGCTCTGTAGCTCGGAGCAGATTATAGCCCCCCTTATTGATAGGCTGAAGTGCTCAGTGAAGTGGTGGTCCATCTACGCTATCCCATATTTTCCCGTAACTGGGTCCAGGAAGATGGGTAGGTGGGGCGGGTAAAAAGTGAATACCGCAAAGGTTACGGCCAGCAGCACCACGACCGCCAGCGCAACCGCGTTGAGTGCCTTCGGCAGCTCTCGGGCTGCAACGAGTCTGAGGCTGACGAGTTGCCCCCAGATAACGGCGACGATGAATGTGGCGATGTCAACGGCGAAGACGCTTTCCCCCGTGAAAGCGGTGTACGCGTAGAAGACTGCAGGGATGAGGGCTATCATGGCGCATGTCCCTGCCATCTTGGCGAAGGCGAAGTTGCTGCTTCGCTTTCCCAACGGTGCGAATTCAATTACAGCGAAGAACAGTGATGGCCAGAACGCCAGTTTCAGATGTTCCCAGACGCTTTCGTTTACAGCCGAGAAAACGCCAATCGCTGGATTGTTGCCCGACCATGCGTAAGTGAAGTGCAGGGCGCTACCGACGAGGATGATGAAAACCGCACCGAGGACTTCGACCATCAGGAAGGTGCTGCGGTTGGTTTTGCTTCTCGGATGCATGATGGCTACTTTTTGCAGAACAGCATTTAAGGTTTCGGAGGAAACGCCACGGCGGTTGGGGCGGTTGGCCTTTGGATCAGATGGCAGTGCGGTTTAAATTCCTGTTCAAACTTCTTACACAAACAGTTAGAGGCTTGTTTTGGTGAGGCAGACTTGACTGAGAAGCTCACAAAGGTCAGTTTCTCCAACCTCGACAAACTAATCTATCCCGTGCTGAAAATCACGAAGGCACAGTTCATCGAGTACTACATCAAGATGGCTCCGCGCATGCTCCCATTTCTGGCCGACAGACCTCTAGTTCTGACAAGGTACCCCAACGGCGTCGACAAGGAAGGATTCTACGAGAAAGACGCACCTCAGGGCATGCCAGACTGGGTCAAGATTGTGAGGCTCTACTCGGAGACAGCGAAGCGGTACGTGCACTACATCCTCTGCAACGACTTGGACACACTCATTTGGCTGGCTAATCTGGCTGCCGTTGAAATCCACATGCCGCTCTCCCGGGCTGACGAGAGGGAGAAACCTGATTTCGCATTCTTCGATGTAGACCCAGAACCACCGGCAACGTTCGACGACGCCGCATCAGCTGCTCTGGTGTTGAAGGAGAAACTTGACGGGCTGGGATTGAAGTCTTACGTGAAGACATCGGGGAAGAAAGGTCTGCACGTCCTCGTTCCCGTGAAGAGGGAATACACTTTCCGAGAAACCCGAGCGTTCGTTCACGCCGTCGGCATGCACATAGCCAAAGATTTGGACATCGTGGTTTCCGAGTTCAAAGACACGAAGAAACCCGGAAAAGTCTTCATGGACTACACGCAGAACAGCCACGGAAGAACCATGGTCACCCCCTACAGCCTGCGCGTGACACCCGACGCCACGGTTTCAACGCCCTTCGACTGGGACAAGCTGAAGAAAAAGATAAAGCCAGCCGAGTTCAATATCTCCACAGTACCGAGCCTCAGAGGAGACTCGTGGAAAGACATTTTTCAAAACCGCCAGAAACTGGAGGTTAAGTGAAACTTGGCAAAACTCGAAAAACCTGAGAAAACAGAGAAAAAAGAAACCCAGGCGCCCGCTCCGAGACGTCCCATGTGGACGGGAAGCATCACGATAGGACTCATCAACGTGCCCATAAAGCTCTACCCCATGATATACGACCGAGGCGTGGCCTTCCACTTCCTGCACAAACTGGACAACATGCCCCTGAAATACGAGAAAGTCTGCACAAAAGACGGCAAAATCGTCCCCTGGCCCGAAGTCGTGAAGGGCTACGAAGTCGCCAAGAACGAATATGTCGTCTTCGGCAAGGAGGAACTCGACGCAGTAAAGCCAGAGTCGGACAAGCGAATTCGCATCAGCAAGTTCGTCGACTACTTCAGCGTCGACCCCATCTACTTCTACAGCTCCTACGTCCTCATGCCCGACAAAAGCAAAGACGCCTACGGACTGCTCCTCGCCGCCCTGAAGAAGATGAACAAGGCAGGCGCGGCAAGGATAACACTGAGGACCAAGGAGTACCCCGCGCTTGTACATGCCTACAAGAATACGCTCGTCCTGACGACCATGCGGTACGGCTACGACGTCGTGGACCCGCAGAGCTTCGAGGATGCCAAAACGCTTGAGGAGCCGGCGAAGGCAGAGCTGGATTTGGCTGTGAAAATCGTGTCCGACCTCTCGGGCGAATTCGACATAACCGAGTACACAGACACATACCGGCAGAAAGTGAAGAAACTCATAGAGAAGAAGCTGAAGGGCGAAGCCATAGTCGTCGAGAAGCCACCCAAAGAAGAAGTCAGAGGCCTCATGGACGCGCTTAGGGAAACGCTCAAGCAGTTGGAGACCAAATGAGCCGCTGCACCTACAAGCCGATGCTCGCTAAAGTCGCTGACGCGCCATTTTCGGACAAAAACTGGATTTTCGAGGTGAAGTGGGACGGGTTCCGAGCCATCGCCTACATCGATGAAACCCTCAGCCTGAAAAGCCGCAACGAAGTAGAACTGCTGCAAGACTTCCCCGAACTCGAAGAGCTCAAGCAACAGGCACACAACGCAGTCTTGGACGGCGAGATAGTCATCCTGCAAGAGGGCAAAGTCAACTTCCAAGCGCTGCTCGAACGCGGAAAACTGCGCTCCCCCTTGGAGGTTGAACGAGAGACAAGAAAGGCGCCGGCAGTCTACGTTGCTTTCGATATCTTGGAGAAAGACGGCAAGCCACTCCTCGACCTGCCGCTGAAAGAACGGAAGAAAATCCTAAAAGCAAACGTCAAAGAAGGCGCGCACATCCTGCTGGAGGACTATGTGGAAGAGAAGGGCGAGGCTTACTACAAAGCGGCCGTAGACAAAGGCTTGGAAGGCATCATGGCGAAGAAGAAAGACAGCCCGTACGAGCCCGGCGTCCGAACCGGCAACTGGCTAAAAATCAAGAAACTCCACAGCGCTGACTGCGTAGTCTTCGGCTACACGAAAGGCACAGGAGTCAGGGAAAGCACTTTCGGGGCGCTGATCCTCGGAGTCTACGCAAACGATGGCAAGCCAGTTTTCGTCGGCAAAGTGGGCACAGGCTTCACCCAGGAAACGCTGAAAACGCTAAAGCAGGCTTTCCGCAGACTCAAGACAGACGCTGCGCCGTTCGAGGCAGACATCGCCGAAGAGGTAACTTGGCTCAAGCCCAAAATTGTCTGCGAAGTCCTCTATCAAGTCGTCACAAACGACGGCAGACTGCGCATGCCCCGCTTCCAGCGGCTCAGAACCGACAAGTCACCAAAGGATTGCACCGTAGACCAACTGGGAGGAGACAAATTGAAGGAGTACGCGGCAAAAAGACACTTCGAGAGCACACCCGAGCCAAAAACCGGCCAGAAAGAAGCAGGAAAGGAAGAGGAGAAAATCTTCGTCGTCCAAGAGCACCACGCGCGGAGGTTCCACTATGACTTCAGGCTGGAGCGCGACGGTGTCCTCAAGAGCTGGGCAGTCCCCAAGGGCATCCCCGCAAGTACAGAGGACAAGCGGCTGGCGGTCATGGTCGAGGACCACCCGCTGGACTACGCCAACTTCGAAGGCGAGATACCGAAGGGCAACTACGGCGCAGGCAAAGTCATAATCTGGGACAAAGGCACGTACCAGACGAAAGTGTGGGACGAAGAAAAAATGATAGAGATCACCCTTAGCGGCAAACGGCTGAAGGGACGCTACGTGCTCGTCAGGCTGAAAAAGGCAGGTGAGAAGAGCTGGCTGATGCTCAAGGGCAAAACCTGACCAAGCGCCTGCACATCGGGACGATGGGCTGGAGCTACAGCTTCTGGAGAGGCAGCTTCTACCCAGAAAAAACACCGTCCAACGAGTTCCTGACCTACTACGCTCGGCATCTGAACTCAGTTGAAGTGGACAGCACCTTCTACAGAATCCCCCGCGAGCAAACCGTCACCGAATGGAGGAACCAGACGCCCGACGGCTTCGTGTTCTCCCTCAAGTTCCCCCAAACCATAACCCACATCAAGATGCTCAAAGACGCCGAGGAAGTTACGCAGGTTTTCCTCGAACGCGTCTCGAAGCTGGATGAGAAGCTAGGCGCGCTGCTCCTTCAGCTGCCACCCACGTTTAAGTGGGAGCACCTTCCGCTCCTCGAAAGGTACTTGGGGGCTTTGCCGACGCATCACAAGTATGCCGTCGAGTTCAGGAACAAATCCCTTCTGAACCCCAGTGTCTACGAGCTCCTCCGGAAACGCAACATCGCCCTATCTTGGGTTGACACCCCAAAAATGCCCCCAATGGACGAGGTGACGGCTGACTTTGTCTACGTGCGGTGGGAAGGCGACCGCAAAACCGTCGTCGGAACCAAGGGCGAAACCGAGCAGAACCGCACCTCTGACATCCAAGCTTGGGCGCGTAGACTTAAGCCCTTCCTCACAAGGGGGCTGGAGGTTTTTGGATATTTCAGCAAATACTACTCTGGCAACCCTGCCGGCGACGCCCAAGCGTTCATGCAACAGGTGGACCGGTAGCCTTTTGGCTCGCGGGCGGAAGTTGCGAGCAGTTTATTAGCGAAATCGCAGCAAACTACGGTAAGGTGACATTTGATGCCGTTCTGCGGAAAATGCGGCGCCGAAGCTCTTCCAAACGCGCGGTTCTGCGGCAACTGCGGGGCT
>JBHGBG010000088.1:0-6715 GCA_041946875.1 Bathyarchaeia archaeon
TCTCGTACTTCTTGGGGTAGGGGCTGATGACCATGTGCTCGTGGGGCTCCAGCTTTCGGCAGGCGCGTTCCCTGTCTATGACTATGCGGGCGTCGAGGATGCAGGCGTCTGCCTCGTTCACTAGCAGCGGGTTGATGTCTATCTCCTTAATCTGCGGGAAATCCATCAGCAGCTGCGAAAACAGCAGCAGCGTCTCCTCCAACTTCTTGATGTTGGCTGGCGGCGAGTTGCGGTAGCCCCTCATGAGCTGGTAGACCTTTGTCTCCTCCATCATGCGTCTGATGAGCGTCGTGTTCAGCGGCGGCAGCCCCATCGCATAGTCCTTGAAGAGTTCAACGCCGACGCCGCCCATGCCGAACAGGATGACGGGACCGAAGAGCGGGTCGGTTTTGCCGCCGACTATGACCTCATAGCCTTTCTTCTGGATCATCGGTTGGACGGTGACGCCGATTATCTGCGCATCGGGGTTGTACGCCGTCGCCCGTTGAATCAGCGTTTCAAACGCTTCGCGTACTTCGGCTGGGGAGTGGACGTTGAGGATGACTCCGCCCGCGTCGCTCTTGTGTACAATCTGCGGCGACAGAATCTTCAGAACCACGGGGAAACCCAGCTTTTGCGCGTATGCCACGGCTTCGTCCACGTTGTTGGCGACCTCCGTTTTGACGACTGGGAAATTATAGTACTTCAGAATCCGCTTCGCCTCGTCCTCGGTCAGGACTTCTCGGTCCTCCGCGGCTGCGTTCCTGATTATCGCCATGATGGGACGCTTCGGAGGTGCCGCATCCACCGACAACTCCTCGGGAGTCTCGTAAATCAGCTCCAGGTTGCGCTGGTACTGGACCATGTACATGTACGTCTTCACCGCCTGCTCGGGCGTGGAATAGGTGGGGATGTGATTGGCGTTCAGGATGCTGTTCGCCTCCTGCACCGCGCCGTAACCCATGAAGCTCGTCAGTATGGTCTTGTTCTGGTAGGCCTTGCTCCGCACGAGCTCGATTACGCTTTTAGCGATTTCCACCGACTCGCCGACTGCCTGCTGCGTGAAAATGACAAGGATGCCGTCGATGTTCTCGTCGTTCAGGCACGCTTCAACCGCAGCGCGGTAACGTTCAGCTTTAGCATCGCCTAAGACGTCGATGGGGTTACCGTGGCTCCAGAACGGCGGCAGAACAGCGTTCAACGCGTCGAGAGTTTTCTGGCTTAGCTTCGCCAGTCTTCCGCCTCGTGCTATGAGCGCGTCCGTCGTCATGACGCCTGGTCCGCCTGCATTCGTGATTATCGCCAAGTTCGGTCCTGGAGGCAATGGTTGGGTGCCCAGAACTTCCGCGGCGTTGAAAAGGTCAGCGATTTCGTCCACCCGGACGATGCCTGCGCGTTTGAATGCGGCGTCGTAGATGTCGTCCTCGCCCGACAGGGAACCCGTATGGGAAGCGGCGGCTTTAGCGCTCTCGCTGAACTTGCCCGCCTTGACGACTATGATGGGTTTGGTGCGGGCGAAGTGTCGGGCGGCGCTCATGAACTTGCGGGCCTCGGTTAAGCCTTCGACGTACATCAGTATGCTCTTCGTCTTGGAGTCGGTGCCGAAGTAGTCGATGAGGTCGCCGAAGTCCACGTCAATCATGGAGCCGACGGAGACGAAGTTGCTGAATCCGATGTTCTCGTGAATCGCCCAATCCAGAATGGCCGAGCCCAAGGCACCGCTCTGACTGAGAAGCGCGATGTTGCCTGGCTTCGGGACTTTGTCGACGAAGGTTGCGTTCAGGTTAATTCTGGGGCGGATGACGCCGATGCAGTTGGGACCGATGACTCTGACGCCGTATTCCTTTGCGTTGGCCAGAAGCTTCTCCTCCAAGGCTTTGCCAGCTGGTCCTGTTTCCTTGAAGCCTGCCGAGACTATGATGACACCTTTGACGCCTGCACGTCCGCACTCTTCCACCACGTCTGGAACCGTCTTGGCGGGCGTGGCTATCATTGCCAGATCCACCGGCTCGGGAATCTTTGTGACGGAGGGGTAGGTCTTCATGCCGAGAATCTCGGGTTTGCGCACGTTAACCAAGTAAACCTTGCCCTCGTAGCCGAGTTGGGTGAAGTTCTTTACGATGGCGTATCCGACGGAGCCTTCTGCGTCGCTTGCGCCGATTATGGCTACGCTTTTTGGGTTGAAGATTTTGTCAAGGTTGAGTGTTACCATTGTGACGGCAACCTTCTGCGGGGTAGCGTCGTGCTGATGCAGAAATTAAAAGCTTGTGCATTCTAACTCGCACTCTTGCCGAATAATGCTCGCCGAAACGCAGAGAACCTTCTTCATGGTCCTTCTGGTCTGCGACGAACCCCGCAAGTTAAGGGTGGGTCTGGCATCTTAATGGTTTGTAGTAGTCGCCTCGCAGTCACATCCGCTTAAAACGCAGTCCACGATGTCTCAGATGAGGTGAAAAACATGGTTTTAGGCGAGAAGTTATGGGAAGGCAAAGGTAAAGGTGAAGGCGCAGGCTTCATAAAATCCGTCGGCATGGACGGCGTGACCTCGGAGTACGGGTTTTCGGCTCAGGTGAAGGGCGTGGGACGCGCAAAAGGTGCAGACCTGAACATCAGCGTGACGGCTATCAGCATGATGCCTCCGAAGGGCGTGGCTACGGCGAACGACAAGGGGATGTTCATGACAGTAGCTGGCGATATGGGTGTGCTGAAAGGCTTCGACGCAATGAAGATGACGATGGGCGGCAAGCCCATGAGCGTGGGTTTATGGACTTTCATGACGATGTCAGAGAAACTAGCCTGGATGAACGACATAATCGCCATCGTCACCTTTGAAGCGCTGGACCCCATGTGGCAAGAATTCAACGTTGTCATAAACGAGTGGAAATGACAGGCATCCGCTCGCTCAGACTATGAAGTACTTGGGGCAGAGCGCTGTTCTTTCAACCCAGAAAGACGTCTGAATATCCTTCACTCCCGGTATCCGGGCAATTTCATTTTTTACTTTTTCGAGGTGCTCAAAATCCCTCACGACGCCTATGGCTAGCAAGTCGTGGTCTCCCACGCTTTTTGTTGCCACAATTATGTTGGGCATGCGAATCAGCGTCTCCAGAATCGTTGATGAGTCGGCAGGTGGAACATGAGTCGACGGGATGTTCGCATGCGAAGCGTCTAACATGAAGGCAACCGTTGCTTGATACCCAATCTCCTTCGGGTCAATGACAATCGTCGACCCTCGGATTGCTCCCTCCTTCTGTAGCGAGGCGTATCGGTTCATCACGGTGTCGGCGGAGATGCCAAGTTCCTCAGCGATTTTCCTGAAAGACTTCCGCGCGTCAGCCGTGAGTTTCTGTACTATCTGAAGGTCTATTTTGTCCATGTCTCTGTCACTTCTCCATTTGCTGGTCGAATTCAAAGTTTTCCGGACACAGCAGAATTTCGTCAACCCATATGCTGGCGGTTACTTCATGAATCATAGGGTGTCCCTGCATGTACTCCTTAACCTGGCTCAGTCTACCCACGTTCTTCAGCACGGCGATGGCGAAAACGTTGTGCCTCCCCATGCATGGCGTGGAGAAGACGACTTCGGGAACTTTTCCGATGAAGCGGGCAACCTCTTCGACGTGGGTTTGGTCGACCCGCATTCCAAAGCTTGCCAGACAGTCGTAGCCGAAGCTCTTCGGATTGAGCAGCACCGTTGCGCCTCGGGCGACTCCTGTCTTCTTTAGCCTCCGGTAGCGTTTGCTTATCGTGTCCACGGAGACATTGCAGCTTTTAGCGATGTCTGCGAAATTTGTTCGGGCATCTTTCTGGAGGGCTCGGATTATGGCTACATCAAGTTCGTCGAGTTGGTTTTTCATGTCTGCGGTCTCTATGCTGAATTATGTCTCGGATGTTTCTAAAATATGTTCTTCGCTGGCTGCTCAAACCTTTCAGCGTATGTGTTTTTTGCTTTGTGCCTGGCGGGCAAAACCGCGTGATTCTAAGCAGTTGTCTTATAATGTCCGATTTATTGAACTGGTAATCTGACAAAATATATAAACTCGTCACTACATACTGAATATGTGGAGGCAAGAGAGTGAAATTAGCCGAAATATTCAGAGAATTCGGCAACGGAGAAACAGCCGAAGAACTGGGGAAAAAGAGGTTCGCATGCGCCAACTGCGGCGTTACCTGGGTTGAACTCGTCGGTTCAGTTGTTGTGCACAGACAGGGGCAGGAGGACTTGTGTCTGAAAATGGGGATGGAATCCGATGCTTGCCAGATGTGCAGGATGAGCCCGCGGAAATGTCAAGAGTGTGGTTCAAGCGATGTCTACGAACTGAGATTCGCACAGGAAGTGGTTCAGGTCCCACTGAGTTTCAAGGGCATACGAACCGTCAACCGAGAATAGAAGAAGGAAAACAGGAAAAGGAGAATGAGAAAAAATGCTGAATAACGTGCAACTTTCAGACAAAGAAATCGGAATGTTAAACCTGATGTTCGATTTTCTCGTGGAAAAACCCGAGCTAGCGGGCAAGATTGACCGGTGCTCCACGCCGTACTACGCGTTCATCGAGTCGTATTCGGAGGATACAGGTCTCCCGCAGCCTGACGTGTGGAAGATGTTCGAGGAGTTGGAGAGGAAAATGGTCGGCGCAGAGTCCATTCAGGTGGAAGCCCCTCGCCCACTCAACAAGTGGTATGAGATTTCTCCTGACGAAATCAAGATGATTCGCGTCCTTATCGACTACTTCTCGCCCAGCCCCAAGATGGCTCCAGTCGGCGGGTCTCGGGGAAGTCTACTTGATTCCACCATCGAGACGTACAAGTGGTTCTTTGGGACTACCGAGGGCAACGGAGAACACGCAAAAGAACAGTTCCGAAATCTGATGGAGAAAACGCAGACAGCATCTTCCATCAAAGTGGAAACCTTGGCGCCCATAATTGTCAGTCCTAACCCGTACAAAGCCGTGCTAGAGCTGCTGCAGATAGCAGGCGAAAAGCTGAAGCTGGAGCAGGGCATACACGAGATGCTCAAACGCCCGATGAGAACAATCATCCTCAACATCCCAGTCGTGATGGACGACGGAAAAGTGAAAGTCTTCACGGGCTACAGAGTGCAGTACAACGACGCCTTGGGACCCACGAAAGGCGGCATAAGATACCATCCCGAACTGACGCTGGACGAGGTAACTGCGCTGTCTGCGTGGATGACTTGGAAAACCGCCGTCGCTGGGCTCCCGCTGGGCGGCGGGAAAGGCGGCGTGCGCTGCAACCCCAAGGAGATGTCCACCACCGAGCTGGAGAGGCTGACCCGAGGCTACACGCGTGCCTTGGCGAGGTACATCGGACCGTACTCCGACGTGCCAGCGCCCGATGTCTACACGGATTCGCAGACGATGGCGTGGATAATGGACGAGTACAGCCAAATTGTGGGATGTAACACATTTGGCGTCGTCACGGGAAAACCCGTCTGTCTAGGCGGTTCACTCGGACGGAGCGAAGCGACGTCCCGCGGACTCATGTACGCCGTCATCGAAGCCGCAAAACACTTGGGCATCGAACTCACAGGAGCTCGCGTGGCGGTTCAGGGCTTCGGCAACGTCGGATACAACGCAGCCAGACTTCTAGACGAGTTGGGATGCAAGGTCATAGCCGTCTCAGACTCTAAGGGCGGAATCTACAACCCCGAAGGCTTGAATCCGAAACTGGTCAATGCGCACAAGAACGAAACGGGCTCAGTCGTCGGCTACGCCAACAGCAAGAGCGTTTCAAACGAGGAAATCCTAGAGTTGTCGTGCGAGGTTCTTGTGCCCGCGGCATTGGAGAACCAGATTACCGAAGCAAACGCTGACAAGGTGCAGGCGAGAATCGTGGCTGAGGGAGCAAACGGACCAACGACGCCGATGGCGGACGAGATTCTCTTCAGGAAGGGCATTTTCACCATCCCCGACATCTTGGCCAACTCGGGCGGAGTCATAGTGAGCTACTTCGAGCAGGTGCAGAACCAGATGAACTACTACTGGTCAGAAGATGAGGTGCGCCGAAAACTCGAGAACCAGATTGTCACGGCCTTCAACGGAGTCCTAGCGGTTGCAGAGGAGCACAAGGTGAATATGCGCGTTGCAGCCTACATGAAGGCGCTGAAGAGAGTTGCTGACGCGATGATTGTCCGCAAACAGAACTCTTTCGTGCCAGTGGCCAGTAAGTGAAAGAGCTGCCCCCGGGCTCGTCGCCCTCTTCTTTCTTTTTGCGACCAAACTGCATAATCGACCAAGTCGTCCTGCTTTGTCTCGCGGAAGCTGTTCCAAGCATCATTCTCGAATGGGAAACTGCCTGAAACAACTTATGCGTCTAAGCCAAGACGACTGTTTCTTCCTTCTTTCTGGTGAACGCACCGCAAGCAGTTCCTGGTCTGTGGTCTCTGGCGCAGACAGGCACTCCGGCTATTTCTTCAAAGTTCGCGCAGTTCAAGCAAAACCTTTGCTCTATGCGGTTAGGGTTTACATTTGTGTTCTTGGGTTTGAACTCTTGGCAACATACGCTGGGGCCGTGATGCATGCCGCACAAGGCGACGCCTTCTATATCTCTTCGGTCTTCGAGATTGGCGCAGTCTCGGCAAAACTCTATCTTCAACCATTAACCTCTGTATGGGAAATGAAACGTAGCCTTTGGCTGACATCTTGTTCAAGGCATTAAATTTTTTATACAACTTGCGCTTTACCGCATATTGTGCACTGCTAAGGGTTGGCATAGA
>JBHGBG010000089.1:0-6370 GCA_041946875.1 Bathyarchaeia archaeon
TTGGTTAGGACATCAGGTTCCCAACCTGACGACCCGGGTTCAAATCCCGGAGACCGCACTTCATTTTTCGCTGAGAAATGGACCGAGAAATGCGCCGTCCTATTTGCATGACACAGCATCATGCAGTAGTAATGCACAAGTTTATATTTTAGTAATGCACAGTTTTACATTGTGCTGCTGAAAGAAACACTAAGAAGCGTAGTCAAGGCTCAGCGAAAGGAACTCGAATCCTCGGAACGCGGCATAGACAGAACCATCACTGAAAGAATAGACCTGAACCTACCCTTTGCCATTATCTTGTCGGGCATACGACGCTGTGGAAAAAGCACATTGCTGCGGCAAGTCATGAGAACAACAAGCAACCCATGCTACTTCAACTTCGAGGACCCAAGAGCAACAGGATTCGAAGCCAACGATTTCCTGAAACTGGCGGAGGTCCTCAGAGAAGAATACGGCGAGGGCGACTATTACTTCTTCGACGAAATCCAGAACGCCGAAAAATGGGAACTCTTCGTAAGGACGATGCTGGACAAGAAGAAGCATTTTCTCATCACGGGTTCAAACGCGTCGCTTCTAAGCCGCGAACTCGGAACAAGGCTTACAGGAAGGCACCTGAAACACGAGCTCTTTCCATTCTCCTATCGCGAATTTCTCACCTTCACCTCAAAACGGCCAGCAGTTGATTCCTTTGGCGAATACATGCAGAAAGGCGGATTTCCTGAATACCTAAAATACGGGCAAAGCGAGATTCTTCAAGAACTTTTCAACGACATAATCATGCGGGACATAGTTGTACGACACAGACTCAGAAGCCCAAAAACCATAAAGGAAATGGCACTTTTCCTAACTTCGAACGTCGGCGCAGAATTCTCATACAACAGCTTGGCAAAAACCTTCAGCCTTGGCTCCACCAACAGCGCCATAGCCTTCGTCTCATACTTGGAAGATAGCTACCTCTTGTTCACGATTTCCAAATTCGATTACTCTCTGAAGAAACAGGCGGTAAACCCGAAAAAAGCATATTCGATAGACAACGGGCTGGCTGACGTAACCTCGGTCACATTCTCATCAAACAGAGGAAAAATGCTCGAAAACTGCGTGTTCCTAGAGCTTCGCAGAGCGGGAAAAGATGTGTTTTACTTCAGAGAAGGCAAAGAATGCGATTTTCTCGTCAAAGAGAAAAATGCCATCACAACGGCTATCCAAGTGTGTTACGAACTGAATGAAGACAACAAGAAAAGGGAAATTGACGGCTTGATGGAAGCGCTGGAGAAGTTTGACTTGTCAGAAGGACTCATACTAACCTATGACCAACAGGATGAGCTAAGAGTATCGGGAAGAATGATAAAGATTAATCCTGCCTGGCGCTGGTTTCTAGGTGCTATTCCCTGAACCAACGCTTTGACGTCGTCCTCTTGGCACAGTCTTCCGCCCAATCCTGAATCTACCTTGCCTAGAGTATCAACTTTCCACGCTGACGACCAGTTCAAATCCGGACCGTGCCCACCAATCCTCTAGGAGTCAGTCGGCGAGCCTCGTGTTTGCTTGACGTTTGCGTCTTATGACAAGGAGGCTACAGTTCAGACAAAGCCCTTAGGGCAGAATCAAGCTACTTCGCAGGTATCTGCTCTTCTTCTTCCGCTTCTCCCAGAAGTCCGATTTCGACGCTTTCTGCCTTCTTTGCCCCATCAGGCTTCTTTTCCTGCTCTTTCTTGGATGGATTTCGTGCTTTGCCGAAGGCGTAGAGGAGCCAGCCGATAAGGAAAACGACGGCGAGAATTGGGAATAGCAGTATCCTGACTATGCGTCTTCTGGGCAACGCGTCGACACCTGCTGACTAGTGTAGCACCATTCTATTTAAGGAATATGAATACTCAATACGCTATAATAGAAAAGCAATCGTCACCGAACCAAATCCTGCGCCACCGAAGCCACCTTTCGCCCCAGCGCCGTGCCCAGAAGCCTCTGCGGGTTGCCTATGGCTGCTTCCAAGCGTGGGTCGTACGGGATTTCCGCCAGAAACTTCAAGCCCATCTGTTCCGTCTGCGGCTGCACAGTCCGCGTTTTGGTTCGTTTCATGTTCTCCACGACGCCCACGATGGGAACGTTCAGTTCCTGGAGCAGGGTGACGAGTTTCTTGACGGTTTCGAACGCCAGCTGTGACGGCGTTGTGACAACAAGGAATTCGACTCTTGGGATGATTCGGATGAGGTCTAGGACTGCGTCGCCGATTCCTGGCGGCATGTCCATGATGAGATAGTCCAGTCTGCTCCAGAGGGTGACTGCAAGTAGCTCGATGAGGACGTTTGAGGTGTCTTCGCCCCTGAGCGGCGCAGGATTCTCCCGCGTGTAGTACACGAGAGACATGTACTCTAATCCGTGGACGGTTGGCGGAATCAAGCCTTTGTCTTCCTTTGGCTTTGCGTTTTCTGCGCCGAGGATGAGGTTTGTGGATGGGCTGGTGAAGTCAAGGTCGAGCAAGCCGACTCTGCAGCCTCTCTTAGCGAGTGCGAGGGCTAGTGTGGTTGCGACCATGCTTTTGCCCACGCCGCCTTTGCCGCTGGACACTGCGATGATGCGGCGGATGAGGCTGAGGCGTTGGTTGATGACTGCTGTTCTGGGGTCCGTCATGTCTGTCTGGTTCCTTTGAGGTTTTCGAGCCAAATTCCTCTGCCTTGGATGATTTCGAAGTCGGGACTGCCGCAGTTTGGGCATTTGATGTAGGTGTGGGCGACTTCGGGGATGAAGTGGATGGCTTCGGCTGTCTCCTTGTCCAGTTTCGCCTTGCTGAAGAGCCAGGCGGTTCCGCATTTCCTGCACTTGAGCGTGGTTTTGGCGGTTCGAAGGTGAAATCTTGCGTTCTGGAGGATTGGAGGTTTGAGTTGTTGGAGGGCGAAGCGGAAGATTGGGCGTTCAACCTGCTGGAGCTGGCCGATTCTGACTGTGACTTCAGTGACTTGGGTAAGTTTTTCTTTCTCTGCGATTTGCTTGGCGGTGGCGATTACGGCTTCGGCTAGTGCCCATTCGTGCATGAAAGAGGCTTAGGCGGCGGGGCAAGTTAAACGTATTGCAGTCCATCGCATGCATTTCTGCCTTTGCAGTTGCCCAGTTATGCAACGCCACGCTCTAGTGCTCGGTGCAGCCTATAGCCCATTATCAAAAGACGCAAGCATCGAGAGAACCGCCGGGAGTGAGCAGTGGAACGCCTTGATCTGAACTGTGGTCACTTGATCCGACGTTCATTGCTGTTTCCCTTCTGCTAGGCCTTTCCGTATCTCTTGAACAGCATGATACCGAGAGCTAAGACCATCACGCTCAGGACCGACACCACCAGAAGGTCGAGGAGTACGGTGGGACTTGTGACGGGCGCCTTGCGCAGGAATAACGAGGTTAGTGCGTCGGTTACGTAGTAGCTGGGCACAAAGCGTCCGGCAGTCTGAGCTGCTGAAGACAGAGCGGCGCCAACAAACGTTCCGAGGAACATCTGCGGCAGTATGAACAGGAACGAGAGACCAGTAGCTGCACCCGAGGATTTGGCGATAGTTGCGGTAATCAGGCCGAAACCGACGTTGCACAGCGAGAAGACAAGAACTATCGTGAAAGCAAAGAGCACGCTGCCGAATCCGACTTCGGGACGGTAACCCACCGCGTACGCCACGACGAAGATCAGAATTGCCTGAGCCACCGCAATGACCATGTTCGAGAGAACCTGACTTGCCATGAATTCAGCGGCCGTGATAGGCGTGACGTTTATCCTCTTGAGCAGACCGGTTTCGCGGTCGGTTGTGAAAGACTGGGCCACGGTCATTGTTAGGAATATGGCGGCGTAGGCAAAAAGGCCAGGTGCCATGTAGTCAAACATGGTCTGCTTCGTTACTTCTACCAGCGATGGGCTCCCGATCTGTATGGGTCTGTTAGTGACGGTTTGTTGGTCTCCGTAGACGGTTGTTGCGAGTACCTGCTGGACTATCGGCGGGATTGCTTGGGTCGCTACCATTGACCCGCTGTCAAGATACAGTGGAACAGTGGTATTCATCCATCTGTCAGGGCTGCTTGGTGCATTCTGGAACGCGCTGCAGCTTGCGCCGAAGTCCTGTGGGATCAGAAGAAGCGCTTGTATTTTGCCTTGGACCAGGTCTGACTGGGCAGTTTGGTTGTCTGGGTACGTTTGGACTACCAGAATTTCGGTTTGTGCGATGTTGTCGATGAAGTCTTCGGCGTATTGTGGATAGAGTCCATTCTTGTTCGCGTTTACGACGCCTACTTGGAACGTCGTCTGTTGAGTTCCGCCCATTGCGCCGAACGAGAACCCAAAAGCCAGTGTCAGAACGACCGGGAACAACAATAAGAGGAACAGAAGGGCGGGTTCTCGAACCATGTGTTTCAGGTCTTTCTTGACGACTACCAAGATTCTTTGGAAACTCATCTACGTTTCCTCCCTTATCTTGCGACCTGTTAACTGGATGAAGACATCTTCCAGAGTTTTCGAGTTGTGTCTTTGTATCAAGTCGGATGGAGACCCAAGCGCGATTAGTTTTCCATGGTCGATGATGCCGACTCTGTCGCAGAGTGTCTCAGCTTCTTCCATGTAGTGAGTGGTCAAGACTACGGTCTTGCTCTTGTTTTTCAGCTCTTCTATGAAGTCCCAGACGGCATGGCGAGACTGAGGATCCATGGCGACCGTCGGTTCATCGAGAAAGGCGATTTCTGGGTCATGCACCAAAGCCATGATCAAGTTTAATCGGCGTTTCATGCCTCCGCTGTATTTTCCAGCGCGCCTCTTGGAGTCGTCCGACAGGTCGAGTTTCTGCAGCAGCGTTGCCACACTTTTCTTCAGTTTCTCTTTCGGCATGCCGTGCAGACCTCCGAAGAACTCAGCGTTTTCTTTTCCAGTCAGATAGGGGTAGATCGGTGTTTCTTGAGGGCAGACTCCGATGAGCTCTTTGACCTTTGCGGGTTCTTTTTGCACGTCGTAGCCTCCCACGGTGGCTGATCCGCTTGTCGGCTTCACCAGCCCGCAGAGTATGTTAATCACCGTGGTTTTTCCTGCACCGTTTGGTCCCAACAGCCCGAAAAGCTCGCCTTTACTTACTTGAAGGTTGAGGTCGTCCACCGCGGTGACATCTGAATACTTCTTGACAAGATGATGCGTTATTATTGCGTGGTCGTTCATTTTCTCGCCTTCGATCTGATTTCTTTCACAGGTAAATTGGCGGAAGCAGACTTAAATTCATCTCAACGTTTCGGGGGATAAACGAGCCAAAACTAAATGCACTCTTGGGACTTTTGTCGCATCAGTGATTGAAGAAGTGACCCTTTCACTTGTCGATTGCTTGGTTCCGCCAAGTGCTGAAAATGTAGCCCGCGTAAAGTATGTTAGGGGTTATGGAGAACACGCCCTCCTCTTTTTCGATGCTCTCGCGCAGGCTCTGCAGTTCTTTCATGCTGTTAGTCCAAACGGCAAAGGTTGCAGTGTTTGGTATGTTGGCGAAGGACCAGTAGAACAGCACTCTTGGAGAGTATTTCTTGAAGATCTTGTATGCTTCACTTATGTCCACACTCGGTTGCAGGTGAAGCTCAAAGAGTGTGATTATGTCGTTGGAGGCATCTGGGTACCATTCAACAGACAGCTCAATCAACCAGTTCTTCATCATCCGTGTGAGCCTGCGGCGAACTGTCTTTGAGGAGACTCCCAACTCCTCCGCAATGCTCGAAACCGGTTTCCGCGCGTCATCCTTAAGAGAGTTCACGATTCGGTAGTCCAGGTCGCATAGAGATGTATCCAAGAACTTGAGGTTTGCGGGGTACATGGAGGGTGGGACAGCCATTATGCCTACGGTTGGCTCGGCTATTCCTGCCTCTTTTTTCAGGAAGCTGACGAGTGGCTCAAGTTCGTTTATGTTCTTGAGGTATGCTCCGACGTACAGGTATTTTCCACCTCCGACCGCAAGCCAATAGATTGAACCCTGAGACTTCAATCTGTCAGGGACTCCTTGAACGGTGCTCAGTTGGGAGGTGCCCGAGACAAAAACGGGGACGAAGTTCGCAGCTAGCGCGCCAATTTTAGCCGTGAACTTGCGGATCACGCCAGTCTCCATCAGGTTCTGGATTCTCTTGTGAACGGCGTTTACGGACAAACCGAGTTTCCTCGCCAGTTCAGCGTACGGGAGCCTAGAGTTCACGAGCAAGAGCTGAATCAGAGCCACATCAGTCGTGTCCATAACTCGTCAGCTGGTTTGTATGTGCGACCCGTGCTTAAAGATTTGCACTGAACTGCCGCAAGCAGGGAACGGGAATGGGAGTGGCGGGCTCGTTGGGATTTGAACCCAAGACCTCCGGCTCCGCAGGCCGGTGTCATAATCCGTACTAG
>JBHGBG010000009.1:0-54423 GCA_041946875.1 Bathyarchaeia archaeon
TAGGACTTTAGCCTTCCAAGCTAATGATCCCGGGTTCAAATCCCGGCGACCGCACCATTTCGGTTATACTTTAGAACCATTTAGTCTTAACACCTAGTTTCTTGAAATGCGGGTCGTCTGTTAAAACGTAGTCAGCCAATCCACATTTGACAAAGGCAGCGATTAGAGCATCGGCTGTTGACACATCGCGATTGAAAAGAAGCAGGCTGCCTGCTTCCAATGCTTCTCGTTCATTTATCTCGGCAATTCGCAGGCCTTTGTCTTTGAGCAGTCTTATTCTTGTCTGGACAGCCTCCACTCCGATTCTTGCTCCAGCAATCTCAACAAACTCTGTTAGAACGATGCAGGGTGCCAGAAGATTCTGGCTGATTTCCTTTTCGAGGAAATTGCCAATTTTTCGTTTTACTTCTACAGATGACGGGAATTCGAGTGCCAGTAGAAGCCGTGTGTCAGCTACGCCTGTCAACGCCAGTTTCTCCGGCGCTCTTCCAGCTCTTGGATAATCTTCCTATATTCTTCTTCGCCAACCACTTTGCCTGCTTCTATTTGGGGAGTCGGTTTTAGGACTATTGTGCCTTCGTGTTCTTTGATTTCTAGGAATGCTCCTTCTTCGATGCCGAGCTTTGATCGCAGGTCTATAGGGATGGTGACCTGCCCTTTGCGTTTGACTCTAATGCGGGACAACCTTTTCACAGTCACACTATGAGCTAGTCGTACTTTAAATCCCTTTTCCGCTTGTGGTTTAGGACTTTAGCCTTCCAAGCTAATGATTCCGTGTTCAAATCCCGGCGACCGCGCCGTCACAGCCTTCGCTGGAACTTCTTGGAGCCAGACCATTAGAAACCCTGAAGCTTCTATGCAGCAAACCTCCACAAATGCGCGGAATCAGGCTTGACGGCAAGCTGGTAAATTACATTAACTTGTCAAAACGTTCGGGTGAAGAATTGTCTGGGCTTCGAACTTCGAAGTGTCAGCGGTGAAAATCGTTATAGCGGAGCCAGTTTATGCTTCGATTATGGGACGCCCCATACCCCGAGCAAGCATTGAGGAAGACCAGAAGGCGGACCGAGCTTTGCTTGAGCGACTCGCCAAAATTCTCGAACGCCTGCCCAACCTTGAAGAGTGAAGACTCTTTTGGAGGATTCGGCGATGGCGAGTCCGCTTGTAGTAGCGAAAAGGTGAAAAAGGACGGCACAATGACTAAGGAGCGTAACGGTGAAACAGAAATGAGTGAAGTAAACATAGCGACCATACAGCTGAACGGCGAGAATCAGAACTTCATCTTGAGCAAGAAGGACTTTAAGACCGGAAGTCGAGGATACCACGGCCACGGAAAAATGCAGGTCGGAGACAAGAACTACCAAGTGAGTATACTCTGCGTCGAGATTGGGAGCAAACCCAAGGAAAAACAGAAGTAGCCTTCAGCAGAGCACCGCCGCTTTCATCCCTAAACCCCTTATAATAAAGAGGAATCGGCAGACCTCCTTGGTCTTCAGAATAGTCCGGTACGATGCGAAGTATCAGAACGCTGTCCTTGAACTGTGGCATACCTGCGGCTTAATCAGACCCCAGAACAACCCTGTTCAAGACATCGAACGGAAGATGGCTTTTCAACCCAACCTCTTCTTCGTCGCCTTGCTCAACGACGAGGTCGTAGGCGCGGTCATGGCGGGCTACGAGGGACACCGAGGATGGCTAAACTACTTCGCAGTTGCGCCTGCTCACCAGCGGAGAGGCTACGGAAGAAGACTCGTCGAAAGAGCATTCGCCGAGTTGAAGAAGTTGGGCTGCCCGAAGGTCAACCTGCAGGTCCGCAGGGAGAACGCTTCGGCAATTGAGTTCTACAGGAAACTCGGGTTCAAGGAAGACGATGTTCTGAGCTTCGGCAAGAGATTGGAATAGGAGCCGGGGTCTACGGCAGGACAGTCGCCTTGGTCACTGTAACGTCCATCAGCGGTCTGTCGTTCTCGCCCACGGGTAGGTAGGCTATGGCGTCGACAACATCCATGCCGCTTGTTACGTCACCGAAAACTGAGTACGTCGTATCGAAGGTCTCATATCGATTGCTGTTGTCCACGACGTTTATGAAGAACTGGCTGCTTGCAGAGTTAGGCTGACTTGTCTTGGCCATGGCAACGGTTCCTCTGGTGTTGTGATTGTTTGCGCCGAACTCGTCGAGAATGCTTGGAATGGACTCGTTCACAGCTCCACCTTGAATCATGAAGTCCTTAATTACTCGGTGGAATATGGTGCCGTCGTACACGCCGCTTTGGACCAGGGTCACGAAATTCCTTGTGGTCAGCGGCATGTCGTTCCGCAGCTTGATTGTGATGTCGCCCATAGACGTCTGCAGCAGAACCTTGGTTCCACCCGCAGAGAATAGACCAGCCTGACCAAGCAGGAAAAACACCGAGACGAGCACTATAATTGCAGCCAAAACTCCGAAGACGATTAGCTTCTTGTTTCTGCTCTTTGACCTGATTGTGGAGGCTTTGACTCTGCGGTGGGGACGGGAACTCATATCCAGAAGTATCCTTCGGTTGTTTATTTAAACGTTTCAACCTTCACTAGTCAAAAGCGGGTGCGGCGCGTGGAGGGTTCAGATGGGTTTCTTGAGCCAATCCGCAAGCAGAACGGTGTTCGTGTTTCCCGTCTTCTCCACGGTCACGACGCCACGGTCAGCCAAGCGGGCAACTATCCTGTGTGTCTGCAGTCGGCTCAGGTTAACCTCTTTGCGTATGTACTTCTGAAGATATTTTCCGCCGTGAATTCCCAAGACTTCGACGACTCTGCGTTCGTCCGCGGTCAGAGTCTTTAAGACCGAATCGTAGGGCGTGGAATTCCCCTCATAAGACGTTGCCGCAGCCTGCATCTGTCGAATGGCCTGCGCTTCAGTGTTGCGCACAGGCTGAGCAGCGTGCTGACGGATTTTCAGCTCTGGAAACGCGATGAAGTATAATAATCCGCCGACGCCGACCACAGCGACAGCCACCAAGACGATGAACGCTACGCCAAGATACGGTGCCGCGGCGTTTTGAGTTGGGGCTTGGGTGCCGCTGTTTCCGCCCATCATGCCTCCCATTCCGCTCCACATCTGCCCCATCCAGTTGGACTGGGGTGTTGATGATGGGTTCGGGGAGGTTAGTATGAAGTAGCCTGCCGTGACCACGGCAACCAGAGAGATTAGCGACACGATTGTCAGGGTTAAGAACAGTGTGATTCTTTGCATACGCCATCCATAATAACGCTGTTATGACGCAAATTTAAGCTTTACCGCTCAAGACGAACATTCCGCCTATAAAAGCGTGGGAGAAGGCTCACTCTGCAGGCGTTGGCTGGTACCTGGACAGATAGCCTTTCACTATCTTCTGCGGCTTCGGCTTCCACTCGGCCAAGCGCCGCCTGATTTCCTCATCGCTCAGATCCACGCTCAACACGCGGTTCGGAATGTCGATGGTTATGGCTTCGCCGTTCCTGACGACGGCTATGGGTCCACCTTCCGCCGCTTCAGGCGCTACATGCCCGATGCAGGGGCCGCGGGTGGCTCCGCTGAAGCGTCCGTCTGTGATGAGCGCTACAGATTCGCTTAGGCCCATGCCGCTGATGGTGGCGGTTGGGATGAGCATCTCGGGCATGCCTGGTCCGCCTCGGGGTCCCTCGTAGCGGATGACGACGACGTCGCCCTCTTTGACCTCTTGGCGTTTCATGGCTTCTTCTGCCTCGTGCTCGGAGTCGTATACTCTGGCTGGTCCCTTGTGCTTGAGCATCTTAGGCGAGACGGCGACTGCCTTGACGACGGCGCCCTTGGGTGCCAGGTTGCCTTTGAGGATGGCTATGCCGCCTTCTTTGTGAATCGGGTTGTTTAGTGGCCGGATGACTTCTGTGTCTGTGACTTGCGCGTCCTTAATGTTTTCGCTGATGGTTTTTTCCGTCACCGTGAATGCGTTTGTGTGGAGGAACTGCTTAAGCTCCTTCATCAGTGCGGGCATTCCTCCTGCGTTGTGGAGTTCGTCCATGTCGCGATCTCCGCTGGGCATCATGTTTGACAGGTGGGGCACTTTTCTGCTGATGTCGTCGAACATCATTATAGGCAGAGGAATGCCTGCTTCCTTAGCTATGGCTGATAAGTGCAGTACCGTGTTTGTCGAGCCGCCTAACGCCGTGTCTACAACGACCGCGTTCTCGAAGGCTTCTTTCGTCATGATTTTCGAAGGCGTCACGTTCTTGGCAACAAGTTCCACGATTTTCTCGCCTGATTCTTTGGCGATGCGCTCCTTCAACGCACTGTTCGCCAAGGCGGTAGCGCAGTAAGGTAGAGACATGCCGAGTGCCTCGGTCAGGCATGCCATGGTGTTTGCTGTGAACATGCCGTTGCAACTGCCGCATCCGGGGCAGGCAGCGTTCTCCAAGGCGGCGAGTTCTCGGTCGTTGATTTTTCCTGCGAAGGCTTTGCCCACGGCTACGAACACATCGTTAACGCCCACTCTTTTGCCGGACAAGATTCCTGATGCCATGGCGCCTCCCGTGACTGAGATAGCTGGCAAGTCTAGTCGTGCTGCTGCCATGAGCATGCCAGGCGTAACTTTGTCGCAGTTTGAGATGAGAACCATGCCGTCTAGGCGATGTGCCTGCATCATAATTTCCACGCTGTCTGCGATGAGTTCGCGGCTGGGCAGCGAATAGCGCATGCCTTCGTGTCCCATGGCTAAGCCGTCGCACACGGCTATGGTGTTGAACTCGAAGGGTACGCCACCTGCGGCTATGATGCCTTGTTTGACGGCTTCGCCGAGGCGCTGCAGGTGGATGTGTCCGGGGACGATGTTGGTGTAGCTGTTGGCTATGCCTATGAAGGGTTTCGCCATGTCTTCGTCGGTTAGGCCGTCGGCTTTGAGGAGGGCTCGGTGAGCTGCGCGTTCTACGCCTTGTTTAATTTCGTCGCTTCGCATGTTCTTAACCTCTGCAGTGAACTTGCGTAGCACTCTAATGGAGCGGCTACTGTTAAGTCTTTTGCGAGCGACAAAGGTCATGAACGAGGAGAAAGGTCAAATGTAGTTCAAGGGTTTGTCTGTTTGTCCATGGCTGGTTGGTGGTTGTTTTTTTTATCTTTGTGTAGTTGTGGCGGAGCTCTTAGCACTTCTTCAAAGAAAACCCCAAGCAAACAGCTGATTCTCGGGTTTAGGCTGGCGTTTGGCTGTTGAGCTGGAAGTGGCAGAAGTGCAACAGTCAAAACAGCCAGAAAACTTTAATCCATTGTTGGAGAAAAAGGGGGTTAGGCGAGCTGCTTTGTCCAGGTTCGGATGGCGTCCCAGTCTCTCACGTCGTAGAATCCGGGCGCTATTTCTTGGAAGCCTGCAGTCTCCAAACGCTGCATAGCGACAGCTCTTACTCGCTTTGAAACCCACCACGGCCACTTGTTGAAGTCATAGACGCCTCCAAACAAGCCCAAAGCCACCGGTTGCAGGTTGTACTTGACGGCTTTCTCTTCAAGGTACTTCCTCTTGGCTTCCACAACTGCGTCGGGCTCGTCAGCCATTGCTGGGCAAGCGGAGCCGCAGCAGACGAAAAGTGCCACCTTCTTCTTTGCGAGTTCCTTGTGGAATTTCTTCAGGAAATCCTCAGGTTCGCCTGTCCACCTGTTTATTTGGATGCCGCTGCCGACGATGACGAGGTCGTATTCCGCTATGCTTCTGACTTTTTCCCGTTTGGCGTTAACCACATGTGCATCAACTCCACTTTCGCGGAGTACCTTGGCGATTTCCTCTGATGTGCTTGCTGCTGCGCCGTACCGAGTCCCATAAACGACTAGCGCTTTAGTCATGGGCTTGCACCTCCTTGGCTTCCCGTGTTCGGTGTGGGTTTCTGGATTTCGTCTGCTCCTAGGTCTAATCGAAGAACGCCGTTTCTGCCGACGACTTCTAGGATGACGCCTTCCGCAAACCTGGCTTGTACCAGTTCGCCTATGCTGCCTTCGACGAGGACGCTGTCACCGGAGCCGTTGGTTAACGTGACGTTCTTGAGGTTTCGCCTTGATTTGAGCTCCACGGAGAAGACGCGTTCTTTGTAGATTGTTTTGTTTTCCATTTTACTTCGCCTACTTCATTGAAGGGTTGGCGGTTGCGATTAGTTTTATTTGACCCAGATGCTTAGAAGTAAGCATCGTTGCTGACCCTTCAGCACCGGACGTGAGAAGATGGAGAGCGAGGGCATAGAGAAACTGTTTTTCGAACTTGCTAGCGAAAGCCGAATGGACATACTCCGTGAGCTGCAGAAGGAGAACCTGAAAATGCAGGAAATCGCGCGGAGACTAGACGTAACCGCCACCGAAGCCTTTCGCCAGCTGGAGCGCTTAAGTGCAGCACTGTTGGTTCAACGGCAGCCTGAAGGCACGTATGCCATCACTCAGTACGGCAGACTCATGCTGGAGTTTTCTGCCTCGATGGAGTTCCTCTTCAAGCACAAGGAATACTTCGCTACGCACGATGTTTGGGCTCTTCCGCCTGAGTTCGTCAACAGACTCGGAGCACTTTCACAAACGACCTTCATCGCGGACACAGTCGAAAGCCTCAACAAGGGGCAACATATGTACATGGAGGCGGAGCAGTACGGCTGGGCTTTGGCAGAAGGTCATATTCCCGCGTTCATAGGACCAATAATGGCTGAACGAGCTGAGAAAGGTTTGAAACTAAGATTCGTCATCCCAGAAAGCATGCTTTCTACCGATGCAGGCTCTTCTGCAGAGAAAACGAGAAACATGGAAATCAGAAGTCTTCCCGAAATTCCCATGATCGTCGGACTGACAGAAAAAGAAGCTGCTGCGTGTTTCCGCGTCGTTGAAGGACGGATGGACTATGCCGGCTTCTACGGAAAAGACACCATGTTCTTGAACTGGGCAAAAGACCTGTTTCTATATTACTGGAATAAGGGGAAACGGTTCTAGTCCTTTCCTCGATGGACTTGGAAGAGCTTCCCCCAAGGGAAAACCGATTCTGTTAAGGATCATATCACTGACAGGTTCTTTGCTATGAGGAACGTCGCAACGACCGCTGCAGCCAAGATTGCAGTGCTGATCGGCGTGAAAGAGCAGCTGGCTTTGTAGCCTAGTAGGCACGGTTTGCTTGCTTCTGCGCGGGGTATGGCGGTTTTGACAGCGGCGATGCTTAAGACGACCATGATGAAGATGAAGACTATGGTTAATGCGCTCATCGTGTTTTTTCACCTCTCTGTTGGTCTTTCGGCTGCGTTTTCTCTATCTCGTCCTCCCCCAGGTCTATTCGCAGAATTCCACTGGTGCCGATGACTTCCAAGATGACTCCTTCCGCAAAGCCTGCCCGCTCCAGTTCGCCCAAGGAGCCCTCGATGAGGATACCTTCAGATGCACCGTTGGTCAGGGTGAAATTCTTGAGGTGGGTTTTGGATTTGAGTTCAACTGAGAAGGACCGTTTCTTGCCGGTTGCGGGCTTTTCCATTTCTTGCAGCCTCAAGTATGCTGAGAGGCTTCAAAGCGTGATTAGTTTTATTTGAGGACGAAGTGTAATACTACACAACGGAGCGAAATCTTTAGCAGCGGTGACCGTCTTGGAAAACGCTGAAAGACTGGACAAGTTGTTCTTCGAACTGGCAAGCGAAAGCAGAATCGAAATACTCCGCGAGCTACAGAAAGAAAACCTGAAGATGCAGGACATCGCCCGCCGACTGAACCTGACTGCTACGGAGGCGTTCAGACAGCTGGAACGTCTAAGCGCTGCTCTGCTTGTTCAGAGGCAGCCTGACGGCACCTATGCCCTCACGCCGTTCGGCAGGCTGGAACTGCACCTTTCGTCATCCATGGAATTCGCCCTGAAACACAAGCAGTACTTCCTGACGCATGACGTTTGGCGGCTTCCGCAGCAGTTTGTGGATAGGATTGGCGAGCTTTCGAAAGCAACTCTGAACATGAATCTGGTGGAGAGCACCCGCAAGTCTTCTCAGATAATCGGAGAAGCCCAGCGGTACATGTGGGGCATCTCCCCAGAACCGCTTCCCCAGCCCTTCGACGTCATATCGAAACAAATCCCCAAAGGCGCTGAATACAAGATTCTGTCGCCTCAACCGCCTGCAAGATTTCCAAATCTTGAGAACAGAACGCTCGCGGACTACCCGGCAGTTTTCGCGCTCACCGAGAAAGAGGCTGCATTCTCCTTCCGTTTCACCGATGGAAGGCCAGACTACGCAGCTTTCTTCGGAAACGACCCGCTGTTTCTCGACTGGGTAAAAGACCTATTTCTCCATTACTGGGAAAAAGGAAAGCGAACCTAGCAGGTTCGCGTTTTCACGGCTATTTTCCTAGGTGATAGAGTTTTCTGGCAATCAAGACAAACCAGACTTGGAGCGCAAAGGCTGAAACAAACAAGAAGGCGATGCCAGCCGTTGGAACAAAAAAGGCCAGTCCAGTTGTACCTGCAACGATTCCTGTATAAGCGGTTGCTTTGCTGAAGATGTTGCTGCGCAGCATGACGACTGCGGGTATCAGAAGGGCAAGCGAGCCGAGAATGTTGTAAACGTACCAGCCGGTGCCCAGGCTTGTGGCGATGGCTGTTTCGCCCGCAGCGAGGAAGACCGCTCTCTGTGCATCCGTCGTCGCAGCTGCATGTTGATTGCTGAGGTAAAGCATAGAGAAGGCATTGTTCGTTGCGGAGTAAATCACGGCACCTACTATTCCAGAGATTGTTGCGAGCGCCATGTACGGTTTGTTGACTCTTCTGAGGGCGATGTATAGGGCGATGGTTATTGGAATGAGGAGAGCTTGGTCGACAACGATTAAGACGTCTAGGTCTAGTAGTCCAAGGAGACTGTTGTTCTGAAGCAGTGTGAACCAGCCAGCTGCGGTGGTGGGCAGTGGAGCCATGGAGAAGGCGATTATCTGAATGGGGAAAATGATTACCACCATGGTCAATGCAAATGCCGTGCTAATCTTGTAGAGGCTTCTCCAAGGTGAATTTGCTATCTGAGAGTACATTTCACCCATGCGCTGAGTACTACCTAGTGATTGCGCTTTGCTCATCGTTTTCATCGATTCTTCACCTCCGCTTGGTCTTTCTGCATTGTTCTTTTGATGTCATCCTCTCCGAGGTCTATCCTCAGAATCCCTTTCTTACCGACGACTTCCAGGATTATTTCTTCCGCAAAAGTGGCTTGTACGAGTTCGCCAAGGGTGCCCTCCACGAGGACGTTGTCGCGGGAGCCGTTTGATATGGCTACGTTTCTCAGGTTTGCTTTTGATTTGAGCTCTATGGAGAAGAACCGTTCCTTGTCTGCTGCCTGATTTTCCATCTTTTCTTGCCTCATGAATTCTTCTGAGGCGGCGGATGTTGATTACTTTTATTTGCTGACAGTGTGAATTGTACACAGCGGTGTGAATGCGTTAGCATCGGTGATGAAGCATGGAGAATGAGGAAGGGATTGAGAGGCTGTTTTTTGAGCTTGCCAGCGAGAGCAGACTTGGCTTGTTGCGCAAGCTGAGTGAGAAGAATTGGAGAATGAAGGAGGTCGCACGCAAATTAGACTTAACGACTACTGAAACTTTCAGACAGCTACAACGTTTGAGCGAAGCGTTGCTTGTTCAGAAGCACCCTGAAGGCACATACGCCATCACGCAGTATGGCAGGCTTGTGCTGCAGCTCTCCTCCTCTTTAGAGTTCATCTCAAAGCACAAAGAGTATTTCTCGATGCATGACATCTGGCGACTTCCCGCCCAATTCGTGAACAGAATAGGTGAACTTTCACAGGTGACCCTAATAATGGACGCAATGAAAGGCATGCGAATTACGGAGAAAATGTTTAGAGAAGCTGAGCAGTGCACATGGGGGATGCGAGAAGGCAGCACGGTTGAAGCCATGGTCCCAGTATTTCAAGAGCAAATCCGCAAAGGAGTGAAGTTCAGAGATATTTTTCCTGAAAACGACTTTCCCGCCTACAAGACTTGGTCTGAAAAAGTGAGAAATGTTGAAGGCAGAGGTTTCCCTGCGTCAGACATCCCAGCGGTCATTATGCTTACTGAGAAGGAGGCTATGATATGTTTGCGTTTAAACGAAGGGAGAATGGATTATAATGCGAGCTTCTACGGAAATGACCCTGCGTCTCTCAACTGGGTCAAAGATCTGTTCCTCTATTATTGGGACAAAGGAAAACGTGCCTAACACAAGCACGGGGATGCTTTGCTGCACAATCTCGCCTTATTTGGGCGAAGGCCCGCTTTCCTCTTCACACAGAAAGGCGAGTACATCTTCCTCAAACTGTTTTCCCCAAATCACGTGGCCCTTCCCTTCGCGCAGGATGAGTCTAGCATTCGGGATTCCAGCGGCTGTTTCGCGGTACAGATCCAGTGGAAAATAATAGTCCTTGTCGCCTCCAATTATGAGGGTAGGTGCCTTAATATCAGCAAGCCGATTTCGGGAGTCATGTGCGACTTCTGCCTTGCCTTCCACCAGCAAATCCGAAGGGTTTTCGGGTTTGTTCAGCATGAGGGGACCAAAAAGCCACATAAAAGACTTCAAAAGCCTTTTCTTGATTCCTCGGGCATTAATTATGGGGCCAAGGGCGTTAAAAGCGGCTCTCTTTTTGCCTTCACTCAGCAACTCCGCAAACCGCATGTCCACCTTCTTTCCTCCATCACACAAACGGTAGGCAGACATAGCGAGAACTAATCGGCGAACAAGTTCAGGATGGTCGGCTGCTAGATGCTGCGCAATCAACCCGCCATACGACATACCCATGACATCAACGGGGCCACCCTCAAACTCATCCTTAATCACCTCTGCATAGTCTTCCGCCATGTCCCGAGTACTATAGCCTTCGGGCAACCCAGATTTTCTTGACATAACGTAAACCGCACGGCTTTCAGACAGGACTTTAAATTCGTTAGATAACCGACTCAGAGAACCTGAAGGAAGAAAACTGCCCGGTCCACCACTGAAAACAACAAGGACTTTCCCTCCTTTGCCAAGACGGACGTATGGAACTCCGTTTCCGAAAGAGCGCTTTTCAGTCACGGTCTAAGCCTCAAAGCTCTTATCCTGAAAAGCCAGATAAGCATTGCTAAACATCATTGTAAACAGATAGCGTGCAGGGTCTGTTCTGCATCCATGATGTGCAGGCGCATGATGGAACCAGAGAAAACCTGAACGACAGAATCTCGACACCATAAATCTTATATTTGCGCATCCCGCATTGAACTGAATTGCAAGTGATGAAAAATGGGGTATCGCTTTATCCAACCCTAACCACTTCCCCGAAAAAGTAAGAATTTTTGACACCACCCTCCGCGACGGAGAACAAACCCCCGGAGTCAGCCTGACTCCCGAAAACAAACTAAGAATAGCCAAACGCCTCGACGACCTCGGCGTAGACATCATCGAAGCGGGATTCGCCGCCGTTTCTGAAGGCGAGATGGAAGCCGTCAAACTCATCGCCGAAGCAGGCTTGAAGGCGGAAATCTGCAGCGCCTCCCGCGGCACCAAGGGCGATGTGGACGCCGTGGCGGAGAGCGGCGCAGACAGCATCCACCTCATCATACCCGTATCAGACTTGCACATCGAGGCGAAACTGAAGAAGACACGAGCGCAGGTGCTCCAAATCGCGAAGGAAATGGTGAAACACGCCAAGGACTGCGGCTTGATTGTGGAGCTGTCGGCGGAAGACGCCACGCGAGCTGACCGCAAGTATCTGAAGAGGGTCTTCGCTGCGGGTATCGAGGCAGGAGCAGACCGCGTTGTAGCCTGCGACACCGTTGGCGTCCTGACTCCTGAGCGTAGCTGCGACCTATTCTCAGACCTGCGCGAATCACTGAGCGTCCCAGTCATCAGCGTGCACTGCCACAACGACTTCGGCATGGCAGTAGCCAACACCGTAGCAGCACTCCGAGCGGGCGCCAACCAGTTCCACGCTACCATCAACGGCTTGGGCGAACGCGCGGGCAACGCTTCGCTGGAGGAGATTGTGGTTACGTTGCGGAACCTGTACGGATTGAAGCTGGACGTGAAGATGCAGCAGCTGTACAGCATTTCCCAGCTGGTTTCGAGGCTGACAGGCATCTACGTGCAGCCGAACAAAGCCATCGTCGGCGAAAACGCGTTCACCCACGAGTCGGGCATCCATACACAGGGCATGCTGGCGCATCCTTCAACCTACGAGGCAATCGAACCCGAGCTGGTGGGCGGAACCCGGCGGCTGGCATCCGGCAAACACTCTGGCTCCGCAGGCATCAAAGCAACGCTGATCGACATGGGCTTGACGCCGACTGAGGAGCAGCTGAAGGAGATTTTCCAGCGCGTCAAAATCATCGGCGACAAGGGCAAAACCGTGACGGACGCGGATATGCTGGCGATTGCCGAAAACGTTTTGGGACTCAGCAAGGAGAAACCCATTCAGCTGCAGGAGATTACCGTGGTCAGCGGCAACACCGTCACAGCCACAGCCTCAGTCAGGCTCAAGATGAACGGGAAAGAGGTCTGCGGCGCAGCCATGGGCGTCGGACCCGTAGATGCAGCCATAAACGCGGTCAAGAGAGCCATCCAAGAGGTCGAGCCGATTCACCTGGAAGTGTACAGCGTGAAGGCGATTACGGGCGGTACAGACGCCGTTGTGGAGGTGTCGGTGCGGATGCGCAAGGGCAACAGGACAGCCACCGCGACTGGCGTACGTGAAGACATTGTCATGGCAAGTATGGACGCGGTTCTGGGCGGCATGAACGTGCTGACGGCGTACAACGGCAACGGCTCAGCATCATCAGCAGAGAGAAAAGCGTAGCAACCGCCCCTTCCTCTTTTCCAAGTTGTAACATTCGTTGCCAATTCATGCTTTAATAGCTAAAGCCGATGTTGTCTCTGTGGGTGAGTGGCTGTCACAGCGCACCAGAATCAATCTTTATCATCTGCGGAATTCTGCCCCACGTGCCCACACTACCCTTGAAGAGGATTAGCGCTCCTTCCACGCCTTCGACGGATTTTGCCACATCCAGCCCTCTGCCTATGGCAGCGTTGGAGTCTTCGCCCTTCACGACGTTCGCCACGGCAGTTGCAGCAGCATCCGCCAACCCAGCTCTCCTGCAGAAAACGGTGGCTGCTTCGGCATCGCCAAAGCTCAAGGCGTGGCTGAAACGGCCAGAGCTCGTGGCCACGCCCGCAGGAAACTCGGTCAGCCTGAAGCCGAAACGCTTCGACAACGGCTCCTCACCTGCAGCGAACGCCACGTCAATCGGCACGTTGGAAACTGCCGAGATTTCTCCGCCATCCTCGACAACGGCGACTTGGCAGCCTGCGGCGAGCATGTCTTCGACGGCTAAATCCGCCAGGACTCCGGCTACAGCTGCCATGGGACCCACGTTGGCTTTATCTGCGACTTCTGCCATCCGCTTCGCCACAGGCGGGTTTTCGGGAATTGGAATGGGTTTGAGGGTCCAGAGAAATTTGGGGTGTGTTTTTGTGTATTCTTCCAGTTGTTTGCGGTTGCCCTTCAGCGACTCTATAGCTGTGTTGATGGCTTCCTGCTTGTCCGTGATTATGATGCACTGGCTTTCCTTGAACGCGAAAGCTTGCCTGAAGAGATTTTTCATCACTTCTTGCCTGTTTTCTCTTTCAGCCGAGTGTTCTCGCCGATTTCGTGGTTGTTCTGCTTCACCGACGTTATCGCCCTTGCTGGACACGCATCGACGCAGGCGCTGCATGTGCTGCCGACGCATTTCTCCTTGTTGAACACGATTGAAAGGTCTTCTGCCTGTGTGATGGCTTCGACTGGGCACAGCGTGACGCAGGAACCGCAGCTTATGCACTTCTCCGTGTCCACCTCGATGAGCTTGGGTAAGCTCACGGTTGCGCCCTTCTTTCGGAAAGCCTTCACGATCCGGTCCAGGGATTCGGCTGGAACCTCAGCTAGGACTTCTCCGCCTTTGCTGTTCACGTGTGCGGCGACGATGTTTATCGGCACTTTGAGTTCCAAGATGACCTGAGAGACGATGGGTTGGTCGACGTTATTTTCCGAGAATCTGAGCAGTACTCTCGTCATTCTGCTTTCACCTTCCCAGCAGCTTGGAGACATCCTCGGATGTGACTATTCCAAGCACTTTCTTGTTGTTGTCAATGACTGGCAACGCGGATATGTTGTGTCGTGCCATCTTCTTCGAAGCTGTTTCCAGCGGTTCGTCGGGCTTCGTGGTTATCACGCGTCGTGTCATGATGTCTGTCAAGGCTTTTTTGCCCTCAGCCATGGCTCTGGTTACGTCCCATGATGTGACGATTCCGCTGAGTCTGCCGAAGTCGTCGATGACGACTATGTGGTTGACGGATTTGGTGACTATGCGCTCGGCTATGGCGCGTACTTCCTCGTTTTCTCTGCATGTCACGGCGTTCTGCATGACGTTGACGACAAAGGATGTGGCTTCGGTCTGCTTCATGGGTTTGAAGACGCTGTCCAGCGGCAACCTTTCCACTGGCGCCGTCAACGTGAATTCGCCGTTGGCAATCCAGGTTTTGAGGGTTTCGGCGATTTTTCGTGCGGTCTTGAGTGAGGACAGTGAGCTGATTCTGATGCGTTTGCCTTCGACGGTTATGCTGCCTGATTTGAGTTCTTTGTAGCTGACTTTGGCGAGTTTGGGTCTGTCTCTGCGCGGCACGCCGTAGTCTACGACGTTCGTGAAGATTTCTTCGTCTCGGATGGCTGTTTTCTTGGCTAGGCCCTCGTTGAGTATAGGGATGGGGATGCCCAAGCCTACGTAGAGCGTGGTGCCGTATCGCGTGTAGGTTGCGCCTCTGAGGAATTCGGTGTTCATTTTCTTGGCGTTTCCTCTGACCATTAGGGTGCCGTTCAGCGAGGAGGCTTCGTGCTGAGTGCCTTCGCCGATGACGTAGCCTTGGGTGCCGCCGAGGAAGATTCGGGTGCCTATGCCTATGGTTTCGTAGTCTGGGTCGTTCATGAGGGGGTTTAGTTCTCCCGCGCCTGAGTAGGTGGCGTTGCGCATGTGGGGTAGAAGTTTGCCCATGTAGGTGTAGATGGTTTCGTCTCGGCTGTTCACGGCGCAGTTGTAGCGTTGGTAGCAGTTGCGGAAGTTGAGCAGGTAGAACTGGTTCAGGTCCTCCTTTGTCAGGTTCGTCTTCAGCTGTGTGCGTGGGTAGCAGTCTGTGCCGTAGGCTGTGGCTCTGAGTTCCACCTCCTTGCCGGCTACGAGGTCTTCGATTAGGTGTCCACCACCGTACTCGAAGGGCTGCGTTTCCGACATGGCAGTCGCACCTATGTAGAGGTCAACTGCTGCGCCTGGATGGCAGATTGGGACGTTGTTCATCCAGGCTGAGTCGATTTTTATGGGTGGGTCGGCATGCCCGAGGTTTACGATTGCGCCTGAGCTGCACATGGCGCCGAAAGTGCCCGTGGTGACTACGTCGACTTCTTTAAAAGCTACTTCCACGCTGCTGCTTTCGACGAGTTTTTTCATCTCTTCAGCCGAAAGAACTTGGGCATCGCCGCGTTTGATTTTCTCGTTTATTTCTTCTATAGTTCGGGTGTTTTTTTGTTGGTTGAGCGTTTATTCCTCCAACTGATGCCAACTGAATGCGTTGGCGGTTTATTAATACGTTGCGCTGTCTCGACAAGTTCGGTCATGCGCTGGTTTCGGCTTGGGCTCGCTGAGTTCTATAGCCCCCTCTTCTTAAAGAAGTAACCCTATAGGTGAATCTTTGTCTGGGCGCTGTAAGGTTGTTGAGGGTGGGATTGTGGCACGACGCTTCGGCCTGTTCTTTTTCCTATCCTTTTGCTATGACTGTGTAGGTGTCCCCGTCTGCGGCAGCGTTTACGAACCCGTTGGCGTTCGTATCTTCCCATTTCACTATAATCCATGAGTAGGTGTAAGAGGTGAGATTCGGGTAGATTTCGGTGTCGAAGTACTTGCCGGCCGCGTACGTGCCCTGCCAGCCCATGCCGTAGCAGAGCATGATGTCTCTTCCTTCTCCGTCGCGGTAGACCTCAATGACGAACATGTCCTCGTTGTGATTCACCGAGGAAGCCAGCAGGTAGGCGCCTGGGATGATGGTTCTGTTCGAGTACTGGAAGAAGAGGACGCCGCTTCCGCCATCCTGGAACCTCACGGGTGCCCTATCAACTGAGGGCGTTGTGTCGGCTTCGGCATATTTGACCACTGGGTTGACTACCGGACCTCCGAAGCTCACTATTGTTGTACCTGCAGCGCCTAAGGGTTGTCCTGTCGCTTGGTCGACAAAGGTGCTGTTTGTGTCTTTGCCCTCGGTGGCGTTTTCCAGTTTTGTGTAGATGAAGGCTGAGGCTGTCCAGTCGCTGACCATCGCTGGTGCGCAGCCGAGAGGTTTCGGCGTTGTGTCTGACGGGTAAATCATGCGCACGTTGTTGGGCACGAAGAGCCCGTTGAAGTCGCTGATTGTCGGCCTGCCAAAAGCGTAGATTCCTCCATCCCAAGAGCTCACGTAGAGTTTGCCACCTGCAGCGGCTGGAGATGCCCACACGGCGCCGTTGGTTGTGTAAGTCCATATTGGGGCACCATTCGAAGCGTCTAAGCAGTAGATTTTGTAGTCACCCGAGCCTACGTAGACTCTTCCGTCGGCAACTGCTGGAGAAGACGTGACAAAGCCGCCCGTTGTATAGTTCCAAATGTGAGCGCCCGACTTGGCGTTCAGGCAGTAGATTTTACCATCGTCCGAACCGACGTAGATGTTGCCGTTTGAGATTGCAGGAACAGACCGCACCGAGTCGCCTGTTGCGTAGCTCCAGACCATTGAGCCGTTCTTTGCTTGGAGACAGTAGATTTTGCCGTCGTTCGAACCCACGAAAACTTTGTCATCGACCACGGTTGGAGAGGAATACACATTGCCGCCAGTCGGGAAACTCCAATAAAGAACCCCAAACGCGATGTTGAAGCAATAAACCATGTTGTCAGATGAGCCAACGTAGACATAGCCGTTGACCACGGCTGGTGAAGAGAAGATCGGACCACCCGTTGCGACGCTCGTTATGTATCTTCCGGTTGATGCGTCAATGCAGTAAACCTTGCCGTCCGATGAGCTGACATAGACTCTGTTTTCGACGACTGCGGGGGAAGACTGGATAATCCCATGGGTCTGGTAACTCCATGCCATCCCACCGCTCGCAGCATTTAAGCAGTAGATTCTTCTGTCTTCTGAGCCGATGTATACTTTGCCATCAGCTACAGCTGGAGACGAACGAACTGAGCCGCCAGTTTGACGAGTCCACAGAAGTACGCCCGACGCCGCTTCGAAGCAGTACACTTTTCCATCATTTGAACCCACGAACACTCTCCCGTCCACCACCGCGGAGGAAGAAAACACCGGGCCGTCGATTGGGCGACTCCACAGGAGTTGGTTCGTGCTTGGCGCTGGGAAAGCTGTGTGACCGCTGTGCGTGGCATCGTGACAAAACGCCGGCCAATCATCGGTAGCGGAAGTTGCCGCGCTCGCTAGAGAAAAGGTGCCAGTGGCCAAGAAGCAAGGCAGGAATACTGTAAGCAAGAGGCTTACGCTCAGGATGCGATCTAAACCAGAATGTCTCATCTGCATGTAGTCCCACTCGCCTTCTCCACGTTGACAGGAACTACTAGTTATCAATTGCGGTCAGTCGATAAGAAAGAGTCAGCAACAGAGCTAAGCCGTTTGAGCTTCATTAGCCCGTTGCAATGACCGTACAGGTGTACCAGTCTACTGCCATGTTGACGAGACTGTTCGCATTAGCGTTTTGCATTCGACCTTTGGGTAAGAATTCACGGTCTGCCATGGATTGCGGTTCACCCTGTCCGGCGTCAGCATTCTAAGAACAAGTGGGAGGAGGCGAGTCTACGCTATGGTTCGCTGCGAAGCCACTTCGCCATCACTTCTCGCTGTTGTGGAGTGAACTGCTCGTCTTCGCAAACTGGGCACCTGAGAACCTTGACGTGACGCAGGGTTTTCCCGTCGACCTCAAAGTCCACTTCAGCCTCGATGTACTCGACGCAGCAGACTGGGCACAAGAGGGCGCCTGCTTTCAGGGCGGGTTCGTTTTTCGGGTCGTGGCTGCGTGTCATGGTTATCGATGTTCCAAAACGTTTGTCGTGTTTATGTGTCTTGCTAGAATTGCGGAACAACTGTTTCCGCGTGGTGATTTGCTGGCTCGATTTTCGAGTGCGAAAACAGTGAACAAAAGTGCATTAACGATTACGGTGATGGTAGATTCATACGAAATACGTAATAGAAGTAACGAAAACGGAAAGCCTTATATAACCCACTCGACAAGAATAACCTCCGCAGAGGTTAACAAAATGAATCAATTTAGCGGTTGCTACACCGCCCTGATCACACCCTTCCTCCGAAACCGCGAAGTGGACTACGAGGGCTTACAGCGCTTGGTAGAATTTCAGCTCAGCCAAGGCGCCAGCGGCATCGTAGCCTGCGGCACCACGGGCGAAAGCCCCACGCTAGATTGGAATGAGCACAACAAAGTCACCGAACGCGTCCATGAGTACACGCACGGCAAAGGCTTAACCATAGCCGGTACCGGCAGCAACAGCACACAGGAAGCCGTCGAGGGCACGGTACACGCGGCGCACACGGGCATCAACTGCGTCCTCCTCGTTGATCCGTACTACAACGGACCCAGCAGCCTCGAAATCCGCAGAGAATACGTCACCCCCATCGCTCGCCAGTTCCCTGAAGTCCAAGTCATCCCCTACATTATCCCGGGCAGGACAGGCACCCAGCTTTTGCCGCAGGACATCGCCATGCTCCATGGAGAGTTCCCGAACGTGCGGTGCGTGAAGGAAGCCACGGGCGACCTGGAAAACATGCGGTTAACGCGCAGTCTCTGCGGCAGTGACTTCGACATCCTCTCGGGCGACGACGACAAAACGTTCGCGATGATGACTCTGCCGGACATCGCTGCCTCAGGCGTCATCTCGGTCACGAGCAACATCGCGCCCCGAGCGGTCAGCGATATGGTTCACTACATCCTCGACGGCAACGTGAAGGAGGCGAAGCAGATCAACGAAATCCTCCAGCCCCTGTTTTCAGTCGTCACGGTGAAGACGCAGGAGCAGACACCCTTCGGGCCAGCCACGGTTAGGGCAAGAAACCCGCTTGCAACCAAGACCCTCATGAATGTGCTGGGCATGCCCGCGGGACCCTGCAGACAACCCCTCGGCAAAATGACCCGAGCCGCCTTAGACTTGGTCCTGCAAGCCGCACGCAAGGTGTACGAGGCGCACTCCGAAATCTTCAAGCCCGTCGAACAGTTCTTCGACGTCGACTTAATGGACCGACTCTACAACGAACGCTACTTGGAGGGACTCGCGTACGCTTAGCTTGTGCGTCGCAGGCGCCGCCGGTAGAATGGGCAACGCCATCATCGCTGAAGCCACCCGCAAAAGCCACCAGATAGTCGGCGCCGTCGAAGCCAAAGGTAGCCCAGCCGTCGGCAAGACCCTTCGAGAGCTGGGCTTAGCCAACTCAGACACTTGCGTCGTGGGCACGGACAGGCTCTGCGAAGCCGTCGAAGAAGCGAATATTTACATCACGTTCACAACCGCAGCCGCGGAAGTCCAGAACCTGCCGCTCGTCGCCAAGCTCGGCAAGTCAATTGTGTTGGGCACGACGGGCTTCACGGCGGAGCAGAACCGCATCGTCCGCGCCGCCGTCGAAGGCAAGGTGCCAGCCGTTTGGTCGCCTAATTACAGCGTGGGCGTCAACGTCCTCTTCAAGCTCGCCCAGATCCTCAACGCCTTCCCCGCAGAGTACAACTTCAGCATAAGCGAGATTCATCACACGGCGAAGAAGGACGCGCCCAGCGGCACCGCCCTCAAACTCGGCGAAATCGTCGCAGGTCTACGCGGCTACGTGCGAACGGTCCACGGACGTGAAGGTACCAGCCTCCGGAAGGCGGATGAGCTGGAAATCGCGGCGCTCCGAGCGGGCGGCGTGCCAGGCATCCACGACCTCATTGTCGCGGGACCCTACGAGATGCTCCGCATCGAACACACGGCGTTCTCGCGCAACGTCTTCGCCCAAGGCGCCGTCCTCGCGGCTGAGTGGCTCAGCAAGCAGACCGAACCCCGAATCTTCGACATGGCAGACGTCCTCAACCTCCAGTAACGGTGAAACATGGTGCACGGCAGAGTTGTCGTCAAGTTCGGCGGCGCAGACCTCGCCACGGGCGAAAAAGTCGCGCAAGCCGCAAGAATGGTTGCTGAAGCGCCCTATCAGGAGAAGGTGGTGGTTGTTTCAGCCATGGGCAAGACAACCGACATCCTAGTCGCAGCCATCAGCCAACTCGGCGAGGTCAGCGACCGGGACTACGCGGAAATCGTTTCCATGGGTGAACGCACCAGCGCTCGCGTCTTCGCCGGCGCCCTGAGAACTTTGGGTGCGAAGGCAGAGGTTGTTGACCCAGCCGACGAACGGTGGCCCATAGTCACGGACTCCTGCTTCCGAGACGCCACACCCGACTACGAGGCAACTGAGGCGCGGGTTCGCCAGTTCATCGCACCATTGCTCAAGGATACCGTGCCCGTGGTCTGTGGCTTCCTCGGAAGAGACCCAGACGGCAGGGTGACGACGCTGGGACGCGGCGGAAGCGACACCACAGCCCTCCTGCTCGCCCGATGCCTAGACGCGGACGAGATTGTGCTGGTGAAGGAAACAAGTGGCATACTCTCAGCCGACCCGAAAATCGTTCCTGCAGCCAGATTCCTAAACCGCTTAGACATTCACGAGGCGTTTGACTTGGTGCAAGGCGGCGCCAAAATCGTCAAACCCGAGGCCCTGAAGTACAAGTCGCCTAGCCAGAAGCTTCGCGTCGTCAGCATCAGCAGCGGAAACCTCGCAGTTGGTGGCACCGAAATCACGGGCAGCTTCAACATGAACTCAGCGGAGACAAACACGCATTTGGGTTTGATTTCCATAAACATCATCTGCGAAGTCAACTCAGAAAACCTCAAGCAAGCGTTTGCAGTGCTGGAAGGCAAGCTCATCTACGGCGTGAGCTCGGGCAAACGAAGCATCTCGATATTTACCACTGATGGAGACATCGCCACAATCCTGAACCGGCTCCACAGCGTTTCAAGCTTCAGGGCAATCAGCCACCGAGAGAATGTTGCTATGCTCCAGATCATTCACCCGTTCTTTGTTGACTCGCCGGGTGGTGTCGCGCGGATCAGCACTGCTTTGAGTGAGGCGGGCATAAACATCATCGAGGTCACGACGAGCAAGGCAACCATTAACGTTTTTATCGAAGAAAGCCAAATCAAAAGAGCAAAGGAAGCGATAGTAGATGCCTTCAAAACGTAAAGTAGCCATTCTCGGCGCCACAGGAGCCGTCGGACAGAGATTCATCCAACTCCTGCAGGGGCACCCGTGGTTCTCCATCGAAGTGCTCGCCGCCTCCGAGCGGAGCGCGGGCAAGAAGTACCGAGACGCCTGCAACTGGGTCATGGAAACCGACCTGCCAAAAGACATCGCCAACATGACTGTGGCAGACACCACGGTCGAAGCTGTGGAGAAAGCGGGAGACGTAGACATAGTCTTCTCCTCGCTGCCCGGCGACCTCGCAGGACCCGTCGAGGCGGAATTCGCCGCGCTTTTCCCCGTCTTCAGCAAAGCCAGCGCCCACAGGATGGAGAAAGACGTGCCGCTTATCGTTCCCGAAGTGAACCCCGAGCACTACGAACTCATACCCATTCAGCAGAAGAACCACCGATGGAAGGGGTTCATCGCAACCGACCCCAACTGCAGCACGATTCAGCTAGCCATGACACTGAAGCCGCTCATGGCCTTCGGCCTGAAGCAGATCGTGGTCTCAACCATGCAGGCGCTGAGCGGCGCGGGCTACCCGGGAGTGGCTTCGCTGGACATAATCGACAACGTCGTGCCGTACATCTCGAAGGAAGAGGAAAAGATGGAGGCGGAAGCCATGAAAATCCTCGGAACCTTCAGCGGCATCACAGTCCAGAACGCAGATTTCCAGTTGAGCGCGAGCTGCAACCGAGTCCACGTCAAGGACGGACACTTGGAGTCGGTTTTCGTGAAACTCGACGCCGAACCCACGCCAGCAGAGGTGGAGGAGGCATTCGCCCAATTCAAAGGCGAACCGCAAAAGCTGAAGTTGCCCAGCGCCCCAGAGAACCCCATCGTGGTGCGGAAAGAGCAGAACCGACCGCAGCCCAGATTCGACAGGGACACAGGCAGGGGCATGAGCGTCGTCGTCGGCAGAATCCGGAAGGACCCGATTCTGACGATAAAGTACATGTGCTTGGGGCACAACACCATCCGCGGCGGCGCGGGCGCGGGTATTCTGAGCGCCGAGCTTTCGGTGGCGAAGGGATTAGCTTAAAGCTTAGCCTGCACATAGTATCTGACGAAACACGATAACAAGGTGAACCCAAGTGTACACCCTTAACGACCCGCTCGAAAACCGAAACGGTCAGCTCTTCATCGACGGCGTCGCCGCAAGCGACTTGGCGAAGAAGTTTGACACGCCGCTCTACGTCCTGAGCGAGAAGCGAATCAGGCAGAACTATCAGCGACTCTACCAAGCGCTTTCGAAGAACTACGAGAAAATCAGGGTTTTCTACGCAGCCAAAGCCAACTCGAACCTCGCCGTCATGCGGACGCTGGAGACCGAAGGCGCCAGCATCGACGCCGTCAGCCCGGGTGAAGTCTTCATGGCTTTAACCAGCGGCTTCACGCCCGAGCGGATTCTGTTCACTGGAACAAGCGTCCGAAATGATGAGCTCAAGTTCCTCGCCGACTCCAATGTCACTGTCAACGTGGATTCGCTGTCGCAGCTGAACCGACTCCTGAAAATCTGTGCGCCCAAGTTCATATCTGTTAGAGTTAACCCTGAAATCGGCGCTGGAATCCACGAGCATGTTATCACGGCGGGCAAGGCTTCGAAGTTCGGCTTGTGGGAGCAGGACGCGCTGAAAGCCTATGACACGGCTAAGAAGGCGGGTGTGGAGAAGTTCGGGATACACATGCACATCGGCTCAGGCATCCTCGACTCCAAGCCATTCATCGCGGCGCTGGACAAGCTGTTGAGCGTTGCGCGGCGGGTTCACGAGCAGGTTGGAGTGGACTTCGAGTTCGTGGACATGGGCGGCGGCATAGGCGTGCCCTACAAGCCCGAGGACAAAGAGCTGGACCTGGCGGTCTTCTCGGAAAAGGTGCTTTCCCCGTTCAAGGCAAGAACAAACCAGTACGGCTTAGGCGAGCCTGTCTTCTGCGTCGAACCAGGCAGGTTCCTCGTAGCTGACGCGTGCGTGCTTTTGACGTCGGTGAACACTCTGAAGACGACGCCTTACCGGTCGTTCGTGGGGGTGGACGCGGGCTTCAACACGCTCGTTCGCCCAGCCATGTACGGGTCTTATCACCCCATTGTCGTGGCGAACAAGATGGTTGCCACAGGCGAAGACAAGTACGACATAGCAGGACCCATATGCGAGTCAGGCGACCTTCTGGCGAGGGACAGGCGGTTGCCGCAGATAGAGGAAGGCGACCTGCTGGCAGTCTTGAACGCGGGAGCCTATGGATACGCTATGAGCAGCCAGTACAACGCAAGACCCCGAGCCGCCGAAGTCATGGTCAACGAAGGCAAATACAGACTCGTCCGCGAACGCGAGCAACTGGACGACTTGATGCGTGGGCAAGAGCAGGCGGCGGAGTGGCAGCAGTGAAGTTCTGGAAGATGCACGGCTTAGGCAACGACTACATCGCCATCGACAACCGCGACGAAAAAATCGGCACCGCCGAAGCCGAAGCCCTCGCAAGAAAACTCTGCCAGAGAAGGTTCAGCGTCGGAGCCGACGGACTGCTGCTGGCTTCAGGCTCCACGGCGGCGGACGCGAGGATGCGGATTTTCAACGCCGACGGCAGCGAAGCCGAAATGTGCGGCAACGGCATCCGATGCTTCGCCAAGTTCTGCTACGAAACAGCCATCGTCAACAAGACAGAGTTCATCGTAGAGACGCTGGCTGGACCGAAACACGTCTGGCTGACTCTCAAGGGTGGCGAGGTCGAAACGGTCAGGGTGGACATGGGCGCGCCCAACTGGGACCGGAAGGCGTTGCCGATGCAGGGCAGGGGCGAATGCCTCAACGAGGACCTGCGGGTGGACGATGAGGTTTACAAGGTTACGTGCCTTTCGATGGGCAACCCGCACTGCGTCATATTCGTGGACGACATCGACGAGTTTCCAGTAGAACGCGTCGGACCCAAGATTGAGAACCACAAGGCTTTCCCGAAGCGAACGAACGTCGGCTTCGTCCAAGTCCTCAACAAGAACGAGCTGAAGGTGAGGGTTTGGGAGAGGGGCTGCGGCGAGACGCTGGCGTGCGGCACAGGCTCCTCTGCGGCTGCGGTGGCTGCGAACAAGCTGGGCAAGACGGGAAAGAAAGTCACAGTTCACGTTCTCGGCGGCAAGCTGCAGATTGAGCTTGCAGGAAACGTGTTCCTGACGGGTCCGGCTGAGAAGGTTTTTGAGGGCAAACTAATTCTAAGGTAGAGTCGTGACCCCGATGGGCATCAAGTTTGCCGACCGAATCAAGAGGCTTCCGCCGTACCTTTTCGCCGAAATCGAGCGGCTCATCAAGGAAAAGAAAGCCCAGGGCGTTGACCTCATCAGCCTCAGCATCGGAGACCCAGACCTTCCGCCGCCCCAGTTCATCCTCGACGCACTCAAGGATGAGGCTGGGAACCCGCGGAACCACAACTACAGCTTCAGCCAAGGCGAACCCGACTTCCGCCAAGCAGTGGCGGACTGGTACAAGAAGCGCTTCAGCGTGGACCTCGGACAGGACCAGATTGTGGCTTTGCTGGGCAGCAAGGAGGGTATAGCCAACGTGGCTCGTGCGTTCGTGAACCCCGGCGACCGCGTGCTCGTGCCCGACCCTGCTTACCCTGTGTACGCGAACGGCAGCACCATCATGTGCGACGGCGTGCCCGTTGAAGTGCCGCTTCTGGCGGAGAACGGCTTCAAGCCAGATTTCGATGCGGTGAAGCCGCGGGGGGCGAAGATGATGTTCTTGAACTACCCGAACAACCCCACGGCCGCGACGGTGGACAAGAGATTCCTCAAAGAAGCCGTGGATTTCGCGCGGGACAACAACATCCTGCTCTGCTACGACAACGCGTACAGCGAGATAAGCTACGACGGCTACCGCGCCCCAAGCATCCTCGAGGTGGACGGCGCGATGGACTGCGCCATCGAGTTCCACTCGCTTAGCAAGACGTTCAACATGACGGGCGACCGCATCGCCTTCGCCGTCGGCAACAGGCAACTCGTAAGCGGGCTAACTAAGGTCAAATCACAAATCGATTCAGGTCCGCCCGTGTACATCCAGAAGGTCGCTGTGAAGGCGCTCGCCACCTACAAGAGCAGCGCGCAGCCAGAGTTCCTGCAGAAGACTAACCGCATCTACCAGGAACGCCGGGACGTGCTGGCGGACACGCTGTGCGACATAGGGTTCCAATGCGAGAAGCCCAAGGCCACCTTCTACGTGTGGATGAACTGCAAAGGCAGCAGCATGGAGTTCGCCAGCAAACTCCTCAGCGTCGGCGTCGCCGTCACGCCCGGCATCGGCTTCGGCAAGCACGGAGAAGGCTACGCGAGGATAACGTTCACCCAGCCAGTGGAACGAATCAGGGAAGCCTGCGAGCGAATCCGCACCCTGTACCAGAGCGCTCCAGCCTGAGCCATCATATTTGGAGCCTAATAGAAACTCATTGCAGAAACCTATAGAGGGGAGGTCTGCCCAGCACCCGCCACCATTTGCATGGCTCAGTGGAATTCGTGTCCAGTCTCGTGAAAACGGCTTATCCACTTCGTGGGCAGTGTTGCTTTTCGTCTAGCTTTGCCGATTTCTCTGTCCATCTCGGCTTCTGCGATGCCTGAGATACCACAATCTTTTTATTTCCATTCAGAGGTACCAATATGGAATCGTCACATTGGAGGAAAGAACGTGAGGGATCGCCACCTCTGTCCAGTATCCGTTCGCTGTTTTGTTCAGGCATCCCTCTGGAAAATTTAACCCCAACCTCCAGACCAGAAAATTCTGCGTCCAGAACCATCCCAGTTTCCTAGAATACATAAGGTGCCAAAACCCATGACCAAAACCTCAGGCGCAAAAGCCCTAATCCAAACCCTCGAAAACCAGAACGTAACCCACATATTCGGAATCCTAGGAGGCGCCATACTGCCCGTCTACGACGCCCTCTGCGGAAACACCAAAATCCGCCACATCCTCGCCCGACACGAACAAGGAGCCGCCCACGCCGCCGAAGGCTACGCACGAGCCTCAGGCAGACCCGGCGTCTGCATGGCAACCAGCGGACCAGGAGCCACGAACCTCGTCACGGGCATAGCCAACGCCTACATGGACTCTTCACCCGTGGTCGCGCTGACCGGACAGGTTCCATCGTCAGGCACGAACACCAGCTACATGATCGGCAGAGACGCCTTCCAAGAAGCGGACATCATCGGCATAACCACGCCAATAACCAAAGCCAATTTCCAGCCCCGCACCGTCCAAGAAATCCCCATGACAGTCAACACCGCTTTCTACGTCGCCACCACAGGCAGACCCGGACCCGTCCTCGTGGACTTGCCCAAGAACGTTCAGGCTGACACCGCAGAAGTCGAATACACAGGCACCGTAAGCATCCGCGGCTACATGCCCGCCTGCGAACCCAACCCCGCAGCAGTCAGCCAAGCAGCCGAACTCCTCGCAAAGGCAGAGAAACCTCTCATACTCGCAGGCGGCGGAGTCATAATCGCCAACGCCTCAGACGAACTCACCCATATGTCGGACCTGCTCATGGCGCCGGTAGCTACGACGTTCATGGGCAAGGGCGCGTTCCCCGAAACTCACCCGCTGTCCGTGGGCTGCATCGGCATGCACGGCAACCCAGCGGCTAACAAACTCATGAGCGAAACAGACGCCCTACTGGCGGTGGGCACACGCTTCTCCGACCGCGCCACGGCAAACCTGAACAGCTTCGCGCCGAACGCCAAGAAGATTCAGGTAGACATTGACGCGGCTGAGATCGGGAAGAACGTCGAGGTAGACATAGCCGTTGTTGGCGACGCCAAAGTCACGATGCGAATGCTCTGCGCTGCCACGGCTGAGAAGCTCCTAAAGAAAAACCACACGCCATGGCAAACCCGGGTGAAAGAAGCCAAGGAAAAACTGAGCCCTCTGATGAAGGAAATCCCGAAAGACCTCATCCCGAAGACGCTCCTGACCGAACTAAGGAAGCTGCTGCCCGAGAACGCTATAGTCACGACCGAGGTGGGTCAGAACCAGATGTGGTCGGCGCTGTACTTCAAAGCCCTCAAGCCCCGAACGTTCATTAGCTCAGGAGGCTTGGGCACGATGGGCTTCGGCTTCCCCGCCTCGCTCGGCGCCAAAGTCGCCTGCCCAGACCGACCAGTCGTGGACATAGCGGGTGACGGCAGCTTCATAATGACCGAGCAGGAACTGGCGTGCTCTGTGACGGAGAACATCCCAGTCACCGTCATAGTCCTCAACAACTCGGTACTCGGCATGGTGGCCCAGTGGCAGCGCATGCTCTACAAGCGGAGGTACATGGCGGTGAACCTGGGGAAGACGCCTAACTTCGTCAAGCTGGCAGAAGCCTACGGCGCCCAGGGCTTCCGAGTGACGTCGATAGAGGAGTTCACGAAGGCGGTGAAAGAAGCCTTGAAGAGCAAAGTCACCACGGTCATAGATGTACCCATCGGCTCAGAGGAAGACGTGAAGCCGTTCGTGCCTCCGGGCTGTGGTTTACCCCAACAGGTAGGTGACTACTAGGATGGAAACTGGAAAAACCAAAGTCATATCAGCCCTCGTTGAAAACAAACCCGGCGTCCTGCACAGCGTGGCCAACATGTTCAGGCGCCGCAACTTCAACATCGAAAGCATAACCGTCGGACCTACAGAGCAGAAAGACATTGCACGCATAACGATAACCGTGAACGAAGACGAGAAAACCATAAACCAAGTCGTCAAGCAGCTGGCGAAACTCATCGACGTCATCAAAGTCGAGGAGCTAGAGCAGGGCAACTTCGTCATGCGGGAAATGGCGCTCGCCAAAGTCTCCCTTTCAAGCGCGAAGGAACGCTCCGATATCATAAGCTGCGTAGACGTCTTCCGAGGCAGAGTCATAGACGTTTCGCCAGATAGCCTAACCGTCGAAATCACCGGAACCCCCGACAAAATCGACGCCTTCCTAAACCTCATGCGACCCTACGGAATAATTGAACTCGCCAGAACCGGCATAACCGCGCTGGCAAGGGGAGCCAAAAGCATCCGAATCGAGGAGTAGCCGCCCGGAGCAACCATCACCCCTCCATCTACGTAGTATGGTAAACCCTCTGGTTGGCGGTGCACCTTCCAACATCTAAAGAGAGTTCGGTGGGGGAAATACTTAACAATCCGCGCGGAAAACTCCCAGTCACCAAGACACAGTCACAAGAAACCTGAGGAATCTGGATGAACATAACCGAAAAAATTCTGGCCAAGGCATCAGGCAAAACATCAGTGCACCCAGGCGAAATTATCGACGCCAGCGTCGACAGAATCATGGTGCACGACCTGACCGGACCCTTAGCCGTTGAAGCCTTCAAGAAGATAGGCGTCAATAGAGTCTGGGACAACAAAAAAGTAGTCATCATTCTGGACCACCAGATTCCCGCGGAATCCGTTAAGATGGCGGAACTGCACAAGATGCTCCGCAAATTCGCCAAAGAACAAGACATACGCCTGTACGATGTGGGCGAGGGCGGAATATGCCACCAAGTCATGCCCGAGAAAGGCTATGTGACGCCAGGCGACCTCATCGTAGGCGCAGACTCACACACATGCACTTACGGCGCGTTCGGCGCCTTCGCCACGGGCATAGGCTCCACAGAGGCTGCAGCGGTCTTCGCCACGGGCAAGATTTGGCTGAAAGTTCCCGAAGCCCTCAGGTTCAACGTTGAAGGCGAGTTCCAGAAGTACGTCACCCCCAAAGACCTGATTCTCTCCGTAATCGGCAAGGTCGGCGTTGACGGAGCCATCTACAAGAGCGCCGAATTCACGGGCTCGACCATGCGCGCCATGAGCATCGCGGGCAGGATGACGGTCTGCAACATGGCGGTGGAGATGGGCGCCAAGAACGGCATCGTGGAACCAGACGAAACCACAGCCAAATTCCTCAAGTCACGGGTCAGAAAAATGCCCGACTACAGAGCCCTGAAGAGCGACGCGGACGCCAAGTACGAAAAAACGTTCAACATTGATGTCTCGAACTTGGAGCCGCAGGTAGCCGTGCCCAGTTCGGTGGACAACGTGAAACCCGTCAGCAAAGTCAAAGACGTCCCAATCGAACAAGCGTTCATCGGCTCATGCACAAACGGACGCATAGAAGACTTACGACTCGCAGCCCAAATCCTGAAGGGCAAGAAAGTCAAACAAGGCGTCCGCGCCCTAGTCATCCCCGCATCGCAGGAGGTTTACGCGCAGGCGCTGAAAGAAGGCTTAGTCGAAGTCTTCACCGAAGCGGGTGCCCTGATGTGCGGCGCAACCTGCGGCCCATGCCTCGGCGGACACATCGGCTTGCTGGCGTCGGGCGAAACCTGCGTGAGCACCTCGAACAGGAACTTCATCGGCAGAATGGGCAGCCCAGAAGCCAACGTCTACTTGGCGTCGCCAGCCACGGTTGCCGCTTCAGCGCTGACAGGAAAGCTGACTGACCCGCGGACAGTGGAGGCTTAGAAAATGCAGGTCAAAGGCAAAGCCGTAACCTTCGGAAGCAACATCGACACAGACGTCATCCTGCCTGGAAAGTGGCTGTCGCTCATAGACCCGAAGGAACTGGCGAAGCACGCCATGGAAGGCATAGACGCAGCGTTCCCCGAAAAAGCCAAGCAAGGCGTCATAGTCGTCGGAGGCAAAAACTTCGGCTGCGGCAGCAGCCGGGAACAGGCGCCGCTGGCGCTGAAGTACGCAGGCGTCCAATGCGTCGTGGCAGAGTCGTTTGCGCGCATATTCTTCCGCAACAGCATAAACATCGGCCTACCCGTCATCGAGTGCAAAGGAATCTCAGCCGCAGTCCGCGAAGGCGACGAAGTAGCCGTGGACCTGACGGCGGGCAAGGTTGAGAACGTGACGCAGAAGAAGAGTCTCCAAGGCACAAAGCTTCCGCCTTTCATCATGGAAATCCTGACGGACGGCGGACTAATCGAGAATCTACGCAAGAGGTTGAAGAATAAATGAACGAATACAACATATCCCTGATCCCAGGCGACGGCATCGGCCCAGAACTGACCGAAGCCACCCTGAAAGTCCTGGAAGCCACCCAGAAGAAATTCGGCATAAGGCTTAACATGATTTACGCTGAGGCGGGAGACGGAACACTCCAAAAACGAGGCGTTGCTCTTCCTGAGGATAGTGTGCAGAAAATCAAGGACAGCCACGCCTGCCTCAAGGGACCCGTGGGCGAGAGCGCTGCGGACGTCATCGTTAGGCTGAGGCTCATGTTCGACCTGTACGCCAACCTGCGCCCAATCAAGACCTATCCCGCGGCGCAGGCTGCGCGACCTGACATCGACATGTACTTCGTCAGGGAAAACACCGAAGACGTCTACAAAGGCTTAGAGCACACGCTGGACCCGAACACGACCATCTGTATTCGAGTCATCACCCGCAAAGCCTGCGAACGCATAGCCAGGAAAGCCTTCGAGATCGCCCGACTGCGCAACGGAAAGAAGAAGGTCACCGCCATCCACAAAGCCAACGTCATGCGCGTCACCGACGGCTTGTTCGCCGCCGTCTGCCGAGAAGTCGCCAAACAGAACCCCGACATAGCCTTCAACGAGCTCTACGTCGATGCGGCATCCATGCGCCTGATAAAGGAGCCGCAGGAGTTCGATGTGCTCTGCACCTGCAACATGTTCGGCGATATACTCAGCGACGAAGCCGCGCAACTCGTCGGTGGACTGGGCATGGCGCCAGGAGCCAACGTCGGCGACAACTTCGCCCTCTTCGAGCCCATTCACGGCTCAGCACCCAACAGGGCGGGCAAGCAGACGGCGAACCCGCTTTCGATGATTCTGTCGGCGAAGTTGATGCTGCAGTGGCTGGGCGAAAAACACAAAGACACCAAGTGCACAGAGGCAGCCGCTGCCATCGAAGACGCCGTCGTCAAAACGCTCAAAGCTCGCAACACGGTCCCAGACTTGGGCGGCAAGAAAACGACGCTGCAGATGGCAGAAGCCATAGCCGCAGCAATCACCAAAACCAGAGGTTGAACATGCCATGAAAGCGAAAAGCCCCGGCAGCATCCGCATCTTCGACACCACGCTGAGAGACGGAGAGCAGAGCCCAGGCGTCTCGCTCACATACGAGGACAAGATGGAGATTGCACGACAACTGAGCCTGCTGGGCGTCGACACGGTCGAAGCTGGGTTCCCCTCATCATCCGAGGGCGAAAGAAGAGTCGTCAAAGACATAGCAAAAGCGGGTTTGGACACGGAGGTCTGCGCGCTGTCCCGCGCCACAAAAGCCGATTTGGACGCAGCCTTGGCCTGCGACGTGGATGCAGTGCATGTTTTCATTCCGACTTCGCCCGTGCAGATGAAGTACGCCGTCAACCTCACCCCCGAACAGGTGCTCTCAGCCACCGAAGAATCCGTCTCATACATCAAGAAGCACGGCTTAACCTGCGAGTTCTCGCCCATGGACGCCACACGCTCCGAACTGCCCTTCCTGAAACGAGTCTGCCAAGCCGCAGAGAAGGCGGGGATGGACAGGCTGAACGTGCCCGACACCGTGGGCATCATGGTTCCGAAAACCATGAGCAAACTCATAGAGGACTTGAAGGCGGTCGTTGCAGTGCCCATAAGCGTGCACTGCCACGACGACTTCGGCATGGCAGTCGCCAACTCGCTCGCCGCGGTTGAAGCGGGCGCCACTCAGGTGCACGCCACAATCAACGGCTTGGGCGAACGCGCGGGTAATGCCTCTCTGGAAGAGGTCGTTATGGCGCTGCACATGCTGTACAAGCTGAAGACCCGCGTCAACACCCGCCTGCTGTACAGCACATCACGCATGGTAGCCACGCTGACAGGCATCTCGGTGCAGGCGAACAAAGCCATCGTCGGCGAAAACGCCTTTGCGCACGAGTCAGGCATCCACACGCGCGGCGTTACCGAGAAACCCCTCACGTTCGAACCCATCAAACCCGAACTCGTCGGACGCACGAGGAAGCTCGTGGCTGGAAAACTGGCGGGAACCCGCGGCATCAAGGCGGAACTCGAAGAGATAGGCATACACCCAACCGAGGAACAGCTGAAAGAAATCGTCCAGCGGGTCAAAGACCTGGGCGACAAAGGTAAGATGGTCACCGACGCCGACCTCATCGCGCTGACCTCAGCCGTAATGGGCGAAGTCATTAAGGAAGAGAAAATCGTTGAGCTCTGCGACTTAGCCGTCGTCACGGGCATCAAAGTCATCCCAACCGCATCCGTGAGGCTGACGCTGGACGGCAAGGAGTACGTGGCGGCTGAAACGGGCGTGGGTCCAGTCGACGCCGTCCTGAAGGCGATAACGCGGCTGACAAACAGCATCGAGAACATCAGGCTGAACGAGTACCGCCTTGAAGCCATCACAGGCGGTTCGAACGCCGTGGCGGAAGTCGTAATCAAGGTGGAGGACGACAAGGGCAACATCGTGTCGGCACGGGCAGCCAGAGAAGACATTGTCATGGCGAGCGTTGAGGCGATGATAAACGGCATAAACAAATGCATAATCAAGAGCCGCAAACAGGGGAACAAACCATGAAAGTAGCATTCCAAGGAGAACGGGGCGCGTACAGCGAAACCGCGGTCTTCAAGTTCTTCGGCGCAGACACCGAAGTCAAGCCCTGCCGAGACTTCAAGGACGTCTTCGAAGCCGTAGCGCGTGAGGAGACGCCGTTCGGCGTGGTTCCCATCGAGAACTCGCTGGAGGGCAGCGTCAACCAGACCTACGACCTCTTCCTGAAGACCGACCTGAAGGTCTGCGGCGAGGTCATCGTGAAAATCGAGCACTGCCTCATCGCTAACCCAGGCACGGCACTGGCGGACATCCGAGTTGTCTACTCGCATCCGCAGGCGCTGGCGCAGTGCCGAACTTTCCTTGAGGAGCTGGGACGCGAGCTCATACCGACGTACGACACGGCGGGCAGCGTCAAACTGCTCAAAGACAGAGGCATGTGGGACGCGGCAGCGATTGCGAGCGAACGCGCAGCCAACCTGTACGGCATGCAGATTCTCGCCGAGGACATCGCGGATAACCCTGAGAACTACACGCGGTTCTTCGTTCTGTCGAGAAAGGATGCGGCGGCTACGGGCAAGGATAAAACCAGCATTATCTTCTCTGCGGTGCACAAGCCAGGCTCGCTTTACCGCGCGCTGGGCGAATTCGCCCGTAGACGTATAAACCTCGCCAAAATCGAGTCACGACCCACTAAGCAGACGCCGTGGGAGTACAACTTTTACCTGGACTTTGAAGGACACAGAACCGAGAAGCGCTGTGCTGAAGCGCTGGAAGGGCTGGAGAAGCACGCCACGTTCATCAAAGTTCTGGGCTCCTACCCCAAAGCCAAGTAGCCAAGGTCTTCACGATGTCTACTGGGTTGAATTTCTGATAAGGCTAAACGCAGCGAGTTCATGACCAGCTTATCGTCGTAATCGCATCTCTGTATATGACGCCGTCTGTTCCAGGTCCAGAATACTTAGCTGACGGGTGAAAGAAAGTTACAAACGCCTCAAAGCCATTGAATTCCTGCGTTATTTTAACCCCAGAGGGTTGTACAACCGTTAACGTACCAGTTCTCAGGTCTCCAAACCCTTCCAGTAGAATACTTGAGGGTTCGAGTTGAAGGTTTGGTTTAATGAATATTGGCTTGGTCCATCCGCAAAAGAAGTTTTTGCCGTGGAGTTGAACTTGAATCTCATCTTTTTCTAGTAGTTGAACAGAAATGTCGCCAAAAACTCTTTTGTAAAAACTTGAAGTCTTGGGGTTATCGTGAGCAAAAGCTACAGGTACATACGCGTAGCCTTTTGGAGTTTCCAACCATAAGTGGATGAATATGGCGTCCAAAGCCCCGTAAGTGGATTGTTTTTCGTAATGCAGAGCGTATATCAGAATATCAGGTGGGTTGATGGGTTTTGGTGGGTGGATAATAGCTTGCGCGCAAAATCCATATTGCTTTGTCACATTTGTTGATTGAATCTGACGGGGGGTTTTCTGAGCGTTGATTATTTTTCTCAAAACGTCTTCTTCGGTGAGCTTTTCGTACTGCTGTTCATCTGTAATAAGGATAGGGCCGTTCACTTTTCTGACGTAGCCGAGAAATATATCTTCCGCGTTCGAATCAATCAATGGCTTAGTAGATGCAAAGATGGTGGCTAGAGTTGTGGGTGATGGAACTTGAGCGTTCTCCCAAATAGTCATTAACATATCCTTGGTTTTCTCAACCTGTGCTAGGTTATTCGTGTAGAATATGTTCTCAAAGAGCGGGATAGCCTCAGTTTTTCCTAGACTTGTCGGAGGATTCTTAAACTGAAAGAGGTACCGGCCATCGATAATAGTGCTGCTTAGGTAGCTTGTTGGAACATGTTTCACTTCGTAGCATTTGGCTAGTGACTGGGCCGCTTTAAGGTTTGCACTCGTTATCGGCGCCATAATCTTTACAGAAACTCTGCGCTCGCTCCACTCTTTCAGCAGAACAGTCCTTTGCGCGAGGTCGCCTAAGCCTTCGTCGGAGGTCATCATGAACACCTCCTGCCGCGCCTGAAGCATGGCTTCATCATACTGTTTAGTAGTAGCGGTTGCATCGGAGAGGATGTGCATTTTTGCTCTTAATTTTCGGTTCTCGATAATCTGTATACTTCTTTTTACGTCCGTTGCTTTGCTCCACGAATCCTTGAAGGCGGCGCTGAACGATTGCACAAGTGTCTTGCAGTTCGTCCAAAGGCACACTTCATCCTGTGGGGTTGGCGAAGCTTCGGCTCTTGGCGTGATGAAGAGCAAGATTTCCTCCTCATCTCGGATAACCATACGAGGCGGCAAGCGCAAGCCCAAGTCGGGATTTCTTCCCTTAAAATTCACTCCAGCTTGCGGCTTCCTCCCAAGAAGAGTCTTCATAGCGTTCACATTTTGTTCGGACAGTTCAGTGAGAAACCTAAACTGAACCTGCGACTTCAAAGGATGCTCAAAAGCGGCGTCGAGAAGGCCATACCGGTCTGCCTGCAGTAAGCCTTGAACCGTCGAGACAATTGAAAGTTGACGTTGAGTGTTGTTTATCATCTCGAAAATTCTCTGATAAATCTTGTCGCTTCCTTCGATTATTATGAACTTTTCCAGCGGAGACTCGGGTCTGCCTTTTTTGACGTTCTTCCAGTAGTCGAAAAGTTCTTGTTTAATGCTCTCTATGCGTGCTGCCTCATCTCTTTTTGCTTTTATGGTTGATTCGACAACCTTTTCGAATGGAACAGGCGTGAAGCGGACAGGCGCTTCAAGCGTCGACTCTACTAGTCCCTTTGCTTGCAGGCTTTTCAGGATATGATAAACTTGGGCTTTGTCCTTCTTGACCTGCCTTGCTATCTCCGTGCCCTTCGAAGGGTCGTGGCTGGCGAGGAACAGGTAGACTTCTGTCTCTGTCTCTGTTAGCCCGAAGTCTTTGAGAATCTTCTTTATTTTTTCCTCGCTCAACCCCTCTCTCCCAAGCGACTATGGTGTTTGAGTTTTGTCACTCACCTAGTCCTATATTGCATGATGCTTAATTATTTTCCGACAGTTTGAATCAATCGTTGAGGGAAGCGAGACAGAAAATGAGGAGAAGGATAATCATAGTTCTTATGTTCGTTTTGCTGATGCTGACATCAGGTACGCTCCTAGTTGTTCCATGTTCTGCTGAGGATTATTCAGGTAACTACGTAGTCACAGAGGTGGGGGGGTCCCGGCTTAGTATGGTTACTCCAACCGGTGTTAGAACCGTGATATACAACTTCTCAAACGTGATATATCTTCGTGGCGTTGCGATTGACTCTGCAGGCAACTACATAGTTGCAGAGGGTTCCGATGCTCTTTCAAAGATCACTCCAAACGGAGCATTGAGAACCGTGATCTATAACTTTTCACCAGGCTCATACCCCTTTGGCATTGCGATTGATTCTGCAAGCAACTACATAGTCACAGAGTGTGGCACCGAAGTGCTTTCTAAGATCACTCCTAGCGGCGTTAGAACCGTAATTTATTACTTTCCACCAAATTCAGATCCCTCTGGCGTTGCGATTGATGGTGCAGGCAACTACATAGTCGCAGAGTTTGGTTCCCGTATTATTTCTAAGATCACTCCTGGCGGCGTTAGAACAGTAGTATTCAATTTCTTTAACCTTATTGAACCAGCGGGCATTGCGATTGATAGTGAAGGCAACTATGTAATCACAAGTCAAAGTTATTTGAATCCAACGCTGGGATTTCTTATTAAGGCTGTTCCCGGCGGCGCCGCAACAATACTAGTCGATTACGGAAGCCTACTACCGGGCTTAAAACCGGTTGGTGTCGCAATTGATGATGATGGCAGCTACATAGTTGCCGAGTTTTCTATTTCGTATAATCACGGCTATCTTTCCAAGATTTCTCCCACCGGTGTCAGAACCGTAATCTACGATTTCCAGTATGGGGGGGAAGTTCATTCCGTTGCCATCGTGCCTAAAGCAACAACGGGATACTCTACCAGCATCTGGGGCTGGGACTACCTTAGCGGATGGACAGCCGTACCCATAACCATGGACGGCGCCCCAACAGGCTTCAACACACCCCACACATTTACAAGCTTAACAGGAACCCACACCTTCACCGTTCCAAGCGTGAATTCAGCCGGCCACCCCTTCAGCGATTGGGACCCAGGAGGAAGCACTAGCACAACAATAACCGTGACCGGAACAGGAACATGGACAGCACGCTACCGCGGTGGATACTCTGCCACTATTTGGTCTTGGTGCTCAGCTGAAGGATGGACAGCTGTACCCATAACAATGGATGGCAGTCCTACAGGCTTCAATACACCCCATACATTTTCGGGCTTGACTGGTTCCCACACATTCACAGTGCCAAACACCGACGCGAATGGTCACACGTTTAAAGACTGGGATCCAGGAGGTAGCACAAGCACAAGCGTAATAGTCAACGGAGCAGGAACGTGGACGGCACGCTATCGTGATGAATACTCCGCAAGCATATGGGCTTGGTGCGCGGCTGAAGGCTGGACCGCGAGACCCATTACCATGGATGGCATCCCGACAGGCTTCAGTACTCCTCACACGTTCACGGGATTGAGTGGAAGCCACACTTTCACGGTTCCAAGCACCGACGCGTCGGGTCACGAGTTTAAGGATTGGGACCCAAGCGGAAGCACGAGTACAAGCATAACAGTCACCGGAGCAGGAACGTGGACCGCACGCTATCAACCAGGATACTCCGCAACCATATGGGCTTGGTGTGCAGCTGAGGAACAAGGATGGATATCTATACCCATAACAATGGATGGCGCTCCCACAGGCTTCAATACTCCTTACACATTTTCGGGCTTGACAGGAACCCACACCTTCACCGTCCCAAGCACCGACGCATCTGGTCATCCGTTTAAAGACTGGGATCCAGGAGGCAGTACGAGTACAACCATAACAGTCAACGGAGCAGGAACGTGGACGGCACGCTATCAAGCACAAGCAGCATACTCTGCCACTATCTACGCCTACTGCGTCACCGAAAACGTAGCCGTAGGCGTACCCATTGCCATAGACGGGTCACCCTCAGGCTTCAACACACCCCACACATTTGAAGGCTTGACTGGAACCCACGCCTTCACCATACCAAGCAAAGATGGGATGGAGCATCACTTTAGGCAATGGAGCACGGGAAGCAAGAGCTTAACCATCACAGTCAACACAGGCGGAACATACGCTGCCTACTATGAAACTCCCTCGTTTGACATCTGGGCGAACAAAGCCAGCTATGTCAAGGGAGAAACGATGCAGGTCTACGTCCAAGTCAGGAACATGGGTCCAGCCACGCCCGCAAGAGCCTTAATATACCTTCAGCTCCCCAACGGCTACAAGTACGGACCATTACTCGACATGGCAGTGACGCTTCCCGCAAACTTCGATTCAGGCAACTACCTCTGGAACACGTTCCAGATTCCCACCAGCGTCCCGTCGGGTACATACACGTGGATATCAGAACTAAGAGTCCCCACAACCAACGCCCTAATAGACTCAGACACACACCAATGGACATTAACCTGACTGCAAAACAAACAACCGCCCCAATCTACCCTCTTTTCATTTATTTCATAAACCAAGGGCGCTTGGAGCCTTCCATCTGACTGAGCTATCCGCGAGGGATTTCTGGTCGCGTCTCATTTCATCTTTCTCATGTTAAAGGTTCTTAAAGAGTTATTTGCCACGGAGACTGCCCGCATCAGATTTTTTTCTGGTAGCCGGTTCCGACTTTTCTGTAGCTTCAAGCATGCGGTACATGACCTCATAGCTTTCCGCGAAGTCCGGGTCCGCCTTGAGGAGCTTCGCTTTGATTTGCTCCATCCTGTCGGCTATGGCTTGCGGATCCTTCTTTCTAATTAGAGCCAGCCACTCTCTCGCGTTTGCGATGTAGAGTTCTTCGATTTTACCCATTTCAGGCAGGTTCATCTGCAGGTTGGCGAACAGGTCGGGCGTTTCCAGCGCAGTTGCTTCCGCCAGCGTGAAGAGCATGCGGTAGGTCGTGCCCGCAACCTGTTTGGTTTCGGCGAAATTTTTCTGCTCCAGCAGCGTCTCGCAGGCGACCAGACCCAGAAAGTGCGGCAAGCCCAGAACCACTGACATCAGCTGGTCGTGCTTCTTAGGCGACATGACGAACACGCGCGCTTCCTGTTTCTCGAGCCACTGCTTGAAGCTCTCGGCGTACTTGGCTTCAGCTTCGTTTGTGGGGGTGAGGATGTAGGCTTTGTGCTTCACGCCCTTGCTGCCCGGTCCGAAAACGGGATGTGTGCCCAAGACCAAGCCGTGCTTGATGTTTTCGTGCATGACTCTGACGGGGAACTCTTTGATGGAGCAGATGTCCATAACCACTTGGCCGTCGCGGATGCTTGGACCTATTTTCTTGACAACATCTTCGAAGGCGCTGATGGAAACACAAATCATGACTGTATCTGCAGCCTTCACGGCCTCCGTGAAGTCGGGGGTGGTTTCGACGCCCAGCTCATTGCCTAGTTTCGTCAGCTTTTCCCTGTTGCGGTCTGAGAGGATGACGGTGTCGCCTTTCTCCTTGCAGAGTTTTGTGAACCAGACGCCCATTTTTCCCGCGCCGAGGACGGCGGTTTTCATCGGGCTGCCTCGCATATGATGTTGAGGGCGGTTTCAATTTCGTTTCTGGGCGCGGTCAGCGAGATGCGGAAGTGCTCTGGGTAGTCGCCGAAAGAGGAGCCTGGAGCGATGGCAACGCCTTTGTCCAGCAGGTCGAGCGTGAACTTAACGGAGTCCAAGCCCTTCTTCTTCGGGAACACGTAGAACGGCGCGTCGGGCTCGGTGAATTCGAAGCCTGCCTTGTGGAGGATGCGGTTGGCCATTTTCGCGCGTTCCTGGTACTCGTTTTCTATGGCTGTGGCAAGCTGCTTGCGGAGTTCCAACCCCTTTAGGGCGGCGCTTTGGATGAAGACTGGCACGTTGTTGATGGTTATCTGGTTCAGCTTCGTAATGTTGTCGATGAGCGGCTTGCTGGCGACGATATAGCCGATGCGAAAACCCGTCATCGTGAACGTCTTGCTGAACCCGTTGCTGAGGATATGGTTGCCGTCCAGCCCGAAGTCCAAGATACTCTTAGTCTTAACGAAGCTTATCGTACCATAAACCTCATCCGACAGGACGCAGATGCCTCTGCGGTCGGCAATCTTCACGATGCCCTCAAGCACGTCGGCATCCATGACCTTGCTCGTCGGGTTGTTAGGGTTGTTCAATATGATCATGCGAGTGTCCTTGTCTATGAGCGCTTCCAGCTTGTTCAAGTCCACGCGCCATTTGTCCTTCAGCTCGGTCTTGAGAAGCTTGGCCTTGGCGCCGAGGCTCTGAGCCATGAGCTCGTAGGCGGTCCAGTACGGTGTGGGAATGATGACGTTGCCGCCGCTCCGCAGTGTGAGGTACAATGTGGCGAAGACGCCCCACTTGGACCCTGGCGCGATGACGACGTTTTCGGGTTTGACGCCGTGAATCTCCGCGAGTTTCTCCCGCAGCTTCATCTCGCCGTACGAGGAGGCATACTTGGTTTTTCCCTGCTTCATAGCGATACAGGCTGCCTCGATGATTTCGGGCGGCGTGGGCATGTCTGGGTCGCCCAAGTTTAAGCGGATTATCTTCTTTCCTTCTCGTTCGAGTTTGAGGGCTTTCTCGTTTATCTCGTACAGCATGTTCTCCAGCTCATTCGCGTTTTTCTTCCCTCTGTTGAACGACACTGCACATATTAACTATTTCGCGGTAAACCGCCTCAACTTGGGCTGGGTCTAGGGCAAATTCCGCGGCTTTCGCCCGCACGTGCTCGTAGACCTGGCTCTCCCTGTTCCTGTCCCTGATTGGGATGCCTCTCTCGTTCTTCTTCTCGCCTATTGCCCGGCAAGTCTTGACCCTTTCGCAGAGGGAACGCAGAATCTGCTCGTCTATCTGGTCGATTCTTTGCCGAAGTTCCTTCAGGTCGGCCATCATTCTCGCTCCTTGAGGACTGTGGGGATGAAGCCCGCGCGAATCATGTGGTCCGCAAGCGTTATAGCCACGGCTGCCTCGACGACTGGGACAGCCTTGGGCACGACGCAGGGGTCGTGTCGGCCCTTAACCTTCAGTTTCGCGTTCTGCATCTTGGAAAGGTCCACGGTGTCCTGCTCTTTGCTGATGGAGGGCGTGGGCTTCACGGCGACTTTCAAGACGATGGGCATGCCTGATGAGATGCCGCCTAGGATGCCGCCTGCAAGGTTAGTTACCGAGGTCACGGTGCCCTGTTCCATTCGGAAGGCGTCATTGTTCTCCGAGCCTTTCAGCTCGGCGGCTCGGAAGCCTGCGCCGAACTCCACGCCCTTGACCGCGGGCACGTTGAACAGAGCTTTAGCCAAGTCCGAGTCTAAGCTGTCGAAGAGCGGTTCGCCCACGCCTGCTGGTACGTTCATGACCATGCATTCGATGACGCCGCCGAGGCTCTCGCCTTCCTTTCTGGATTGGACTATGGCGTCTTCCATCTCTTGAGCGCAAGCTAAATCGGGGCACCTGACGGCGGATTCGTACCGCTGCGCCTGGATTTCCTCGAAGCTGGGGGAACTGCCCATTCTTACGTTGCCGATGGCTTTGGTGTAAGCCACCACGTCCACGTTGAACTGTCTTAGCAGCTTCTTCGCCACTGCACCCGCCATGACCAGCGCTACCGTGACTCGGCCTGAGAAGCGTCCGCCGCCGCGGAAGTCGTTGAACCCGCCGTACCTCACCCGTGCCGTATAGTCCGCGTGCGCTGGCCGAGGCAGATTCTTGATGGCTTCGTAGTCCTCAGAGAGGACATCGCGGTTTTCAACTTCCATGCAGATAGGCGCGCCAGTTGTGAAGCCGTTAAAGACACCCGACCGAATCTGGGCTTTGTCTTTTTCGACTCTGGCGGAAACAATCTCTGGCTGCAACGGAATGCGTCTATCTAGGTCTGCCTGGACGTCCGCCTCTGACAGAGGAAGCCCTGCTGGGCAACCGTCCACTACTGCGCCGACGAGTTTGCCGTGGCTTTCCCCGAAGGAAGTGACCACGAATTCCTTACCTATCGAGTTCCCCGCCAACCACATCCACTCCTAGTGTGCGTAAATCATGGAAGAACCTCGGATAAGACTTTCTGACGCACTCCGCATCTTGAATGGTCGTTTCGCCCTCCGCGCCCAACGCTGCGACGGCGCAAGCCATGGCAATCCGGTGGTCACTGTGCGGGTCAATCAGCGCGCCGTGCAGGCGACAGGGACCGTTCACAGTCAAGCCGTCGTCGGTCACGGTTATGTCTGCGCCCATCTTCCGCAACTCAGCATCAAGCGATGCGAGCCTGTCTGACTCCTTTAGCCTGAGTCTCTGCGCTCCATGAATTCTGGAGATGCCGTTCGCGTAGCAGGCAAGCGCTGTGCAGACAGGCACCAAATCGGGGATGTCGCGTGCATCCACGTCAACGGTTTTGAGGGCTTCGCCGCTTCCCGCTATCTCGACGTGGTCAGGGCAGACTCTTCCGTTTACGCCCATCCGCTTCAGGATTTCAAGTATGGCTTTGTCTCCCTGCACGGTTTCGCGCTGGAGGTTCTTGACCTGCACGCGTGACTTGGTCATGGCTGCGGCGGCTAGGAGGAAGGCGGCGGAGGAGAAATCGCCCGGCACCCTTCCATCATGCGGCAGGTAGGTCTGCTTCCCAGGTATCCGCACGCGGCTGAAGTCCTCGTTCACTTCTACTCTGACGCCGTGCTGTTCGATGACTTGTCTGGTCATGACCACGTAGCTTCTGGATTCCAGCCGTGTCGTAAGCTTCAGCGCCGTGTCCTCCCGCGCCAGGGGACAGGCAAACATCAGCCCCGAGACGAACTGGCTGCTCACGTCCCCAGGCATGGCTGTTTCGCCGCCGCGGATGCCTCCGCCTTCGACGCGCACGGACACTCGACCGTCGACGTTCTGCAGCTTTGCCTCGGCACCCAGGTCCTTGAGGCTCTGGAGCAGTGGTTCGATGGGTCTCTTGGATAAGCCTCTTCCGAGAAGGAACGTGGTGGGTCCACTTGCCAAGGCCGCGACGGGTATCATGAAGCGCAGGGTGGCTCCAGACTCACCGCAGTCCACGGGTTCCAGCGCACCCTTGGGCATGGCGCCATGCACGGTCCAGCAATCCTTCTCTTGGGTTACTCTTGCGCCCAGCGCCCTGACCGCCCGCAACGCAGCCTCGGTGTCCTCGGACAGAAGCGGATTTGATACTCTGGAAGTTCCATTGGAAAGCGAGGCGGCTATGAGCATCCGCTGAGTGTACGCCTTCGACGGCGGAGCGCAGACTTCGCCTTGGAGCGCAGCCGTTTCTCGGACTGTGACGCTTGTCATTTGCTGGTTACCCTCGCCTTCTCACGGTTCAGCCTTGTCTGCAGAACCTCGCCCCCATGGTTTTGCAGCGCCGCCTTCACCGCATCCACTTTGTCGTCTGGCACGACAGCAGTGACGGCAGGACCTTTGCCGCAAAGTCCTGCGGCAACCGCCCCAGCGTTCAACGCGTCCAAGGCGACTGAAGCGTCGTACCCAAGCGCCGAAGAGTAAATCACGCCGTTGAGCGTCAACGCCGTCCACAGGTTTTTCCTGAGTGCTTGCTTGTAGGCAATCTTGACGAGGGGAGCCACTGGTCTCAGCCTGCTCACGTCGGAGTTGCCAGTGTAAGCCTTCTTGGCAGGGACATGGAACAGCACACTCAACCCCTCGGGAAGCGGGAGACACATAGCCACTTTTCTTTTCAGGTTGTCTGTGACGACGACTCCACCGAAGTACGAGGCGCAGGCATCGTCGAAGGCGCCCGTCACGGTGACTTTAGCGTCGAAAGCGGCGTCCACGCCCAAGTTCACGATCGCTAGGTCATCCAGCGACTTGCCCAAGGCTGCGACTGTGGCGAGGGCGGTGGCGTTTGCGGCGACGCTGCTGCTCTTCAAGCCGCGGGCGATGGGAATATTGCTCTGGGTTCTCACCTTGGCGCCGTATTTGTCTTCAGCACGAAAGATCTGAAGAACCCGGGTCACGGTCCGTTCAATCAGCACCGTGCTCTCCGTCGGGTCCGAAGCGATTTCTCCACGGACTACATGCGGCTCATCGGTTAGTTTTACTTCCGCTTTCGTCCACAGGTCCACGCCGAAGGCCGCACCCCTGCCTAGGGCGATGGCGTTCACGATGGTGGCGGCGCCATGCGCGATAGCTTCGGCTTTTCCAAGCGTCAAGGGCTTTCACCCTCAGCGGCAAGCTGCTTCAATGCGGCTTTCCTCATGGCGTCAACTGGGGCTGGGCGACCCGTCCAGATTTCGAACGACGCTGCACCTTGGTGGATGAGCATTTCGACTCCGCTGACGACTTTGGCGCCCGCTTTCTTTGCGTCTCTCGCCAGCCTCGTCTCCACAGGGTTGTAGACAACGTCCATGACAGCTATGTTTTGTCTGAGCCAGTCGGGCTTCACCAGCGTCTCGCCCTCCTTGGGGTGCATGCCAACGGAAGTGGCGTTGACCAACACGTCAGCCTCCAGAAGGTTTTTCTGGACGTTGAGCGGCGAAAGCGAGCCGCCCACGACTCTTGAGTTGAATTTGGCTGTCAACACCTCGGCAAGAGCCTTCGTCTTCTCCTCGGTCCTGTTCAGGATGACAAGTTGCTTCACTTCCTTCGCCAGCGCGTAGGCTATGGCTCTTGCGGCGCCACCAGCACCAAGGAGAAGAAGCCTCTTTCCAGACAAGCCTACTCCGTTCTCCCGCAAAGCCTTCACGGCACCTACGCCGTCCGTGCTGAAGCCTTTAAGCCTGCCATCCTCGTTCGAGATGGTATTGACCGACCCCAAGAATCGCGCTATCTCATCCACCTCGTCCAAGTAGGCAAACACGGCGGTCTTGTGGGGCATGGTCAAGTTCAACCCGCGGATGCCTAAGCCGCGCACCCCGCGCATGGCTTTCGCCAACATGTCGGGCTTGACGTTGAACGCGACATAGACGCAGTCTAACCCGAGACGCTCGAACGCGGCGTTGTGCATGGCTGGGCTCATAGAGTGCTCTATCGGGTCGCCTATGACGCCGTACACCTGAGTCTTTCCTGAGACCCGCATCTCACTCAAGCCCCAGCAGCCTGTAAGCAGCCTTCACTTCCTCGACGGTCAGCTGACCAGGCGCAGTCTCGCTGCCACGCGCAAGAGATGCGAATGTGAAGAACCCACCAAACGCTGGAGACAGAACTCTGGAAATCCTGCCCTGCTCGCCCATCGCGAAGCACACGACGTTCGCCTTTGTGCTGGCTTCTGCCGTGAACTGGAGCAGAGAAAGGTTGTCTTCCATCCGCTTCGCCGTTGTTACAATCTTGCACATGTCGGCTCCGTTCAGGATTTGTTTGGCGAGAACTCTGCGCAATTCCGGGAGGCTCGGCGTACGCTTATCGTCGTGGGAGGATATTATGCATTTGGCGCCCAACGCCTTCAGGTCTTCGACCACTTTGCGGAGGTTCGGGCTGGACAAATCCACATCTACGTAGCTGAATCCGCTCTTCGCAGCAGCAAGTAACATCCGTGAATGTTCCGCTTCAGCTCTGCCTGACTTGTCAGTCGCAATCTTCGGCTTCGTACCGCGTGCCGCCAACTCCTGCAAGCCTTGGGCTTCTGTGAGGGCGTCCAGTCTGACTTCCAAGAGGTCTGCGCCAGATTCCTCCGCCCGCGCAACCAGTTCCAAAGCTTTGGCTACGGTTTGGGGGAGGATTGACACGCAGACCCGCAGCGTCAACGTTCAATCACCTTTTCCTCGGGCACGGAGACGCCGAAGTGTCTGCCTCCGGGCGCTGGCAGGTGGATCAGGACTTCGTCGCCGGGTTTCAATTCGGTGACTGGCTTGGAGCCTTTCGCGGTGACGAGCCGGATAGTTTCAGCGTTCTGGAGAACCGTCTTTATCCGCTTGCCTTCCACTTCAGCTTCTATCAGGAGTAGCGGGCGGAACTCGGTCTTCGTCCTGCCCACGTTTGTTTTTCTGACTTTGCCTTGTCGGTTGACTATCAGGACTTCGTCGCCTGCCTTCAGTTCGGACAGGTACCGCGTCGTCTGCGTGGGACCCAGCGTGTACATGGATAGCGTGCCCGCGTTCACCCTGAACGGACGCGACTGCACGTACGGGTTCTCATGCACCTCCGCCTCAACGAGGAAAAGCCCTGCGCTCTGGCTTCCGACGAGGATGCCTTCGCCTGGCTCCATGAGGTCGCACGTGTCCACGCAGACCCGTGCGCCCGTGCCTATCTGCTGCACGCTGACCACCTTGGCAGGAGACAGCGAGACCTTGGGGATTTGACGTTTGACCACTGCTGAGGTTTTGGTGATTTCTGCCGGGTCAGCCGTTTTCAGCAGGACGCCGTCGGTGCCGAGCTCCAGCGTCTCCAGCACCAGCCTTGCCTCTTCTGCGTTCTGGACTTCAGCTATCAGTCTGCTCTTGCCGCGGGTTTTGGCTATGAGGTTCTCCAGCGGGATGACGCGCCAGTCTTGGCAGTTGATTACGACGTAGTCGGCTGCGAGCTCCGCTGCACGGACGGCGTCGTTCTCGTCTTCCTTGCCTCGGATGATTATTCTGACAGCGACTTTCTTGCCCTGCCGCTTCAGCCGCACGATAGCGTCCTCGTCTAAACCTTCGACCACCTGCACAGCGGTCTTGGTTGCGGTGAGAGTGGCTTGCTTGCCCTCCAGCACGGCGTCGCCCAGTTCTCCCGCGAGCCTCTGCAGCTTCTCCTTCTCAGGTGCATCGGCTGCTGTTTGGACCCAGAGTTCCTTCACTGCCTTTCACCTAGGATTTTCAAAGCTGCCTCGACTGAGACGCCTTTGTGGACGATGGCTGCGAGAGCCTTGACCATGAGGGTTGGGTTTTCGTGCTGGAACACGTTTCGCCCGATGGAGAGTCCCATGCTTCCAGCCTGCATCGCTTCGTGCGTCGTCTGCAAGACTTCCTCAACGGTTTTGGCTTTGGGTCCACCCGCGATGACGACTGGGACAGGGCAGCTTTCCACAACTGCTCTGAAGGTTTCCACGGTGCCCGTGTAGTTGGTCTTGACAATGTCTGCGCCCAGTTCCGCACCCAGCCTAGCAGCATGTGCCACCGCGTCTGGTGCGTGCTCATTTTTGATACGGGGTCCTCTCGGGTACATCATGGCGAGCAATGGCATGCCGTAGGCGTCGCATTTGTCCGCGACCTTGCCCAGGACTCGGAGCATGCGGCTTTCCTCCTCGGCGCCCACGTTGACGTGGACGGAGACGGCGTCCGCGCCCAATCTGAACGCTTCCTGTACGGTGCAGACCTGAATCTTGTTGTGGCAGTTGGGCGTCAGGTTGGATATGGCTGAGAGGTGGACGATGAGTCCTGCTGTTGGGGTTTCGGTGCGTTTGGCTATGCCTTTGTGGACGACGATAGCGTCTGCTCCGCCCTGCAACAGCCGGTCGATGGTTTGTTGCATGTTCTCTATGCCTTTGATGGGGCCGACGCTTACGCCGTGGTCCATGGGTACGATGACGGTTTTGCCGTCTGCTTGGAGGATGCGGTTTAGTCTGCGTTTTTTGCCGGGGTTCATGAGTTTTCAACCTTCGGGTTTGTTCGTTGTTTCTTCATAGGGGCCATTCCTTGAGGGTTCCTCAGGGCTTTTCGAACGAGGTCCAGCGTTCTCTCGCGCTCGCTCCAGTCCACAAATAACAGGATGCTGGACGTGATGGTGAGTATGCCGCTGATGTTTATGTTGTTGACGCGGAGCACCTCGCTGACCTTGCCGATGATACCGTGGGTCTCTTCGAGGCCGACTCCGCGGATTTTCAGGAAAACGAGGTCTTTCTTGACAGCCATGGCTTTGGTTTCCGCGTTGCTCAGGACGGTTTGGTGGATGTCGTCGAACAGCGCGTCCATGCTGGATGCTTGTGCGACGTAGAGGATGGCGCTGTTCGTGTTCATAGATAAGCCAAGCAGTTCGGTGTGGGCTTTGGCTTTGGTGACCATGTCCTCAATGATTTTTGGGTTGTCGGAGACGCGGTGTCCAACTATCGTTATCTCTGCGACGGGCGACGGATGCGCCATCTCCACGTCCAACTCCGTTGCCAACGCGCCCGTAATGACGGTGCCTTCCCTTGTCAAGTCGCCGTGGGCGCTGTTGATGACTCGGACGTTTATGGTTTGTGGCTTGTACTTCAGCGCCTTGCTGTGGATGAACTTCGCGCCCGAATCCGCCAGACCGACGAGCGTGTTGACGTCGATTTCCGACAGACGCTTCGGTGCAGCAACGACCTTTGGGTCGCCCGACATGATGCCGTCCGCGTCCGTTGCCAAGACAACCTCGTCAGCGTTTAGGGCTTCGGCTAGGATGAAGGCGGTGGTGTCGCTTCCGCCCCTACCGAGGGTGGTGATTTTGCCTTCCTTGGTTTTGCCCACGAAGCCCGCAATGACGGGCACAACGCCCTTTTCCACGATAGGTAGGACGGATTCTTTGACGCGTTCTATGCAGTCTTCACGCAGAGGGTTCGCGTTCTGGAATGCGGCGTCGGTTATGATAGGCCAGTCTTCGCCGAGAGGGTCGAAGTAGCGAGACTCGACGCCGTTTGTCCTAAGCGCAGCACTGAATATGCGGATGCTGGTGCGTTCGCCCATGCTGAGTATGTCATCGAGCTCGTGTTTTTCGAGTTTTCCGTTGGAGGTGTTTTTGGCGGTGTTCAGGAGCACGTCGGTTGTCTTGCCCATGGCCGAGACTACGACGGCGATTCGCGTGCCTTTCTTCGCCTCGTTGACCACAGAGTTCACCGCTTTGAGGAGCCGTTCGTGGTCTGCTAGGCTAGAACCACCGAATTTGACCACAATTTTTTTGCCAGTTTTTTCACTTTTCATTAACCTCATCCCCGCGCCCAGAACTTCACCAAAATTTCAGTCAGTTCTGGGCTTAACTAAAATAATAATAAAACCAGTAGCCGAAGCTGTAGGAACTTGACGAATTTTTCTCTCTATGCAACGGATTAGCCATTGAAGCTTCGGACCTTGCTGAATGAGGGATTGCTTCAAAAATAAAAGCCTTTCGGAGAAAACCATGCCGAAAGCTGAGCGCCAGAAACAGAGGCAGCCTGACCCAAGCCCTCAAAGCGCCACCAGTCTTGCAGGGACCATGGGGCAGGGGCTGAAATTGTGCTTTGCGATGTTTGGTTTCCCCAGTTCGAAGTCGGTTTCCCTGCAAAACATTAAATATCGAAGTTCACATTTTGCTTGGTCTTAGAGAGAACATCTGGAGAATAAAAGAATGAAGCTCCAAAAAGGCAAAACGCTAAGTGGAACCGCCATCATTATGACTTTGATTCTGACTGCAACTTTGACTGCTTTACCACCTGCCAATGCGGTGACAACTTTCACGACAAATGCCTTCATCAGCCTCGCCCCTAATCCAGTCGGCGTGGGGCAGACCTGTCACGTCAGATTGTTCCTTTCGTACTTCCCGCCAACAGCCAACGACTACTTCCACGGCTTCAGGTACATGATAACGAATCCAGACGGAACCAGCCAGTCGGGTGGACCCTTCACGTCTGATCCCAACGGCGCCTACGACTTCAGCTTTGTGCCCATGGCCGTCGGAAACTACACTTTCCAGTTCTCCTACCCTGGAGAATCATTCGCCAACAACACCATAACCTTCACCTCAAGCCAGACTCAAGCAACGCTAGGCGTACAACAGAACCCGGTGCAACCCTGGCCAGACGCGCCACTCCCAAGAGACTACTGGACACGCCCAGTCTCAGCCGAATTCCGAACTTGGTTCGCCATCACGGGTAACTGGCTGCAAGGTGGATACGATGCTTCTGGAAGATTCTACGGCGACTCCGCTGGATTCAACCCGTACACCCAAGCGCCCAGAGCACCCCACGTGGTCTGGGTGAAGGATGCAGCGCTCGGTGGTCTCATCGGAGGAACTTTCGGTTCTGACAACTACTACTCAGGTCTTCAGTACGACTCTAAGGTAAGCCCACCGATAGTCATGAACGGAAGAATCTACTACCGCCTATTCCAAAGCTCCTCAGGTGCAGCAGGAGCCTACAAGGGCTTTGCCTGCGTCGACCTCCGCAGCGGAGAGGAGTACTGGCGCAACACAACAGGCAACGTGGACTTCGGCCAAATCTACGTATCAAGAGGCTACAACGGACAGGGCGGACGAGCCTTCCTGTACGACAGCAGCGCAACCACATGGACCGTCTACGACGCTTGGTCAGGCACACCGTTCTGGTACCTCAACAGCGCGATTGCATCACCAAGCAAAATCTTCTTCGGACCCAACGGCGACATCTACGCCTACTTCGTCACCGGAAGCACAGCAGCCCGCAGACTGATCATGTGGAACTCGACGCTTGCTTGGCAAAAGTACGGATGGTTCAGCGGAGACACACTACGCTCTGACAGACCAGGCACCTACAACTGGACGCTGGGCATACAGTGGAACGTGTCAGTCACGAACGTCGGACCATGGGGCTACGGAAGCCCATCCGTCCTCGCAGCTGACCCCTCAACGAACACCATAGTTCTCCAAGCCACGCACACCGAAGCACCCAACGACGGCATAGTGGCACAGTTAGGCTACGACGCCATGACAGGCGCCGAACTCTGGGCGGCAAACCGCACCTTCCAAGGCACGTTGAACACACGTCTGACCGTGGGCAGCGGCATACTCATGATGATGAACATGGGCACGCTGCAACGCAGCGGATTTGACATTAGGACAGGAGTGCAGATATGGACGAGCGACCCAACTGAAGCGCCCTGGGGCATGTACACGAGCATGGGCGTTACCGCCTACGACAAAGCTTATTCAGGAGCCTACGACGGCTACCTGCGCGCTTACGACATAAAGACCGGCAAGCAAGTGTGGCAGTACTACATCGGCAACTCAGGACTTGAGACGCCCTACGGCACCTGGCCAATGTTTAATGGACCAACTATCGGCGGCTACGTGGTTTTCTGCGGTTACAGCGAACACACCCCCAACAGCCCACTGTACCGCGGAGCGAAACTGGCAGCTCTTGACGCCACAACCGGAAACGAGCTTTGGACCATAAATGAATGGCTATCGCTGAGAGCACTCGCAGACGGCTACCTTGTCACAGTCAACATGTACGACAACCGCATCTTCGTCCTTGGCAAAGGACCCAGCGCAACAACTGTCTCTGCGCCACTGACAGCAGTTCCCAAAGGCACGCCGGTTATGATTACAGGCACGGTTACCGACCAATCGCCCGGCGCCAAAGGCACACCCGCAATCTCAGACGCGAGCATGAGCGAATGGATGGAGTACCTGTACATGCAGAAACCCATCCCAGGAAACGCCACAGGTGTCCCAGTGATTCTGACAGCTACGGGTCCAAACGGCGAAACAGTCAACATAGGTGAAGTCAGGAGCGACATGGGCGGAAGCTACGGCAAGATGTGGACACCCCCATCCGAAGGCACATGGAACATCATGGCAACGTTCCTAGGCTCCGACTCCTACGGCAGCTCATACGCCACAACGTACCTTGGGGTAGGACCAGCCCCAGCAGCGCCGCAACCAGCGACTCCAACACCGCCAGCACCCATCCCACCAACCACCCCGCCGCCATCGACAGCAGCTCCGACGACAGCCGCACCCTCACCAACGCAGGCACCCCCACCGGAACAGGGTCCAGCCACCGAGATGTACTACATAGCCGCGGCAGCAGCGGTCATCATCGTCATAGCCGCAGCGGCAGCCATAGTCCTGAAAAGACGAAAGTAAGTTTCAACACAAACCCCACTTTCTCCCCTTTTTTTGGGTCACCGCATGACTCCCTATGCCTCCCTTTCCTAGCGCTGTTCCTTCGGATTTCTCTAATGGCTTGCCGAAGTGTCGGGTTGGCAGGGATCTCGGTGTGAACAGGCGGTAAAGAACCCGCAATTGTCGTGTGCAACTCAGTTTTACTGCTTAGTTGCAGTCTTTTTGGATTTCTTAAAAGCTTATATTTGAGTGGTTACCATCTCAGTAGCGGGGGAATTCCAATGAATCCAAACAAACTCAATGGTAAAAAGGTCGTTGGTTCTGACGGCCACGTTGTAGGCGAAGTGGAGGGCATGGACGTTGACTTGAACACTTGGCAAGCCACTGGCCTACTTTTGGTTTTAACGGATGATGCTACTGTCGAACTTGGGTTCAAGAAACCACTGCTGAGCAAGGTAACAGTAAGCATGCCGACCCGAATCATAAAAGCCATAGGCGAAGTCATAAACCTCGGCGAACCGCTCAAAAACCTCAAGGAACTTGTACACAGAGTAGAGAGCTAACTCCCTCACAAAATTCAGGGCAATCAGAGGTGAAAGGCTTGGTGAACTCTACAAAACTATTGCGCAAGAAAGTCATTGCAGCCAACGGCACCATCATAGGCGAAGTTGAAGCATTAGACGTGAACACGGAAAACTGGAATGTTGAAGGCTTGCAAGTGGGTTTAACCAATGACGCGGCAGCGGAGATCGGGTTTAAGAGACCCGCGTTGAGTCAGATAGTGATATTGGTACCGCCGAAGCTGATTGCTTCGGTAGGCGACGTGATTACTCTGAACGAAGTCGTAGGTAAGCTGAAAGACCTCGTTAAGTACTTGGGATTCCGCTAAGACAGCGGAACACTAATTCTTTACTTTTTTGTTCTGCGCGTGCAATTCTCAAGGTTTTTCTTGAGAACGGGTTCAGAATCTTGGCGCTTGCGATGAGGTTCGAATGAAGTGGACTGGGGGGATTTGAACCCCCGACCTCTTTAGTGCTTCAGAACCGATTAGTTGACAATTTGCACAATTTTGGGGCGAAACCAACTCTTATCAAAAAACACATAAGCTCAAAGCGTAAATAAAGTCCAGTTGCATGAAAAACTCTATTTCGTCTATACTTATTCTTCGAACTTTAATCTGGCGAACAAAGCACCAGCTTCTTTTTAACTCACTTGTTTGGTGCATAGCGATAGCATTAATGCTCGCTCTATCTTCAGGCTTTCCCCTTTCAGCAATGGTGGCAAATGTCATCTATCCTGTATTTCTGGTTGGAGCGCCATATTTTGCTTATGCAACCATTATGAAAATCGAGAAGTTGCAGAGCAAGCCAAGGTTAGCGACTATGATAACCGCAGACCTTGAGAATATTCAACGGACTCTTAATGTGTCCATTACTATTTCAACCGCAATATCGGGCGCAGGCTTAGCGGCCTTGATTTTCAATATTAATGAGTTGCCATTCCCCTCATGGAGTATAAAGGCAGCAGGGTTGGCGATTGAAGGTGTTGTTACTGTACTTTTTGCTTTGTTATTCTGGCGTATACTCTTCTTCTTGTTTGAAAGACGACCTATAAACCGAGCTGCCACATTGGCAGGCGTGGTTTCCATAGTGCCAGTGTTAATAGGAAGCTACGTCACTGTCAACATTTCATTGTTTTTCAAACTTGATGCTCTCCAAGACAGTGCTATAGCCTTCATCCCGTTTCTCGCAGTGCATTATATGGTTTATCAAACGATTCCAACTTATAAATTGTTGATTTCTGGCCCAGTTGAAACGGAATTGGCAATTGCATCCAAAGAGATCGAAGATGTTACCAACGAGATAGGTAATCCATTGCTTGTTCAGCGAAAGAAGTATCTACAAAACAAAATGGAGAAATTGTTATATCGGCAAGATCAGCTGCGAATGGCAAGAAACTGGCTGCGAGAAGGGGATTTGAAAGTAAAAGCTGTACAAGATGACTACTCTGGCTTTCTTCAACGACTAGAGAACACCAGACAAGAATATATGCAAAATAAGAGTTCTTCTGACCATGGGATTAGCTTCTTGTCCCATGCAGGCATGATATGCGTTGAGAAAGCGGCATTCCCATCTCAGTGGTTCATTGACAACAAAACGGACTTGAAGACAAAGGATGAGATAGCCAGCTTTATTAGCTATTACGAAACTGCAAAGCTCAACGTCGTATCCTTAGGACGGCGTCTTCCTCAGATCGATTTCGAGTTTCATCATCTTTTGCGTCGCAACTGTGCCATGATTGAGATAAATGGAGATAAAATATCACAGGCATGCGCTAGTTTTGACAAAAAGCACCTTGATGACTATAATCCTGCTTATATTAAGTTTCAGGTTGACGATTACAAGGTCGCGATTGCGTTCAAATATCTGATTCGTTATCCCTCGACGAATTTGGTCAAAGAGTGTGAGGAGTGTTTGAAGGGTTTAGATTCTTCAGCTTATTCCTTTAAAGTGAAAGTGAGTGAAAGAATTCATGATTATAACATGCTTCAAAGAGAAGACCCTGACTGTTATATTGTGAATGAGTTTAGTTATTTAGGAGGACGCTTTGGCCTCTCGGCTCTAAGAGACATGCTTAGGTCAATTGAAGAACTTGAAATTCATTTGGCCTCAACACGAGAGATGATAGAAAAATCCAAAGAGTCTTTGAGGCTGATTGCCCATGACTCTTCACATAGAATGACTTGAACCTTCCGAGAAACATCTTTTCCCAATGCAGGTGGTGGACTGGGGGGGATTTGAACCCCCGACCTCTTGAGTGCAAGTCAAGCGTTCATAC
>JBHGBG010000090.1:0-5893 GCA_041946875.1 Bathyarchaeia archaeon
GACAAAGGCATCTTGGAGAAGACGCTGGAGTTCGCGCCGGGCGAATGGCTCCTAAGCAGCTACATCGCAACGGGCATCGAGAACGTACCCATATTCATCAAAGCCGACAACGCAGAGAAAGAAATAGAAAAGTTCCTGTCCAACAATCGAGGCGCTGCCCGATGAGCGTCGAGCTTCCAGAAGCGTACATTCTCGCGGGGCAGATGAACCGGGAACTTCGGGGAAGAAAAGTTGCTGAATTCAGCCTGCAGAATCATGAAAAACTGCAGAGGCTGGGGTTTGTGAACAGGGATGCAACCGCTTTCAAGGGATTGGTGGGCGGCAGAGTCGAATCCGTTGTCACTAGGGGTAACGTTATGCGCGTGAAGCTTGACAACGGACTGAACCTGATTCTGGCGCCCGAGTACGGAGGCACAATCCTGTTCCACGGAGGTAACAGCGGCATCCCTGAGAAGTTTCACCTTAGGCTGCACTTCACGGATGGTTCACAGCTGACGGTGACACTGACCGGCATGGGCATAATCCAAGCACTCAAAGACGAAGAGCTGGAACAAAGCTATGTCTACAGACGGGACTTTTCCGCCACGTCTTCGCCCATGAACGAGGCAGAATTTACTTTTGAACGCTTCTCAGACGAAATTGCCAGCAGAAACGTAAACATCAAACCCGCGCTCGTCGGCAAAGACGCCGCCATCGTGGGCTTGAGCAACAGCGCATTCCAAGACATACTCTTCCGCGCCGGAATTCATCCGAAGCGAAAAGCCTCCAGCCTCACCGAAAAGGAGAGACGCGCGCTCTACAACGCGATAGGGCAGGTGATTCAGGCAAGAATCAAGGCAGGGGGCAAGAGCCAGTTCGTGGACCTCTACGGAAGACAGGGCAACTATACGCCTTTCATGGGACCGAACATGAAGGACAAAGCCTGCACCGTATGCGGTGCCAAAGTGGAGAAGCTCGGCCTAGGCGGTGGGCAAGTGTTTTTCTGCCCGAAATGCCAAATCTGAACATGCGGCTTGGCTTCTTCCAGCTTTCATCCCAACTGGCATCGTGAACATGCCTGTGTTCATCGAGGCGGGACAACACAAAGAAAGAACAGAGGAATGCCTATTACGTCAGGCGAAAACAGAAGAGCGTGGGTCAGCTGAAAACCAGCTTCAGCAGGTCCAATTTGCCCAAGTGTTTTTGGTCGTTAGAGTAAACTTCTGCCACGCCTAAGCGCATCATTAATGCGAGGTTTACGCCATCGTTGAAATCTATGTTTTCCGCGGTCATGTTGTTCGCGCCAACCAGAAGGTCATCTTCGTTGAAGGCTGCGACTTCCAGCGTCTTGTAAGAGAGTATTTTTTCGAGAGTGGGCTTGATGTCTCCCTGTCTGCCCATGGCTTCCAGCACCCAAGCAATCTCGCATAGGACTATGGTGGAGGTTACAGCTGCTTCGCCCTTCTCTATGCGTTCAAGAATTTTCTTGGCTGTTTTTCCAAATTGAGGGTGTCCTGTGAGAGCATAGATAAAAACGTTGGAGTCTACGAATCGCTTCACTGCAAATCCTCAGCCAACTTCTTTCTGATGTGCTCTCTTGCCACGCGCTTCGGCTCGTCAGCTGGGCTGTCTGTTTTCACAGACCCATACAGGGCTTGGGTTGGTTTCTCGTAGATGTTTACGGGTGTGAGGCAGATGCGACCCATGTACTCCGTTATGATTAGTCTGATGCCTTCGTGCATGCCGTATTTCTGGCGGAGCTTCTTGGGCAAGACTATACGCCCGTACTTGCCTACTTCGACGGACAGCTTCATCACCGTCAAACAATCATTCAATCGGCAAATAAATTGTTTTCTGGCAATATTTGGATTTCACGACAAAAATCTAGAATTCGGCAACAGTCTGAAAGGACCACAAGAACAACCATCGTAGCATGCTCTGGCTATTGGAGGATTTTAGGATATGCTGTTGGATGGTTGAAGCAGAACGCGGAATGAAATAGAAAAATGGTCAGATAAGTTGCTGACTCTTGGAATCAGGTTTTGATGAAGTGATACTGCTTGTAGAGTTTGAACCCGACTCTTGTGTAAGCCTTCAGGGCTGGCTGGTTGCTGCTCAGGACATAGATGAATGCTGTTGATGAAGTCCTCAGTATTTCTTTGAGCAGTGTCGAAACGATGGATGTTGCATATCCTTTGTTTCGGTGCTCTTCATGCGTTGCTATCCAGTTGATGTGGCTGATTTCAGGCGTAATAGTTGCCGAGCCCAGCGATGCGAGTTTTCCTTCGATCCTAACTCCATACCAAATCTGCTCGTTGAACATTGTTTTGACATCATCTGCTGTTACCGTGGCCAGCATCTCTGGGAAGGCATCCCTGACGAGCTCAGCAATCTCTTCCGCGTCGTCAAGTGCAAGTTTCTGAGGAATCATTGAAGTTACGAGTTTTTCGTCACCTTTCAGCAGAGACAGCAACAGCATCGTTTCATCCATCATGGGAGCAGGAACCTTTTGGAGCACAATTTCCCTGCATTCCAACGGCGCATGCAACTCCACGCTCTTCAACTCAAGACTGCTAAGCAGCATCTGCACCGCTTCTTTTTCTCCACGCAAGAGCACTATGCGTTTTTCATAGAAAAGCAGGAGTCCGCAGATGACTCCTCTGTCGTCCAGCGACAGGAGAATCTGGGTTTTGTCCCTGTGCAGTTTCCAATCCCAAATGAAAAAGTAGAAATCCAATGGGTCTCGATTGACATGACTCCAGAACCGGCTCTCCCACTCTTCGGTCAGCGAAACAAGCCGCAGACTGTTCATAGAGAACAATAGGAAACAGAATAGGCAAAAGATTTGCGGTGCCTAAGCCTTGGATTCATCCGGACTCTTAAGCATGCTTACTTTTGCCATTGGTAGTTTGAGAACTCGATTGCCTCGATTACCCTCTGCGAGAACTCGCTACTGTCGCATTGATCCGAGTACATCACGAAGCCGTCGTAGGCGAAGAAGTGCATGTTCTTCCTGCGATAGATAATCTTCGGCTTCGCCAAACGCACAAGTTGCAGGAACTCTTCGCGGGCGAATTTGACTCGATACGAGCTTGCAAAGGCTGATGAGGCAGCTACTGCTCCTTCCGACATCTCAACTAGTCTCCTCTGAGTGCCACTATTCTGCGGGTTTGACTTTAAAGACTTTCTCGGAGTCTCTCGCTAGCAGTAATTAGGGTATGTTGCTCCAGACCGGTATAACCGTATAGTTCTTGAGCACGCCTTGCTCATAATACACCCATTCCCTAACATTTACTTGTTGCCCGGTCTGCATGGCGTTGCCGGAGTTCAGCGCGACTGTTGTGTCTATAGCCTTGGCGTCGGTTATGTAGTATGCCAATACTTTCAAACCAGGATGGTAAGCCGTGCCCACGCCTCCGTTGAAGACCGTTCCCTCTATGGTCAGATGGTACGTGTTCGGGTGCAGGGTGTCATTCTGTCTTCGGTCGGCTATTCCCAAAGATGTGACGAGGTTGGCTTTCCTGAGGTTGGCAACGTCTTGCTGCTGCTGCGTAAGCTGCGCCTTCAACTCGTCCACCTGAGTTAAAAGGTTGCCTATGGAGTCATCCCGCTGGGAAATCTCGCTCTTCAACTGGTCAACGACGCCGTTGATTCGGGTCACTTCCGCGTTGAGTCTAAGAATCTCGTCCTGTTGGCTCGCGTTCTGTGCTTTTAGGTCCAAAATCTGAGTGTTCAGGCTTGAAATCTGAGTATCCAGACTCGAAACCTCGCCGTTGAGGTCAGCTGTTTGCTGGTTCAAATCGGACACCTGTGAGTTGAGGGATGCTATCTGCTGGTTCTTGCTGCCAATCTCCGAGTCTTTCGAGTTAATGATGGAGATGCGCTGCAATAGTGTTACAGCTAACAAGACGATTAGTACAGCACTCAAGGCACCCAGCGAGATTGTGGCTTTCCTGCCCGTTGTTTTCTTCTCGCCCATCTTCAATCACTGGTTGTCCAATCGGTGTCCTCGGAATAAAAGACTTCCCCTTCCACACAAAGCGCGCACCCAGCCGGACGAAGGATGGGTGAAGGGAAACAGAGAAATACGCGAACAAGCAACAAACACAGTAGATTGCAACATTCTGGTGAACAAACATGGCAATGAAATTCTCCAAGTCAGACATAGCCTTCACGCAAGCGCTGCCCGTGTGCAGAGTAGCCACAACAACGAAAGACTGCGAACCCTTCCTGCGACCAGTCTGGGGCGCCTTCGACGGCAAAAACATCTATTTCGCCACAGACGAAGGCCTGCCCAAACTGCGCCACATCAAACAGAACCCCAAAGTCTCCGTGGTCTTCGACGACTACGACAGAAACAACTGGAACAGCGCCCGCGGCATCCGCTTCCAAGGCACCGCCTCCGTCATGTGGAAGGGCGAGGAGTACAGACACGCCCACGCGCTGTTAAAAGAGAAATTCCCAGCCTACAGGTCGACTGACCAGATGGGTTGGGAAGAAGGCGAAACGCCCATAGTCAAGGTTGCGCCGCGAAGCGTCTGGAGATGGGCGTTTGGCGAATGGGAAAAATAGCTGCTTGACATTCAAAGACTGACTTCTTGACGAGAACGCGGTTTTTTGGGCTCTCTGCAGCATTCATCCCGCTCAGAGTCAGGCGAAGACGAGTCTAAAGAAGTATGGTTTGCCGAGTTGTTTCTGATCGACGGAGTAAATCTCGGATGTTCCCAGTCGCGCCATCAGGGGCGAGATTCACCCTGTCGCTGAGTTTACTGTGCCTATGTTGAAATCATTTTTGAAATCGTAGACTGTTTGGTTGATTGCGGATGAGTCCGCGGTTCCCCACCAGTTGTAAGTCGCGTTGATGTCGTTCGGCCCTGGCGAAATGTTGTATTCGCTTTTGTTTTCGAAGTTGTTGTAGTTCACTCTTGGCGGTTCAGCATGGCCCGTGACGAGAATTCCCTTGGAATTGTTGACTATGGTGTTGTTTTGGACGCTTACCTTCGTAGCAACTTTCCACTGGTTGTTGTTGCGTATTTCGATGCCGACATCGTTGCCGATTATCATGTTTCGCTCGATGGAAACGGTTCCGTACGAGGTGCCGTCAAGGTTTATGCAGTTTTGGCATCCAGAAAAAACGTTGCCGGAGATGACTATGCTGTTGGTATGGAGCCCGTTCATGTATTCGATTCCGCCCGTTATATAATTGTTAGAAATTGTCGGCGAGCCTCCGACGATGGTGATGAAAGTCAGTCCGCAGTTTGAAATGACGGGCGACCCAGCTAACAGTGTCAGTCCACTGTCAGGCAGTAGCGTGCAATTGGCTATCTTTGCAGAGCAGTAGACTTCAACCAGGGTTGAGTTTAGTACTGCGTTCTCGATTACGCTGCCTAAACCGGTTTCCTCATTCCAACCACCGCTGGACGACATAAAAGTGATGACAGAAGAATGCCGTCCGTACGGTTCGCGCACGGTAATGCCGTTTATGCGGATCGGCTGTTCGCTGGTGCCTCTCGCCGACAAGACGCCGTTCACTTGTATGGCTCCTTCGATTGGCTCGCTGGTTGAGACCAACACCACTTGGTAAGATTCTACGTTTAGCGTGACATCCGGCTGGATCGCCCAGGTACGTTTACTCGCACGTAGTAGCTTTCTAGGTTCACGACGGTTCCCGCTTCGATTCAGCGTCACGCCGCTGTTCACGAGGACATTTCACGTTAGCAAGTATAGACTGCTAACTTTAGTCCACCTGGTGTCTGAGCTAAGTATTCCGCTGACAGTTGTGCAAGGCTGCGCAAAGCCAAAACGTCCACTGCCGAGAACAAGCGCGCCAAGCATAGAGGCTGCAAGGAAAGCTTTCCAAGCCGCTTTCTTCATGCCTCAGCCACCGTAGACTACGCGGTAAGCCAGCGTAAAA
>JBHGBG010000091.1:0-5316 GCA_041946875.1 Bathyarchaeia archaeon
AAATGTCCATCCGACGAAAAGTAACACTCGGGTCAATCCGACGGAGAGGTAACTGAACCGACTAGACGGTTTTTCACATGAACCCCAAACTAGACGGAGACTTCACAGAACCAATGGAGAAAACAAATCGATGAGAAACTGAATGATTTCAGATATTGTTGCCGCCCGCCTCTCTATAATTGCGACGTACTGTCATTGGGAACAAGTGGTATTTTAATTCTTCACTCGAACAGACAACGCCAAATCAAAGAGCAGAATGAGTTCTTTAAACTAGCAAATACGATTTGCTAACTGTGAAACGTTGGGAACTTGCCGTTATTCTATGAATGGAGATAATTGCGCAGTCTTGACTCTTGAACCTTTTCTGAAACACAATCCTAATGAACTACTGTAACACGACATTTATTGAGGGTGTGAAGGATTTTGAAAGTTGTTGGTTTCAATGGTAGCGCCCGAAAAGATGGAAACACAGCCATACTCCTCAAACGCCTCCTCGCAGTCCTTGAAGCAGAGGGCTTCGAAACCGAACTCGTCCAACTCGCTGGAGAACGCATCGGCGGCTGCAACGCGTGCCGAACTTGCTACACCACGAAAGACAAGCGGTGCATCATCACGGACGACCGCGTCAACGACTACATCGCCAAAATGCTTTCTGCGGACGGCATAGTCCTCGGCTCACCCGTCTACTTCGCCATGATGACCCCCGAGCTCAAGGCGCTGATCGACCGCGCAGGCTACGTCGCACGCGCCAACGGCGACATGTTCAAGCGCAAAGTCGGAGCCGCAGTCGTCGTCGCCCGCCGCGCAGGCGCCATAGCCACGTTCGACGCCATAAACCACTTCTTCCTCATCAGCCAGATGATTGTGCCGGGCAGCAGCTACTGGAACATCGGCGTCGGACGCGCCAAGGGCGACGTCGAAAAAGACGACGAAGGCTTGAAAACGATGGAGGACCTCGGCAGGAACATGGCTTGGCTCCTCAAGAAACTGGCTTAGCCTACCGGCAGCGCAGCCCTGCCCATCTTCTCCAAGTCTTGCAGGTAGCTTTCTCGTCTCCGCACGTATGCCTCTGAATTCTCGCCGAAGGGCACGTACTCCCGAACCCTCCACCCCTGCCCTGCGAGGTCCAGCTTCGTCTGGTCCGCCAGACCCATCAGAAACCCAAACTCCACCCGACTCCTGTCCGAGACTGCCTGCTGCTTCGCCCACTGCACGAGGTCTGGGTCGTGGGTACCCAGTAACAACGGCTGCCCGCCCTTCAGGATTAACTCAGCTAAGCTCATGAACCGCCTTTGAATCTCGCTGAAGTCTGCGGTGTCTCCAGCGTAGGCGCCCTTCACCAAACGCACTTTCACCCCATGCCGAACAGCGGTGTCAACGTCCTTTGGGGTACGGTCGAGGTAAGCCTGAAGGTCCAGTGTCACGTTCTCGTTTTCTCCGGCGCAGGCAACGGCTGCATCCACGATGTCGGGCACGAGGCTTTTTCCCTCGGTAGCGATTTCCACCGCGACGCCCCGCGCTTGGGCTGCGTTCGACAGGGTCAGCAGGCTCTCCAAGCAGAAATCCATGTCCAGAAGCGCACCCACCACGGTCGGCTTCAGGGTGACGGACGATTCGACGCGCTGCTGCGCCAGAAGCCTCACCATCGCCAGATGCACTCGCAGTCCATCATTGGCCTGTTCGAGGTTTCGGGGCGCGTTCGCCAAGAGGGCAACGGTGCACTTGATGCCCTGAGAGTTCCTCAGCCTGCACCGCTCCAAAGCCTCTTCGAAAATGGGTTCGGTCCAGCGGCTGCGAGTCGGCAACATGAGCCAACGATACGGTTCAAGGAAGAAAAGCCTTTGGGCACCAACCGAAAAGAAAGTAAAAGAAAAGGGGGACCTGACCCGAAGCAGGCTTATCCGAGAATTGCCTTCAGGTCTTCGTCCGCCGTCTTGATAGGCATGATGTTGAACTTCTCCACCAGCACCTTCAGCACGTTCGGCGTCACAAACGCCGGCAAACTCGGCCCCAACCGGATGTTCTTCACACCCAGGTACAGCAGCGACAGCAGAATCGCCACAGCCTTCTGCTCGTACCACGACAGAATCAGCGACAGCGGCAGCTCGTTCAAGCCCACGTTGAAGGCTTTCGCCAGCGCCTGCGCAATCACCACAGCCGAATACGCGTCGTTGCATTGGCCAATATCCAGCAGCCTAGGGATGCCACCGATCTCGCCGAGGTCCTTGTCGAAGAAACGGAACTTGCCACACGCCAGCGTCAGCACCACCGTGTCCTTGGGCGCTTTGTCCACAAATTCCGCGTAGTAGCTGCGTCCCGGTTTGGCGCCGTCGCATCCGCCGACGAGGAAGAAGTGCCTAATCTTGCCCTGCTTCACCGCATCAATGACAGCCCCAGCGACTGACAGCACTGCGTTTCTCGCGAAGCCCACCATAACGGCTTTGCTTGGCTTATCTTCGCTGAACCCAGGCATCGCAAGAGCCTTGCTGACGGCGAGGGTGAAGTCTTCGCCCGCGATGTGCTGCACGCCTGGCCAGCCGACGGGTCCGCACGTGAATATGTTGTCCTTGTAAATTTCGACGGGTTTCTGGATGCAGTTGGTCGTCATGACTATGGCGCCAGGAAACGCGGGGAATTCGCGCTGCTGGTTCTGCCACGCAGTGCCGTAGTGCCCGTAGAAATGGGCGTACTGCTTCAGCTTTGGGTAGCCGTGCGCTGGGAGCATTTCGCCGTGCGTGTACACGGTGATGTCCTTGCCCTCCGTCTGCTTCAGAATCGCGTCGAGGTCTTTGAGGTCGTGCCCCGAGACGAGGATGGCTTTGCCCTTCCTTGCGCCGAGGGGCACCTTCGTGGGCACCGGATGCCCGTACGCTTCGGTGTTGGCTGCGTCGAGGAGTTCCATGGCGCGGATGTTGATTTCCCCGCACTTGAGGGCTAAGCCTACGAAGTCGTTGACGCCCAGCGCTGGGTTCAGGGGTGCGGCGAGTCCTTGCTCGATGAATTCGAAGACCTTCTCGTCTTTCTTGCCCAGGCGGTAGGCGTGATAAGCGTAGGCGGCGACGCCTTTGATGCCGTAGGTTAGGAGCCAGTGGAGTCCGTGCAAATCCGCGTTCGCCGTAGCCTCGGCGTCAGCCTGGATGCCGAACCGCCGCCCCTGCTGAACCATGCCCTCCCTGGTCTTCTCCAGGGTGAGGTTGGTTGCGGGTCCTAGGTCCGTGTTTCCTCCTGCCGCTTTAACTTCTTTCTTCAGCGCCTCGCGGGCTTCGATGGTCCAGTTCAGATATCGGGTGACGCTGTCGGGGTCGAAGTTCACATTCGTCAGCGTCGCGAAAACTGCTTCGGCGATGAACAGGTCCGTTTGCTCTTCGTGGATGCCGAGTTTTCGGGCTTCCACCGCAACCTGCGAGAGTCCCCTGAGGGCGTAGATGAGCAGGTCTTGGAGAGTGGCGACTTCGGGGCTTTTGCCGCAGACGCCGAAGGTTGAGCAGCCCGTGCCTCGGGCGGTTTGTTCACACTGCCAGCAGAACATTTCGGTTTGAGTTTGACTCATGATTTTTCACCTTGGAACTGTTTGGGGTTCGGGCGCACATAGCTGTTATCCCGAACGTTTAAGGGATTTCTGAAAAGAAACGCAGCCCGTGCGCCTATCAGTAAGGAAGAAGGAAAGGATTTAATGGTTTTGCTGGCTAATCGATCGGGTGACTCCAAACTTGTTTGGACAGTAACAGTGGCGCAGGCTTACGTTTCGCCCTTGAAGTAGTGCTCCAGCAGCCTCCGCATGCCACGCCGCGTGATTTCTGAAAGCGTTGAAGGACTGATGCCCAGCTTCGCCGCAAGCTCCGCCGTGTCGATTCGCCGCGGATAATCGAAGAACCCGCCCTTCAACGCCAGCCAGAAGAGGCGCTCCTGCTTCTCCGTCAGCACGCCAGTTTTAGGCGTAAACCTGCCCATCTTCAGCACGTTCACCCTGAGACCCTGCTTCTCGAGGGTGCTGACTATTCGCTGGTAGGTTTCGAAATTGGGCACCATGAAACTGTACAGAATCACATTCTCCTCGAGGCTTCTGCCCGAAACCAGAAAAGCATCACCTGACAGGATGGCGTTGCAGACGCCGCAGCCCTCGCTCTCCAGCCAAACCGAAGCCTTACCCGCAGCGACTGCCTTGAGCTCGGCGGGCGGGTTCTTGACGCGCCGAACCTCTTCTGGGCTAAGCTCAACCAAGTGCTTCACCGAGTTCTGCGTGGAGCTTCTGATGTCCACCACCTTGAGGTGTTTTAGCCCCAGCGGCTTCAGGCGTTTGACTATGCGGCACTGACGGTTCTCCACCTCTAGCACGACGTGGTAGGGTTCGCGCCACGACTCCTTCATCTAGATGACCAGGTACTCTAACGTTGGATTGTATTTGACTGTTCTCCCACGCTCACATGCCACGTCGTGGAAAGATTGGTGCTCCCAGTAAGGGCTAAATACCTCCAGACACAATCTCGGTTGATACTCAAACCACAGAGGACAGACACCAATGGACGAATTCTCCGACCTCGTTCTCAAACTCGTCGAAGCCACACGCAACCACGAACGATACCGCGACGTCGAATGTGTCAACCTCATCGCCAGTGAAGGCCTCAAATCCCCTGCCGTCCGCCAGATGCAGACGCTCGCCTCGGACTTGGAGGGGAGGTACGCGGAAGGCGAAAACGACCTCGCGGGGCACGTGAAGAAACGGTACTACCAAGGCCAGAAGTTCATGTCGCAGATTGAGGACTACACAACCGACCTCATGAAACGCCTGTTCAAATGCGACTGGGCAGACGTCCGCATAGTGTCAGGCACCCACGCCAACCTCGCCACCTTCAAAGGCCTGTCTTTAGCATCGAAGAATCGCAAGATGGTCGTCACGCCGTTGAGCTGCGGCGCCCACATCAGCCACGACTACACGGGATTGGCAGGCAACGTTCTTGGCTTAGAGAACATCAATCATGCCTACAACATAGATGAACTGAACATCGACGCGGATCAGTCTGCACATATCATCCGCGCTGCCAAACCAGGCATCGTCACGTTCGGCGGCAGCCTCTTCCTCTTCCCTCACCCAGTCAAGGAACTGAAGGCTGTATGCGAGGAAGTCGGCGCCTACGTCGCGTATGACGCTTCGCACGTGCTGGGCTTAGTCGCGGGCGGCGTCTTCCAGGACCCACTCCGCGAAGGCGCGGATTTTATCACTTCTTCCAGTCACAAGACGTTCCCTGGACCGCAGGGCGGCGTCATCTTGGCAAGTCCGTCGAGTCCGCGGATGGAGAAAGCCATCAAGAAGGTCCA
>JBHGBG010000092.1:0-5141 GCA_041946875.1 Bathyarchaeia archaeon
TTGGCGACTTTGATGGCTGCGCCTGCGATGTGGCTGTTGGCGACGCATGAGCCGACGTTAAGGACGCCTCCTGCTTCGAACCCGCCTGGGAACTCCTCGTACAGGGTTTTGCCTTCCTCGTTCTTGTAGCTGCCCGCGGACATGGCGGAGCACCCTGAGGTGACGACGATGTAGCGTCTGTTCGCAAATTCGCGGCAGATGTCGTAGACATCTTTGCCGCCGTGTGGGTAGTTGCTGCAGCCGACGACGGCGAGGATGCCTGGGATTTCTCCGAGGACGATGGGGCTGCCGACGTTGCGGATTTCAACATCTTGGACTGCGCCTCTGCCTGCGCGGCAGTAGTTGGTTTCTTCGAGCATGAATTTTTCGCCTGCTTTGATTATCATGCTGTGGATGTTCAGCTTCTGCGGACAGGCTTCTTCGCAGCGTCCGCATCCGATGCAGTACTCGTACAGGTCAGTCAACGGCACCATATTGCCTTCAGCCGCTGCTTTGAGGGCTTGGGGAATCTTAAGGTCTTGTGGACAGCTTCTTTGGCAGATATTGCACTGCCTGCAGCTTTTCGCTTCCTTGATGAGTTCTTCCATTGATGGGAGGTTCTTCAGCTTCTTGCGGACGGGCGCGATTTTCTGTGCAACTCGGACGGCGACTTCACCGACCTTCTCAGGGTCCAGAATCAGCACGCCTGCTTCTTTGCCGCTGACGAGGTCCATGACTATGGCGTCGGTGTCGTCGTCGGTTCGGTTTCGGAAGCCCATGCAGTTCTTCTCTGACGCGGCGATGACTGGGGCGTGAACTTTGCGTGCTTCGTCGAAGGCGTCTGTTCTTACGCATTGTTCGTCGAGGACGACGACGTCTGCGAACCCTCCGCGTATGAACCGGAGTTGCCAGCTGATTGGTCCGACGATTCTGCCGCGGTTGTAGTACCGTGTGATGTCGTGGGCGGTGCAGCACAAGCCGACGACTTCGAGTTTCTCGGTGAGGTTGTTGTCTTTCATGTAGTCGATGATGCCTACGGAGGGGATGACGTTGTGTCCGATGCACATGATAACAGGCTTGGTCGTGTCGACTGAGCCGATGCCCAGCGAGACGAGCGGCGCCTCAGGCTCAGCTTTTGGAAAGCCGAGGGTGGAAGTTTGGATGATGTCGCCGACTTCCATGCCGACGTGGTCAATCATGCCGACGTGGAAGGACTTGGACTCAAAATCTAGGTTGTTGCCTTCCTGTCCGGTGTGCGCCACGGCGACTGCCTGAGTTATCTGCTCCTCAGCGTATTCCAGAACTTCTTGCAGGTCTCCGAGGGTTTCTGGCTTGATACCGGTAACCAAGCGGGTTATGGGGGCTTCCACCTTCACGTTTAAGCCTCCGACGTCCAAGGGATATCGGGCGCCGTACTTCTCAATCAGGTGGTGAAGCATATGGCGTGAGTGCGCCGTGTGGGTTGCGGCTCCGATGCAGCACGCCAGGAGGACGATGCGCGATGACTGAGCTGCCATGTCCAGTCCGCAAGCGCCGCGTTTTCCTGCTGTCAGGTCGCACTTGCCGTAGGTGCAGAGGCAGCAGAGGTCGCACACGGGCATGTAGAAGGGCTTGTACCTGTTCAGGAGCTTCATGTCCCAGTCCCTCAGAGTGGACATGGAGGGCATAGGGGTGGGTCCCATGGGCTCCGTCCAGGAGTCATCGACAATTTTCCCGATGGATAATTCAAGGTTTTTGATGAGACCAGCGCTGGTCTTCATCTCGTCAATCTTTACGCGTACATTCTTGTTAGCCAATGTCAAACCTCAGTAAAGGTTTTACAGAATACCTTACACTGCATCGTTTTAAACCTTTCCAGAGTCAACGGCTAAAAGTCATCATGCATTTTTATGAACGTAAGCGAAAAAACAGCGTTATTTGACATAATAAAAAGAATTATTGACGAATGTAGCCAGCAATCTTTAATATCTGCTTCACAGACGCATAAGCAGCGTTGTCAGACGGCAAGTCAAGCAGCGATTTTGCATTAAGAACGTAATCATCCACCGTTTCATCCGCAACGATTTTCCCCACGTACTTGAACTTCAACTCAGCCTCGGCTTTACTGCCTAGCTCGGCGGGGAAGCGGTAGCCGCCCACGAGGTACCAGTTTTCAAACTGCATGTCCACTTCCTTCGCTATCCTGTACGCCCGCTTGACGTGCTCGAAGCTCTTGTTCGAGTGGTCCAAGATGTCGAAGACATCGTTCACTTGCGAGGCGATACGCCTGTTCAGGTGCTCCAGCCCAGCGGGCGAGTCGATGAGCACGTACCTATAGTTCTTCGTCAGGGACTCCAACGCCGCTTTCAGCGCGGTGTTGGGCATGCAGTAGCAGCCTTCAACCCACTTGGTGCCAACGGACATGAAGTCGAACTTGTCGCTCTCATAGAGGCCGTTCGCCCAGATTCGGCTCTCGATGCGCTCCGTCGGTGAGACGCCGACCATCGTGCCGCCCTTCTCGATGAACGTATCAACGAGGAGCTCCGCCATGGTTGCCTTGCCCGCTGCCTTGAGGTCTACGCCTACCATCTCGCCCAAGTTCTGGTCTGGGTCCGCGTCCACGAGCAGCAGCGGTGAGTCTCCCGCTTCTATGAACGCCTTCGCCATCATCGCGGTGAAGCTGGATTTGCCTGTTCCGCCTCTGCCGATGGTTACGAGAGTTTTCATGCAGAAAACCTTCAGGGGTTCTTCTTAATCAGCGCGTCGCATATATTATCTATGGTCTTTACTGCGTCGATTTCCTTGTGCAACAGTGGCGTTTCCCCGCGCATGTCCGCCTCAATGACGCGCTGGTCGAACGGCACAAACGCCAGAATCGGCAGCCCGTTGCTTTGGGCAAAGCTCTGGATTGCTTCTTTCTGGGCGTCGTTCATGACCCTGTTCGCCACGAGGTAGAGTTGCTTAATTCCCCCAGCCTTAGCCATGTCGTGTATGTGCTTGGCGATTTCCAGAGACTTCAAGTTCGAGTCAGCCACGATAAGCAACGCATCCACCGACTTCACGGTGCCCCTGCCGATGTGCTCCACACCCGCCTCCAAATCCATGACAACGGCTTCGTTCCGCTCCACGATTAGATGCCGCAGCAGCGCCCGGACGACAGCGTTGGGTGCGCACATGCAGCCCGACTCCATCGACTTCACGGTGCCCATGACAATCAGGTTCACGCCGAGCGGGGTGGCGACGGAGTAGTCGCGGACGATGTCGTCCACTGTGAACGACAGACGGTAGACGCCCGAGTATCCCGTCCCTGTCTTCGACTCAACCAGCGCCTTGTTCTCGGTGATGGGCTGAATCTTCCGCGCCTCCTCCACGCTCAAGCCCAGCGTCATTGCCAAGTTGGGCGAGGAATCCGCGTCAATCGCTATGGCTTTCATGCCGCGGTCAACGAAACCCTTGGCTAAACCGCCCGCGATGAGGGTCTTGCCGACTCCGCCTTTGCCAGAAACAGCAATCTTCATGAATTTCACAACACGCACGAATACTTTGGGCGCAACATTAATTTACGTTTCTTCCCAGAAAGCTGGCGGCTGATGGACATATTTGGAGCCTAATAGAAACTCAATGCAGAAACCTATAGAGGGGAGAGGTCGCTAGCAGTGTCCGCCACAGCCGAATGCATGTTGAACCCTATAGACAAGGGGGGCTATAGACTGCACCGAGCAAGAGCTACATCTTTTCGGGCGCAACCACACCAATCAAGTTTAACGCATTGCTCAAGACAACCCGAATCGCATCCGTCAACGCAAGTCGTGCATCAGCAAGCTCCTGCCTTTCGGCTTTGATGACCGGAAACGCATTGTAGAACGTGTTAAACTTGTCAGCCAAAGCGTTTGAATAGTCCGCAATCATGTTCGGCTTCAGGTACTCCGCACACTCCACAAACGTATCCGGAAAACTAGCCAACGCAAGCACGAGTTCATGCTCTAACTGCTCCCGCAGCCAATCGTAAGCCACCTTTTCAGGTTGCCTCGCCGCTTTCCGCAGAATGCTGCACGCACGAGCATGCGTATACTGCACGTAGGGTGCACTGTTCGTCTCAAAATTCAAAACCCGGTCCCACGTGAAAACCACAGGCTTCCCAGCATCTACATCCACCAGCGCGTACCGCACCGCACCGATGCCCACGAAACTGGCGATTCTGCGCTTCTCCTCTTCGGTCAGCAGGGGTGAACGCTTCGAAACCTCTTCGAGCGCACGTTCAATCGCTTCGTCCAACACCTCGTCGAAAGTGATATAGTGCCCCCTGCGACCACTCATCTTGTAACCAGGCAACGTCACCAGACTGTACGCGAAATGCACAAAATCCTCCGCTTCAATGCCGTAGCCTAAGGCGTACATGGCTATCTTTAGCTGCAGCTGCGCCAACGACTGCTCCACCCCAATCACATTGATTACACGTTCAGCGCGGGTGAACTTCCACACTGAATACGCCACATCACGCGTAGTGTAAAGCGTCGTGCCGTCAGCCCGCACAAGCGTCAACGGAGGAACCTCGTGCTCCGCACTCAGTCTCAGCTTCGCCTTCAGGTTCATGAAACGCACGACTTTTTCAGCGTCAAACTCCAACACGCCACCCTCGCTGTAGACGAAAGGCGAAGCTTTCAGCTTCTTCAGAACCTTCGAGACGCTGCTGCTCCAAACGAAATCGCTCTCCCAGTCCCACGAGTCGTAGGAGATTTCCACGCGCTCCATGGTCTGCCTGAAACCTTCGAGGCAGAGTTCGCTTACTTCGCGTACTAGCTTCTTCGCTTCGGCTTCGCCCTCTTCGTATTTGCGATTCAGGTCGTTAATCTGCTCCTCAGGATCCGCGTCTTCACCAATCTTCTCCAGCAACTGCTTGAATAGCTCGGGGAACCGCTGCTCCAACTCGGCTGCGATGGACATCCACTCATCAATTTCCTTGTTAACCTTCGCCAAGTCATCAAAGGAAGAAGCCGCTTTCGCCAGTTCTAACTGGCGCTTCAAACGGTTAAGCTCCACGAGGCAGCTGGTTATGGTGTAGATTTTGCCTACGAAATGGTCCGCCTTTTCGTCCGGCTTCGGTTTCCCCAGCTTCAGGTAGCCGTAAGCCACCACGCTCGATTGCCTGCCCACGTCGTCGATGTAGTAGTGCCGCGAAACCG
>JBHGBG010000093.1:0-4926 GCA_041946875.1 Bathyarchaeia archaeon
CAATATTGATTTTCAATACCTGCATCGGCTCATGGGACGCGAAGCGGAGCGCGTCCCCATGGAGAACGGGTCGGATTGTGAACCGAATTGTATTTTTTCCCTCTCTACGGAATTGATCAATGATTTTCCTAATGGCGGGGTCTACCCCTGCTGAACTTTCTATGAAATACGCGAATCTGGAAATGTTCAGGAAGCAATGCAATACTTGGGGGAGGCTTATGTGCTTTCAGCTAATCCCCCCAACAAATTCCAAGAAAGACAATAATCCGTATAGTCTGGTTGTTTGGGCGTCAATTATCGCGATCATGATTACTGTTCTAGCACTAGTAGTAAGAAGATTCACGAAATCCAAGAAAAGTGTTTTCGTTCCGCCCAGAGTCTAATCCGATACAAGACTGATGGATATGTACAGGTAGTTTTAACCACGAATTGCTTCGCAAACTATTCTTTTAGGGCAGTGCGGTTGAATTATGCTATGGGAAATCAGGAAACCCCAGAGACCTTTTTCGAGAAAAGAGAAGCAACCCTAAAACCAAGAGCTGTTTGTTTCAATTTCTTTCAGATGAAGTTTGTCTTCAATTCTAGGGGGTAGCCTTGGCAGTTGAAGAGACACGTGAGCTGTAGGCAAAACAATTGGAAGATTCTGCGAAATCGAAACCAGAACTGACTTGGGATGTCTCACTGAGTAGGAGCGTTTTTGAAGGTTCAGGAAATTGTGGATGAAAATCACCTAATGCTCTTACGATCTCATTGAGAAGAACAACAATTTGTGGTAGAAGGACATTTGCTGCGGCTAGTGTGTCTGCTCAGTGTACGTCGTCATGCGTGCCCGCAGGGTGTTGATAACCGATGGCCATCCTTGATTAGGCTGTAGCGTTCGGTGTTGAGTTAGGTGCAGGGTTCGCTTCGGTAGGGGCGCTGCCAGCTGAGCATGGATAGAAGAACATGCTGTTAGCCATCCGCTGCTGGTTTTCTGTGATGGCGATTTAAGCAGGGTTATGGCTCGTTTCGAAGTCAGCAACGACCTACCCCCTCTATAGGTCTCTGCAATGAATTTCTATTAGGCTCCAAATATGCGCATTCAAGAACTCACCGCTCTGTTGAAACAAAGCTAATCGTGAGTCCTAGCGGTTGCTTTTCGGCTAAATGCCGCAGGCGACGGCATGTAGGCGACTACCGTGGAAGCTTGTTCGAGCTCTCTACGTTTTTCTTCTACAATCCCTTCAACAGGTAGAACAGTCTGAGGAACCACTTCGGAAGGGCGCTTCGCTTCTTGTAGAGAGCATACGCCAGCGGAATCAGCAGCAACAGCATCAGCAGCCAATACTTGGATATGAAGACGGAAACCACGTCTACTCCCACGATTTCTCCGCCCACCGGAGGCGACGTCGGAAAAGCCCCGCTCCTAGTTGGTCCTGGTTTGAACGTTAAGCCGTCAACTCTTCTCTTTGCCAACTGCCATCACGAAACCTCATTCTATCTGGTTCTGAATAAAAGCTTTTTCAACGGGAACGCGAGTCGGCAGTGCAGGGCTCCTCTCCGGCAAAACGTAGTACAGCGGCAAGATTGACAAACAGGCTTTTATCGAAGAACACACGTGGGTTTAAAGAGGGAGCCGCCTGTCCTCCAAGCTTACGCTCAGCCCCTACATCGTGCTCCGAGCTGAACCCCAGTACTACGGAACCTACGTGGCTTTTGACCACACGAGGACACGCACCGAGTTCCTAACCTCACAAGAATTCAAAATACTGACGTATCTTAGTGGCAGAGCAGCCAGCATCGAAAAAGTGGCGAACGAAACCAAAATTAAGAAAGGCGAGTGCGCGAAATTTCTTAAGCAGGCGGCAAAACTGGACCTAGTTAGAAAAAGCGAAACCTCAACCCAACCCTCTCCTCCAAGAAGCACTGACGTCAGCTCCGAGTTCTATGCCAGATTTCCCATCCCAATCCTTTCTGCTCCATCATCCGTAGACCTGTTTATCACGAGCAGATGCAACCTGAAATGTATTCACTGCTTTTCAACGACGAGAGAGGCAGTAGACCTGTCGTTTGAGGAAGTAGAATCGATCCTAGACCAGCTGGAACAGGCAGGAGTCCTTGAATTGAGAATCAACGGCGGAGAACCACTCCTCCACCCAGACATCGGGAGAATTTTGCAGACGCTGGAACGGAGACGCTTCCTCAAAGTCATCCTAACAAACGGAACCCTGATTAGCGACGCACTGGCGAAGCAGCTGAAAAAGTCAAACGTCATCCCCACTGTCTCCTTAGACGACTCAGAAGCTCAAGGTCACGACGCCTTCCGAGGAACGGCGGGAACGTTCGAGAAAACCCTTGCCGGCCTCAAGGTTCTGGTGAACAACAAGGTCGTGTATGGCATCAACTGCTGCTTGCACACCAAAAACCTCAGCAGGATAGAACGCATCGTGAATTTCGCCGAAACCTTGGGAGCCTGCCGAATCGCCTTCCTAAGCCTGAAACCGCTCGGGAGAATGAGCCAACACGCAGAGTGGATGCTCTCCCCAAAGGAGTACGAGGCAGCTCTGCCACGTCTGCTGGCTACAAAGGCAAAGCACAGATGGATAGACGTCTCATTGGACTCATTTCTGTCGTGTCCCGTCCTGAAAGAAGCAGTCGTCGAGGCAAAGAAAGGGTACGTCTCGTGCCGAGCTGGAAGAACGATAATGTCCATATTCAGCGACGGCTGGGCGTACCCATGCAACTCGGTCGTGGGCGACCTCAAGTGGAGGATGGGAAACCTGCGGAAAGAGACGCTGACGGACATCTGGTTCTCAAGGAACTGGGCGTTCTTCAGAGGCGCTGTCAAGAAAGCGGACCTCAAGAGATGCCGCCGATGCGAGCAGATGGATGTTTGCAGGGATTTCTACTGCAGGCTCCTGCCCTACGCAACGAGTGGAAACGCGCTCGGTCCAAGCCCAGCGTGCAGTTCCACCTAAGACTCGCGCTTTTCATGGCAGGGCGCATACCAGTCTGCTGTGGTAGGCTGGGTCTGCCCCGACTTGCCCGTTCACTTCCGCCACTGCGGCGGCTGGGTTCAGCCCTTCCAGGTAGATGGCTTTGACAAGTCTCAGCGTTGCTTCATCCGAGTGTTCCAGGCTGACGTAGCCATCCCAGGAAATGTACGCCTCGACGCCTTCTTGGAGGAATCTCTGGGTAACGTAGTCGTTTGCTGTGCCGTTGCACCCCATCATTATCAGCGTCGTGCCGTTTAGACTGCCCGGATGGTTCTTGCCCATGAACACCGAGTTCAAGGCGAAGTAGGGCGCCTCGGTTTCGTTGAACGTATAGGCTTTCCTGACTGCCCCTGCGAGTTGCTCGTCCGCGTAGCGTGATTCGGTGTATTCTTCGCCGCTGAAGACGTACAGGAAATCATCCGTGTAAACCGCGCTGTGGACTCTGAGGATGAGGATTCGGTAGCCTTCAACGTTCCGCAGCAGGTCAATCGTCACGTTCTTCCCTTGGAAAACGTCAACCGCGAAGCCAGCGTTTGAGAGCGAACTCACGAGGGCTTGGGTGAAGGTGTCGTTGGGTGACCTGCCGTACAGTCCGTCAAGCAGGGCTGCTCTGGGCGCAGAAACGCTTGGGCTAGGCCGTGATGTGTCAATGCTCTGCAGCGGTTGGGCAGGCCAAGCGACCCAGAGGAGGAAGGCGGACAATAGGACAACGGCAGAAATCCCCAGAATCAGCGCAGCCCTCGTTTTCACAGATCGTTTGCCTCCCTTTCCCACAGGTAATTCATCGCGCAGATAGGATAGTCGTTCTCGGGCGTAGATAAATCTTGACGCCAAAGCAGAAATCCACGGGAAACCCACGCGACCGCAGGCTCAGCATTGTGGTGCGGGGGGTGGGACTTGAACCCACGAAGGCCTGCGCCAGAGGATCTTAAGTCCTCCTCCTTGTCTTAGGTTCGGAGAACTGGCCGCCTATTTAGACCTGGCTCGGATACCCCCGCCCGCACCAGTCACCATACTTCATAATCAAGTGGAGTTTAAGTTTTTTGCACAGACGCAGTCTTCACGGCGGCGTTTTCTGCGGCTTCAGAGTTCTCCGGTAGAACAATGCTGCCACGGCGATTGCAGCAGCCAGCAACGGCAGCGCCAGCGCGGAGGGGAATTCGGGGATAGCCCAGACGCTTGAGTCGATGAGCTGGTACACGTATTCCGCGTAGCCATCTTCTGTGGCGATGAAGCGTACGTGGAGTTCGACGGGCATGCCTGTCTCCCGGTCGAAGTACGCGTCGATGTAGTCCGTGTCGTTCCAGATGACGCGGAGAACCGTCCTCGTTCCTCCTTCGTACGTTCGGGTTAACGTCTCGTTCACGAAGCTCGTAGACATGGACTCGTACAGGACTTCGTTAGCGCTTACGTTGGCGCGGATGATGGGGAACCCGCCGACGCCCGTCGCCACGTCCTCTTCGCTTTGCGAGGTGATTTCGGTTCCGTTCGTGAGGTGTTGAAGGACGCCGTAGTACACGGTTGAGTTTACGACTTCTGTTATGACGAACCGCACCCACTCCGTCTTGTTGTCCTCCACGAGCTGCTGGGGAACGACCGCGTCAGGGTTGTCGGACACGAAGTAGGCGGAGAATTCGTACGTGAACACGTCTTCCGGTGCCACACCAACCGAAGTCTGCGCGTGAGCGGTTCCCGTGATTGTGGAGCAGGAGAGGAGGAAAATCAGGAAGGCGAGGATGTTTCTGCGGTTCACCGGGCATCAGCCAGCTAAGACTCAAATACGGTATTATAGTTTGCGGGAAAACAAGAAACCCTCGGAGAATCGACAGTTCTGCGGGGAATTCGAACGTTAGGGTTATAAAACGCGAGCGGCTTAGTGGGTGCTGGACTGGGATTTGGGCGAGTAGCTCAGTACGGATAGAGCACCAGCCTCCTAAGTTGGGGGTCGAGG
>JBHGBG010000094.1:0-4801 GCA_041946875.1 Bathyarchaeia archaeon
GTTGAAACACACAGGCCTGCCGTACGCAACCGTTTCTATCCTGTGCGCTCTGGATCCGAGCGGCCCTTCCATGGCTTCGATGAGGTCGCGGGTGGGCTCCGTCATAAGGACTTTCCTACACTCTCTGAGGCTCCATCGCAAGCCTCCCGTGTGGTCCGAGTGAGCATGGGTCACAATTCTTATCGGTCGGTTTTCGTCGTAGGCGTCGCAGGCAACAGAGTTGCCCAAGAGCACGGCGCCACGTTGCGTTACCATGGCTTTCTCGGTCAAGCGCTCACTCTCTCGGTTTGCCTGTCCTGGGCGCAAGCCAGTCAATCAGCTCTCTGGGGTTCTCGCACTCGACCGTGACTCTTATAGGTCCCAGCGGCGACTCGGCCTCTGCTGCTGAGAAGGAGACGTGTCCGACGTACGCTGCCTGCTTATTTAAGCAGAAGTTGATAGAATTGCCTCGGATGCTTGCAAGCAGGGCTCTTCGGGCGGCATCGCGGATGTGCTCTCTGCGAAGCGCGTCGCGGAAGAAACCAAGCGTTTCCTGCCCTCCTGCCTCAGCTGTCAGCGCGCTTCCCTTATGGGCGGGTTTCACTTCGAGGGGTAGGCTGCCGAAAAGGTTCCAGATTGCTTTTCTCACTCCGTCCTCGGATTCGGTTGGGTTAACGTCCACTTCTACGTGCGCGGCTACTTTGTCCATTTCTCCTCTACTCTCCGCAAGACCTCAAGCGTTCGCTTTTTCAGCATATCTGCGCTGTCGTCGTTGATTATGAGGTGTTCCGCCATGGCGATGGCGTTTCCCACTCCAACGCCCAGCTCACGCATGTCTCTCTCGCGGAAAACCTCCCAGGTTTTGGGGTCGTCGCTTCTGCCCCGGCTGGATAAGCGAGCGAACCGCACTTGGGGCGCGGCGTGGACCGCGACAAGAACAAACTTGGCGAAGTGCCGCTGGAACGCTTCCGCCTCAATGTAGCTTCGCAACCCATCAACAACGATTCTGGCACTCTGTTTCATTTCTATTCTCGGCACGCATTTCTCCGCTATGATGCTGTCTCCACTGGTTGTCCTAAGTTCAAGCATGACGTTGCCAACGTTGATGGGGTTCAGCTCCAAGCCTCGCTTCATGGTTTCTTCCCTCACAACGTCGCCCATCGTAACGACATCGTAGCCCTCATCTTGCGCAGACTTCACGACGAGCGATTTCCCAGCCCCAGGCATTCCCGCCAGACCGACGACCAGTCTGTCCACGTTCATAGCGTATCCTTTCTACAATGCTGCGGTCAGGATTAAAAAGCATTTATGAGAGGAAAATGTACAAAATAGCACAGAGGCAGCCGCACATGTCCCAACCCATCAGAACCTTCTTGGCTTTCGACCTGGAAAATCCAGACGTCAAGAACAAACTCACGCAAGCCCAAGCGCTGGCCGCGCAGACAGGCGCTGACCTGAAACTCGTCGAGCCCGAGAACATCCACATAACTGTCCGTTTCCTGGGCGACATCCAGCCCAGCATGGTAGACAAGATTCACGAGGAGATGAAGCAAGTTCAGTTCCTCCCGTTCAATGCAAGAATCAGCGGGTTGGGCGTGTTCCCCGACCTCCGCTTTCCGAGAGTGCTTTGGGCGGGAATCACTGAGGGCGCAGATCAGCTTCGAAGCGTATTCAGCCAGATTGAACCTCGCCTCAGGGCTTTGGGCTTCGCGCCCGACTCGAAGGGCTTCAGCCCACACCTGACCATCGCCCGCGTGCGGTCAAGCAGGAACAAGGCTCAGCTAGCGGAGTTCGTGAAGAAGAACACCAAACTCGACTTCGGCACCGTTAACGCCCAGTGCCTCAGGCTGAAACGCAGCGAGCTGAAGCCGACGGGTCCCGTGTACTCGACACTCAGAGAGTTCTGCCCACAAGCACAGCAATAGCAGAAAGGAAGTCCCATGCCGACGCTGACCAAAGTAACTGAAAAAATTCTCGAAGAAATAACCCCAACAGTCCACGACAGAAAACGAATCTGCAGCATAGCCTCCGAACTCGAACGCAAGGTCTCAGCCGCCTGCGCAGAAGCAGGCTTGGACGCCGTCGTCCGCGTAGAAGGCTCCGTGGCTAAAGACACTTGGCTCAGGGAAGAACCTGACGTGGATGTGTTCATGCGCCTGCCCGTGACCATTCCACGGAAAGCGCTGGGCGAAATCGGCTTGAAAATCGCCAAGAAAGCCACCGAAGGCTCGATGCAAATCGAGCGGTTTGCGGAGCACCCGTATCTTGAGGCATTCGTAGACGGCACAAGAGTGAACATCGTGCCTTGCTACCAAGCGAAGCCCGGCGAATGGCTCAGCGCCACCGACCGCACGCCCTATCACACGGATTACGTGAACGAGCACCTCGCTGTGGCGCTGCGGGAGGAAGTGCGGCTGCTGAAGAAGTTTATGAAGGGCATCAGCGTCTACGGCGCCGAAATCAGAATTGGCGGATTCAGTGGATATCTCTGTGAACTCCTGACGTTGCACTACGGCTCCTTCGCCGAAACGCTGGCAGCATTCTCGAAACACAGCCCGAGGCGGGTCGTAGACATCGAGAGCTACTACAAGCAGCGCGAAAGGGAGCTGGAACTCCTATTCCCCGAGCCGTTGGTCGTGGTTGACCCAGTGGACAGGGCGAGGAACGTGGCTTCCGCCGTCCGAGACCAAATGCTCCAGACGTTCGCAGCCGCCAGCCGTGCCTTCCTCAAAGCGCCGAGAAAGGAGTTCTTCTACCCGCCTAAGACGCCGCCGCTGACTACGAAGGCTTTGAAAGAGTCCCTCAAAAACCGTGGTTCCGACCTCATCTTCCTCATCCTCGGCGAAATCCGCGCTGTTCCCGACGTCTTATGGGGCCAGCTTCACAGGACCCAGCGCGCGCTCCGAACGCAGCTGGAACTCAACGACTTCCAAGTCCTGCGAGATGCCGTCTGGAGCCAAGAAAAAGGCGAATCCACCGCCTTCATCATCGAGCTAAACCAGCGAACACTGCCCGCGGTCAAGAAGCATCTCGGACCGCCGCTGGAACGCCAGCAAGAATGCGACGACTTCGTGACAAAATACCTGCACAATAACCAGGTTGTTGCTGGACCCTACATAGAAGAGGGCAGATGGATAGTAGAAGTCAAACGGAAATTCATCGACGCCGTCGAAATGCTGAAAGCGAAGACGAAAGCGGGCGGTCGAGACATCGGCGTTGCAAACCTAATTTCAGCCGCAATCGGCAAGGACTCTGCATTCAGCGTCAACGAAAAAATCGCAGAATTCTACGAGAAAAACGGCGAATTCGCCGTCTTCCTAACCGAATTCCTGTCGGGCAAACCTCTCTGGTTGAAAACCAAATAATCCGACTACGGCGCACGCGCACGACGATACTGCGGACTTTCCGTAATGGACAATGATGTGGCAAAAGTTATTTTACTCTTGAAGCCAATCTATAGAGGCATGGTGTGGCGAGATTTCTGATGCGTCGAAAAGATTACATCCAGAACCCAGTCGGACACATGCGCCTAGACGCGCCACTCACCGTCGACCAGCTGATGCAGCAGTTCAAGAATTCGGGCTCTTTCGGCGCAGGCAGACTAGCAGCAGCCTGCGATGTGTACGAGAAAATGCTGCGCGACGAAGAATGCACTGTTTTCCTAGCGCTTTCAGGGGCACTGGTTCCTGCGGGCATGCGTCTCCTCATCACAAACCTGATCCGCCGAAGACTCGTTGATGTGGTAGTCTCCACTGGGGCAAGCATGGTGCATGACGCCATGGAAGCCGTCGGTGGCAGGCACTACAAGGGCAGCGCGTTCGAGGACGACGACCGCGAACTCTATAGGTACCACATCTTCCGCATCTACGACGTGCTCGTGCCCGAGGAAGCCTATGTGCACCTGGATTACAGACTTGCCGAAGTTTACGGTCAGATAGCCGACGAATGGAAAGGGGAAGCGCTTTCAAGCCGCGAATTCGCGCGGGAACTGGGCAGACGCTTAACCGACCCAAACTCAATCCTGTGCGCTGCGTACGAGATGAACGTGCCAATCTTCATGCCAGCTGTGCGCGACTCGGAGTTCGGCTTCATCCACTGGCTCCACGCTGCACAGAGAGACTACAAAAATACTCTGCAGCTGGACGCGTTCAAAGATGTCCCTGAAATCTGCGGCATCTGCAGCCGCTCGCCCAAGAACGGCATGGTCGTGCTCGGCGGCGGCGTGCCCAGAAACACGGTGCAATCTGCAGCCTTGGCCTCCAAGAAGGGCTTGGACTTCGCAGTCGTAGTTACCATGGACAGACCCGAAACCGGAGGCTTGTCAGGATCCACGCTGAAGGAGACGATAAGCTGGGGCAAGATGAAGGGCGAAGGTGACAACGTCATGGTCATCGGCGACGCCATGGTTATCTTCCCGTTGATGGCAGCCTCGATCTTGGAACGGTTGGGCGAAGGTTTCAAGCGTAGTCCGCGGACAAGGTCAGCTAGCGAGGAGACGAAACGATGAAAGACAACGCGCAAGCTCAGAAGTTCTGCGGGAACTGCGACAGCCACAACTGCTACGAGTACCCCAGCAAAATATTCTGCTCCACACGTCACGCACAAGGCAAGAATCCTATAGTGGACGCGCTGGGGTGCTGTGGCGAGTGGAACCGGGTCAGCCAAGAATGCTATTGCGTCCGAGAAGCAAAGAGGGTAGAGGCGCGGCGCGGCAACGGTAAAGTTATTATTTAGTGTTTTGAGTCTTAATGTTGCGTTTGTGCTGCAGCCCGGTGGTGTAGTGGCCAAGCATAGGGGCCTCTGGAGCCCTTGACAAGAGTTC
>JBHGBG010000095.1:0-4314 GCA_041946875.1 Bathyarchaeia archaeon
ACGTCAACGTCAACGCCATCGGCAGAGAAGGCGACACACGCTGGTTCGGAAACCTTCAAGGCGTCAACCTCCACTTCGCTTTTCCCTCCAAAACCACACGCCTCCTGCAACAGAAAGTCCTGAAACGGTCCTTCCGAGACGTGCAGACCGAACTGCTGGGCGAAATGGTCCACGACGCGGATTGCGATGTCAACGTGGCAACTTACTGCCTAACCGCCTTCCCGACGTTTGAAAGCGGCAAGGGCAGCATGTTCTACCTCGTGCAGAATTACGAGCCGCTCTTCTTCGCCGACCCTGCCTTCACCGCCCGCGCGGAGAAGTCGTATAACCTGCCGCTGACGAAGCTCTGCGTTTCAAGGTGGCTGCAGAGAAAGGTGGGCGGGATTTACATTGGCAACGGCGTCAACACCCAGATTTTTCACGCCCACAACACCTTCGAGGATAAAGAGCCCGACTCCGTTCTCTACCTGCACCGTGGCATAGCGTGGAAGGGCGACACGCTCGCGATGGAAACGCTTCAGCAAGTGCACCGCTCAAACCCCAAAGCGAAAATCCACATTGCTGCAAGAGCAGGCGCCGACGTCAAAGCTGACTTCTCCCACGAGCTCCACTCAGACCCAACCGACAAGGAACTGGCAGAGCTTTACTCACGCGTCCGCGTCCTCCTGTTCACAAGCAACTTCGAAGGCTACGGACTCCCGCCGCTTGAAGCCCTCGCGTGCGGAACCAACGTGGTCTCCACGAACTTCTACGGCAATGAATACCTCATCCACGAACAGAACTGCCTGCTAGCAAACGAGTTCCCAGACTTAGCCCGCGCAATCGCCAAGCTAATGAAGGACGATGCCACGGCGCAAGCTCAGCTGAGGAAAGGCGCGCGAACAGTCGACTGGCACGACTTCGAGGCCGTGACCGACCGCGTGCTGGACGCCTTCAATGCACACAGGGAGGCATAAGAATGCCCTCCGTGAAGGTGGCTTTGGTCGTGCCGAACAGCCCGCTGCCCCTGAGCGATGTCTGTGCACCCTTGAACCTCGGGTACCTCGCCAGCTACCTCAGAAAATATATCCCCGACGTCGAGGTGAAGATATTCGACGGCATCGCGGGACAGAACGTATTCCAAGAGCTCACTCAATTCAGACCAGACATCGTCGGCATAACCGCCACAACGCCCCAGGCGCCCGACGCCTACAGTCTCGCCGACAGACTCAGACACGAGCAGCCAGGCGTCTTCATAGTCATGGGCGGCGCCCACCCGAGCGCCATGACCGTCGAAGCCAGCCAGCACTGCGACTGCGTCGTCATAGAGGAAGGCGAAAAAGCCCTCGTCGACATCGTCACGAAGAGGATGGCGAACCAGCCCATTCCACAAGTCATCCAAGGCGAACCCATCGAAAACTTGGACGACATCCCAAGTCCAGCATTCGACCTCATCAACATGCGCGAGTACCTCAAGCACGGTCCTTCGTTCCCCAACCTGAAAGCGCCCATTATGAGCATGGTCACCTCACGTGGTTGCCCCTTCCGATGCCCCTTCTGCAGGAACAGCGGAAGACGCAGCGCCGTCAGGTACTTCAGCGCCCAGCGGATTCTGGATGAGATTTTGTTTTTCCGCCGAGAATACGGCATCAACAGCGTCTTCTTCAACGACGACGAGTTCCTCATCAACAAGAAACGCCTCGCCAAACTCGCCGAATTGTTCCAGCAGCACGGCGTCGACAAATGGCTCGTCTGGGGTTGCCAATCCCGCGCAAACACCGTGGACAAGCACACTCTCCAACTCGCAAAGAGTGCGGGTTGTGTCGTTGTCTTCTGCGGATTCGAAAGCCCGATCCCACGCATACTCAAGTACCTGAAATGCGGAACCACGACCGTCGAGGCCAACGAGCGAGCCCTCCATACAGCCGCTGAAGTCGGCTTGACCATGGGCGGCAGCTTCATCTTCGGCGTACCCACCATGACGCTGCAAGAAATGACCGAAACGATGCGGTGGTGGGAAAAGACCGAGGACCTCAAGTACTTCGGCATCAACACGCTGATTCCATATCCCGGAGCCGAAGTCTGGAGCTACTGCCACCGACACAGCCTCCTGCCCAAGGAAGTGGACTATCGGCGGCTCGTGCCCACGAACGTGCCCCTGAACACTTACATAGTCAACCGCGCGCTGCCGGAAAAATTCTACAACCGCGTCGTCGTCGACTTCTCCCGCGTCGCCTGGGTCATCAGCCAAACCCGCCTGCAACCAGGCTTCAAGCAGTTCCTGAAGCTCAGTCGCTTCAAAACGTGGTGGTGGATGTGGTTCGCACATCCTTGGAAAATGCTGGGGTTGATGCTACATTGACAGCCACGTCATCCAAAGCCGTGCGGCACACGCGGAACCTGTGCTCAGGCATCTACAGCGCCGTCAAAGTCAACATCGCCGCCCTCAAGCCGAGGTATCTTTGGCTCGAAGTCACCGACCGCTGCAACAGCCGGTGCGAATACTGCAGCATACACCAGAAACCTTTCACCAAGGACCCGCTGTCGCCCGACGAAACCAGAAGAATCCTCAGCGACTCCCTGTTCCGCAACGTCGGGTACGTCATAAACTCAGGCGGAGAACCCACCGTACGCTCCGACCTGCTTGAGGTCTTGTTGGCTGAGCACGAAGCTCTGCCCAGGGCTACGCTGCAGCTGTCCACAAACGGGCTGCTTCCCGAAAGGACCATCGCAATGGTGGCTGAGCTGCAACGCAGGTGCATAGACGTAGAAGTTGGAGTAAGCCTAGACGGCGTGGGCAGCAGACACGACGCAATACGCGGAGTCAAAGGCAACTTCGAAAAGGTGGACCACCTGGTGAAAAAGCTGGTTCAGATGAACGCCCGCGTTTCCTTGGGTGCCACACTCATCAACAAGAACCTCGCCGACAACCTGCAAGCCCGAGAATACGCCAGAGCTCTGAACGTTCCATTCATGTACCACTGGTTCAACACCTCAGGCTTCTACGGAAACGAGCAGTCAGACAGAGCCAGCAGCTACCGCAAAGCCAACGGAATGCTGCACGCGGTGGAAACGGCGATGCCGCAGGGACCGTACAAAGATATGTGGCTGAACGAACTCAACGGCATCCAACCCAGATTCCGGTGCTTCGCTCTGAACTCGTTCGCCGTACTAAAATGCAGCGGAGACGTAGCGCCTTGCCTCTCGCTCTGGAACAGCACCATCGGCAACATGCGAACGGACAGCCCAGCCGCGGTTTGGCACAGCCAGAAGGCAAAGGAAACACGAACAACGATTCGGAACTGCAGGGGATGCTTGAACAGTTGGGGTGTCTGCTGGAGCCTTGCAACCAGCTACTACCCGAACCTCATTCACAAGGTGAAAACGCGCCTGTTCGCCCCGAAGATGCAGTGCGCTGAACCCATGACGGTGACCGCAACATGACTCTGAAACCTGTGCAAGTAGTCTACGACAGAGTCTACGCGAGCATGAGGCGACAGGCTCACCGACCCAGACGCATGTTCCACCAGTCACTCTACCTCTGGCGGTCACTCCGTTCGGCGCCCTACCGCATCTCGGGAGCACCAGACGGCTTACCCATCCCGTCCTCCAGGCTCCTGTTCACCGTGGCGGGCACGCCGAGCGTTACTTGGTTTCTGCACAGCGGACAGGTGGCCGCTGAAAGCATAGTCAGCAGCTTGAAGAGCAACGGGATACGGTTACGGGACTTCGACTCCATCTTGGACTTCGGCTGCGGGTGCGGCAGAGTCATCCGACACTTCAACGGGCTGAAACAGACCCGCCTATGTGGAACGGACTACAACCAGGAACTCATCCGATGGTGCAGACGGAACCTGCGCTTCGCAGAGTTCGAAACAAACCATTTGAATCCACCGCTCAACTACGGCGAAGGCAAATTCGACTTCGTCTACGCCCTCTCAGTCTTCACGCACTTGCCCGCCAACCTGCAACTCCTGTGGAGAGACGAAATCCTCAGAGCCTTGAAGCCAGGCGGATTCTTCCTCATGACTACCCACGGCGAACACTATCTGCGAGAGCTAACGCCAGAAGAGCAGGACGCATTCCAAGACGGACAGCTAGTCGTGCGCGGAGGCAACACCGCAGGCAGCAACTTTTGCGCGGCATATCATCCGCTTGTATTTGTGAGGCGTGAGTTTGGCAGGGGCTTCAGGATACGGGATTTCATTCCCGAGGGCGCTAGTGGTAATCCGTACCAGGACGTTTTTCTCCTCGAAAAGACATAATCCGCGAGTTTGAGCACCTGGGAGGGGCCGAGGCTGGGATTTGAACCCAGGCAAAAGGCTCCACAGGCCT
>JBHGBG010000096.1:0-3997 GCA_041946875.1 Bathyarchaeia archaeon
TACTGCAACATCGACTACGACCGCGAAATCGCTATGGTGGCCGAGCAAACGCAGGAGGGACGCAGAAGAATCCTCGGAGTCAGCCGTCTGAGCATCGAACCCGACGGCAAGAGCGGCGAGATGGCTTTCATAGTCGGCGACCAATGGCAGAACCAAGGTTTAGGCACCAAGATGGTCGACTACGTCCTGGACATAGCCAAGGAAATGGGCGTGGAAGACGTGTTCGCAATCATGCTGCCCGACAACTACCGAGCCCTCAGCCTCACCAAGAAGATGGGTTTCGAACTTGAGTACCTGAAGGACGGCACCGTCAAGGGCACGCTCAACCTGAAAGAGGAAATTCCCGAGCGGTGCTTCGCAGGAAAAGAAGCAGCCCAACCTGCAGAAGAACAGAAGAAAACCGTGATAAAGGAAGAAAGGGTGGCGAAGCAGGAAGCCGAAGTGGCACCCAGCTAAGCAGTGCTATCTCTAAACGAAGTGTACTTTGACGGCGTGCGTGCTGCACGAGATACATGGGTCGTAAGCCCGCACGAGCATCTCCAGCGTCAGCTCAATCTCCTTCTCCGACTTGTCCAGCAGTTTGGGCACGAGCGCCTTCATGTCCAGTTCGATGTTGGCGTGGTTCTGGTTCGTGGGGATGATGCAGTTAGCCTTTGTGCAGACGCCTTTGGCATTGTAGGTGTATTCGTGGAACAGGATGCCTCGGGGCACTTCGACTGCGCCTACGCCGCGTCCTGCTTTGGGTTTGACTTCGGGCTTGAAGTAGTCAATCTGGGGTTTCAAGCCTGCGGCTTCGAGGTCGTTGATGAGGCGGATGGAGTCTTCAACGCTGTGGACCGTTTCGACAAGCTGGGCGATGCTGTTCATGAACGGGTTGTGGCAGAAGGTCTTCGAATTGAACAGCTGAGCCACTTCTCGAGCCTTCTCGGACAGCATCTCGTGGTTTATGTTCAGCCTCGCCAACGCGCCGACCATGTATGAGTCTCGGACATGTTTGGCGCGTTTCGCCGTGGAGTGGGGCACGATGTACTCGTTCGTGAACGTCAAGTACTCCGTCACTGGGGCTTTGCCCGTGTCTGTGGAGGCGATTTGTCCGTCGTACAGCGCGTACTCGTCGGGGCTGGTTAGGGCGATGTACTCTGTTTCCCGCACGAAGTCAGGCAACTTGTCCGCAAGGCTCTTGAACAGTTTCGCGACGGCTTCAAGGTCGGGCACCGAGTCCTGCAGCCTCTTCCTCAGGTCCGTTAGCTCTCGCAGGGAGGGAATCTTGCTGAAGCCGCCTGGGATGAGCCGCTGGGGGTGTGTGGTTCTGCCGCAGATAAGGTTCGACATGTCGTTGGCAAGTCGGTGGAGGCGGAGAACGGTTTTGACTTCCGCAGGATGAGTGGAGGCGAGGGGGATGACTGAGCCGACGCCCATCAGGTCGGGCAGCACCAAGAAGCCGAGGTGAAGGATGTGGCTCTGCATGTTTTCCGCGTGTAGCGCCAGCTTTCTCAGCTTCAGGTCTTGCTCGCTTATGGCCAAGCCCAGCGCCGTTTCCGTGGCTTTGAGCGAGGCGAGGGTGTGTCCGATGCTGCAGATGCCGCAGATGCGAGACGTGATGTGGTGCAGCTCGTTCCAAGGTCTACCAAGGACCATGGCTTCGAAGAATCTGGGGGCTTCTGGTATATTCCACTCACATAGTTCGAGGACGCCTTTTTTCACGTTGACGAAGATGTTGCCGTGTCCCTCGACGCGGGTCACGTAGTGGACGTTGACGTTGATGTTTGAGCTTTTCATCTTTTAGCCTCCTGCCAGCCGAAGTAGAGTTTAAACTTGCCTATGGCGTCGTCCACGGTTAAGCCGTACTTGATGAGGACTTCCTTATGGCTGTTCTCGTTCGGGTTGTCAATAAGCCCGCGGCATCCCCAGCAGATGGTTCCCTGGTTGACGCAGCAGCTGTTGCAGCCCGCTCGGGTGACGGTTCCGACGCAGTACTGCCCGCGTTCGAAGGCGCAGACGTTCTCGTTCTTCTTGCACTCCACGCAGACTGGGTAGGTTGGGATGTCCGGCTTCTTGCCGAGGAGGAGCGATTTGACGACTTGGAGGAACTCGTCCTTGTATATGGGGCAGCCATGTACGTAGGCGTCTACGGGTATGATTGCGTCTATTGGTCGGGCGGCGTAGGTGTCGAACAGCTTGGCGTGTTCGCCGTAAACCGTCTTCCTCACCTCTTCGAGGTCTTTGTAGTTGCGGAGGCTGTTGATGCCGCCGATTGTGGCGCAGGAGCCGATGGCGACGACAGTCTTGGCGTTCTTCCTGATCTGTTTCAGTCTCGCCTCATCTTGCATCCTCGTGCAGGAGCCTTCTATGAAGGCGATGTCGTAGGTGTCGCTGTGCTCTTTCATGACTTCCCTGAAGCTCACGACCTCCACTTGGCTGAGTAGGGTTAGCAGTTCCTCTTCCAAGTTGGCGACCTGCAGCTGGTCCCCTTCGCAGCCCGCGAAGTCGAAGAAGGCAACCTTCGGCTTCTTCATCAGAGCGCCTCCGGGACTCCCTTTATCTTTGAGTAGTTAAACACGGGTCCGTCTCGGCAGACGTAGACCTGGTTGATTTGGCAGTGCCCGCACTTTCCGACCCCGCACTTCATCCTGCGTTCCAAGGACATGATTATGTGGTCGTCGGGAAGGTTTCGGGCTTTGAGGTCAGCGATGACGAACTTGTACATGACGGGTGGGCCGCACAGAATCGCGTATGTGGTTTCTGGGTCGAATCTGACTTGGGGAATCAGCGTAGTAATTACGCCGATGTTACCCGTCCAGGTTTCGTTTTCAGGACACCAGTTCACCGTGGGCAGGAATTCCACGTCATCCCTCAACGCCAACGCCATCATCTCATCGCTGAAGAGCAGCTCTCGCGGTTCTTTGCAGCCGTAGAGCAGGTGAACCTTGCCGTATTCTTCACGCCTGTCCAAGACATAGTTGAACAGCGAACGCAGCGGAGCGATTCCCAAGCCACCCGCTACGAACATCAGGTCCTTGCCCTTGAGGGTCTCAGGGTCGAAGCCGTTGCCGAAAGGTCCTCTGACTCCTACGCGGTCGCCCACGTTGAGCGTGTGCAGTTTGGTTGTGACGTTGCCCAGTTTTCTGACGCAGATTTCGAACTTACCTTTGTTGCTCGGCGCTGAGGATATCGAAATTGGGGCTTCACCAATGCCGAAGACCGACACCTCGACGAACTGCCCAGGCTTGTACGCGAGGTTGGAGCCGTCGTCCAGCTTTATCTCGAACAAGGTTTCGTTCGCAGTCATGGGCACCTTCTTCGTAATCGTAGCGAGCCTAGGCACGTAGTCTATGTGCCCTTCGGTTTCAATGCTGACGTCTGGGTGCTCTGCCGCGGCAACTTCTACGCCCATGCTTCGGGTTTCTCGGTACATATCGTTGAACAGGTCAACTGGATTCGCGATGTTCGGCAGACAGTTCGAGCCGCATCTGCCGCAGCCAACGCATGAGATAAAGCCGAACCGATCAAACAGGTACTTGCCCTTCTTGAAGTACCGATGCCTGTACCGTGTGGGTCGGGTAGCGCGGAAGTTCTCTCCCGAGGCAATCTTGGCAAAATCCTCCAGTAAGCAACCGTCCCATGTTCTTATGCGTTCGACCTGTTCCAGCGCGAGGTCTGGATTGTCCTTGACGTCGAAGCAGTAGCAGGTTGGGCAGACGAGGACGCAGGAACCACACGCTAAGCATTTCTCGGAGTGTTCCTCCCAGAAACCGCTCGCGTCGTAAGTCTTCTTGAGCAATTCGGGAATGAGCTCGGGCGGGAACTCGAACTTCTGCTGAGCCATGTTGAGAATTTCCCGCTTCTTCTGCCCGACCAACTGAATGTCCCTTGCGAAGGCGCCCGTGACGTTCTTGGCGTACTTCGACAGCAGCTCGCCGCCCTTCTGAGAGCCGACACTGATTGCGTAGCGGTTCCCCAAATCGGTAAGCATCAGGTCGTAGCCGTAGTCCACGAT
>JBHGBG010000097.1:0-3946 GCA_041946875.1 Bathyarchaeia archaeon
ACAGAGTCCAGCACGTCGGTCGGGTTGTAGCCGAGTTCCTTGCGGAGGGCTTGCACGCGGCGCGCTAGGTCCCGCATAATGCCTTCGCCCAGGAGCGTGTCGTCCCGCTGTTTGCTCAGGAATACCTGGGTGTCTGCTTCGACGGCTAAGACCCATTCCTCGCTCTTCAGGTCAGATGGCGCCTCCGTGAGGTATTCTGCGGTTTTCACGTTCGCCATCTCGACGAACAGGGCTTCGACGCTCCGCAGGGCTTCTGAGAGCTTTCTGGGTGCGACCACGATGAGCTTGCTGAGGGGCCAGCGGCGTTTCAGCTTCGCCTGCTGCCTCGCGGCATAAACCAGCGAAACGACCTTGAACAACGTGTCAAACTGCTCCTCCACTTTGCTGTCGCGGAGGCTGTCGTCGGGTTCGGGCCACCCTTCGAGGTTGACCGTCTCTGGCAGAGCGGGGTTGAGTTTTCGGTAGACCCTCTGGTGGAGCGCCTCGCTCAGGTGGGGCGTGACCGGGTTAAACAGCAGCGTCGCAGTCAAAGCGCATGGTGAAAGCAAAATTTAAATTACGTTTGAGGCAATAGGCATGAGCACCGGAAAAGTAGGAGATAGGAAAAATAGGAGAGAAGAAAGATGACAAAAATCAGTCGAAAATATGTAAAATATGCTATGGTGTTCCTAACACTACTGATGGCTTCAACCGCTTTGCCTTTAGGAACAAACCAAACAACTTTAACCGCACACGCACAAATGACCTCAACCGTTCCGAGCAACATGCTGCAATATGAATGGCTAGGAGTCCAAACCAGTGGGAGTTCAACGCACTTCAGCGCTGGACCAGCACCAAGCACACCAAACATACTGTGGCAAAAATCTGTGCCCGGAGTTGGCGGCACACCAGTAGCCTTCAACGGAATGTACTTCATCACGATAGGGAACAACATCGTCGCCCTTGATCCTTACACGGGAAACGTCATTTACAATGTTACAGTGCCTCCTGTTCTCCTTAATAGAGCTTGCAGTGCCTCATCGATAATCAAAATTGACAACACGCACATGATTGCATTCTCTGGAACTGGTTCAATCGTAAATGCAAGCGTAGCTTTGCCTGCGGTCTGGGCGATGCGCTGCTTCAACATAGCAGACGGATCGCTCTTATGGACCATGCCAAACCAGATCGGACCAACACGAGCAACCAGCCCAATCTACGACGCAAGAACCAAGATGATATTCATGACCGTTGGCAATGAAACCGGGAGAGGAGGAACTCAAAACCCCGGAGCTGTCCAAGCCTGGAAGCTCTCCGATCCATCAGAGCCTCCAACAAAAGCGTGGACATACATTTGCGACGGCGCCCCCTACGACAGCGTTGTTGTCGATGACGGAAAATTATTCATCGGCGGCGTTTTTCTCCATGAAATCTGTCTTGACGGAGCAACTGGGACGCTGCTTTGGGAAACATTGATGACTGGCGCACCCTTCTACAAGGGAACCTACTACAACGGCGTTTACTACGTGGGAACTCTAGACAACACCTTCTACGCCTTAGACGGCAACACAGGAAAGATTCTTTGGCAGAACAAGCCAAGCGCTTTCGGATTCTGGTGCAGCGGCGCCGCAGCCGGGTACGGAATGGTCTACATGACCAACGTCGACGGGTACTTCTACGCCTTTAATGCAACAACAGGAGACATCGTCTGGAAGTACCTCGGGCCAGGCCAGTACTATCCAGGATACACCGAGGTCGCAGATGGCAAAGTCTACGTATGCACAGGTCAAGGAGTTCCTTCACCCCTCACAGGGCAAGGACAAAAAGAGTTCACCTGCTTCAACGCTTATACTGGAGAAGTGCTCTGGCAAGTCGCCAAGGAATTCAATTCAGGACCTAACAATTCGCAAGGTATCGCGTACGGCAACTTCTACGGGATTAACAGGGAAACTGAAAACAACACAAGCACTTACGCTTCTCCGCCTCCCAAAACTCTTGACACAATTCTCTACTGCTACGGAGGCACGCCGGCTTCTCAAGACTGGTCAATGTACGGTGGAAACTCAGCTCACACTGCAATAGCCACGGGGAGCGCCCCGGTAAACATGGCTCAAAAGTGGGTATTCCACACAAATGGGGCAGTTTCCTCCTCTCCAGCGGTCGTAGGCGGCAAGGTTTACGTTGGCTCAGAAGACAGCAATTGGTACTGCATCGACGCAAAAACAGGCAGCAAGGTCTGGAGCTTTGCAACAGGCTATTGCATCAGGTCTTCGCCAGCAGTTGCTAATGGCAAAGTCTACACTGGAGCCGACGATGGCTTCGTCTATTGCATAGATGCTAACACAGGCAGCCAAGTGTGGAAGACAGCAGCGCCAGGGCAAGTACTCCCCATAATCACAAGCACATATCCAGAATGGCGCAGCTCACCTAACGTTGTCGGAAGCAAGGTTTACGTTGGCTCTTTGGACGGCAAACTCTACTGCCTCGACGCTAACAGCGGAAGCATCATTTGGACAATACAGACCACTGGCGCAATATTGTGCAATCCCACGTACGTCGCAGGCGACGGACTATACTTCGCTTCAGTTGACGGCTTCGTCTACAAAGCAAACGCTGACACCGGCAGTGTCATTTGGAATGTATCGACACCCATTGGATTAGAGATTGCCATGGAAGGAAGCCCTTGCGTCGGAAACGGCATGGTCGTCATCGGCTCAGGAGCGGCAAAGAATGCGCCCGCTCAAAAAGGGCAAATGTACTGCTTCAGCGCGGCGAACGGGCAACTTATCTGGACCTACAATCAACAGTCATACAACACCACAACGCCTAACATGCAGCCCACGTGGACTGCGCTTTATCTCAAGCATAGCATATTAGGTCCGGTGTTCTACTTCAGCGACTTCTACCACTTCACCTGCGTCAACGCAACAGATGGCAAACGTATCTGGACGACCTACCTGACAAGGGAGCACTTCGGTCTACCTGCCTACGCTGATAATAAGCTTTACATACCCGCTGACACCTTCGGCATATACGTCTGCGATGCAACCACGGGAGCGAAAATTGGGTACTTTGAGGCTGGGTCACAGGTCAGGTCTTCTCCAGCTGTCTACGACGGTAAAGTGTTCTTCGGAAGCAACAATTGGGATGTCTACTGCGTCGGCCAATCCTCGGCAGGAACAACCTACTACGGTAACCCGACACCTCCACCGATGCCCACGCCTGAGCCTACAACGGCAACGGAAGCGCCACCTTCACCCTCGCCCACCCAGTCGCCAACATCCAACGCCACCACCACTGAATCATCCAACCTGGTGCTTTACGCTGAAATCGCGGTTGTCGTCGTCATCATGGTCATAGCGGCGATAGTACTCATCCTTAGAAAACGTAAATGAGCAACGGTTAAGAAAAAAATTCTCCCCCTTCTTTTTTTCTGTGCCCTTTAATTTCCCTGCATTCGCTCCAGCAAATTGGGCCTCCGCTTGATTTCAACACCCGAAAAACTCAGATATGCATTTGTTACAGTTGTAGGCTCATTAGTGAAACAACAAGCGCAAGTTAGTGCACCGCGTGACAGCACTTCCTTATCTGCCTAGAGGTACGGAGTTGCGTGAGGAAATTTCTTGGCGGCCAAATAGGCAATCGTGCGCTGGTTCGAAAGAGAATGCGAAAAAATAGTGCGAGAAGCTGGAGCGGTTCGAACGTTCACCAGCTGCCTTCGCAGCCGCCAGCATGGCTCAAGTTGCGCTTCAAAAGCGTCAAGTGAACTTGAAGGAACCCGCGATGATTGTCGTCAAGCGCTCTTCCTGCAAGAAGCTCTCAGCGGGGCATCAGTGAACGCTCACGTAGATTCTCTTGCCGTCCAGCTCTGATTCGTGCCAGTCTGCCTCGACTTCTCCGCGGCCGCCGTGGAGGTAGACTTTTTTCGCCCGCACCAGCTCAGCCATCTCCACTAAGTACGGCTTCA
>JBHGBG010000098.1:0-3930 GCA_041946875.1 Bathyarchaeia archaeon
TCGCCCATGTGCTCGGTGTTCATGGCGTTCACGATTTCCTGGATGAGTATGCTGGCTTCGGGTCCGATGATGTGCCCGCCCAAGATTCGCCCCGTCTGCTGTTCGACGATGACCTTGACGAAACCGTCGGGGTTACCCATCGCCGCACCCATAGCCGTGTCCCTGTAGAGCGCGACGCCCACGGCAAATTGGAGTCCCTGCTGCTTCGCCTCCGCCTCCCCCATGCCAACGGATGCCACCTGGGGTTCGCTGAAGACGGCGTGCGGCGCCACGGAGTAATCCACCTTCACCTTGTGGTCGTGGATAGCGTTGTGCCACGCTACGCCCGCCTCGTAGTTGGCGACGTGCTTGAACATTTGTTTGCCGATGGCGTCGCCGAAAGCCCAGATGTTCTTCTTTCCGGTTTCCAGGTACTCGTTGACTTTGATGTAGCCGCGCTCGTCCAGCTTCACGCCCGTCCGTTCGGGCTTCAATAGGTCCGAGTTTGGCACTCTGCCCGTCGCCACCATGAGAGCTTCTGCCGTGAATTCTCTGAGGCTGCCGTCGGCGCGGTTCCTCGCCACCGCCGTCTTCTCGTTGCCTTGCTGTTTGACTTCGATGGCTTCGTAGCCCGTGAAGATGTCCATCCGCTCCTGCAGCACCAGCCTCAGCAAATCCGCTACTTCGGGCTCTTCTTTGGGCAGGAGTTTGGCGGGGCGCTGGACCAGCGTGACTTTCGTGCCCAAGCCCGAGAAGAAGTGCGCGTACTCCACGCCGACGTAACCCCCGCCCAAGATGACGAGGCTCCGCGGAGGCGACTCCAGCTCCAGCACGGTGTCGCTCGTCAAATAAGGTACCCTGTCCAAGCCCTTCACAGGCGGGATGCCGACGCGTGCGCCGCTGACGATGAAAATCTTCTCCGCTGTTATGGTCTCGGTGCCCACTCGCAGCGTGTAGTCGCCGATGAACTCGCCCGTCGTCTTGAACCACTTCATGTCGGGCGTCGCCTCGACGGCTCTCGCCTGCGAACCCGAGTCTTCAGCCACGAGGTGGTGCATGCGTGTCATGATGTTCTGAAAGTTGATGGAGTTCACCGTGGCGTGTACGCCGATCTTTCCCGCCTGCCGCGCCATCACTGCCACGTCGACGGGGTAGATGAGCATCTTGCTGGGTACGCAGCCGCGGTTGATGCAGGTGCCACCCATAGGTCCGAAGTCCACGACCGCCGTGCGGAACCCGCTCTCCACGGCAGCAGAGGCGACGAGCATCCCGCTGCCCGTGCCGATTACGAGTATGTCGAAGTGTTCCATAAGAAAACCCGCTAGAAGAGCGGGGGCGGAGTCAGATAAACCTTTCAACCGTGGGGTGGTCGGAAATTTTTTATTTTCCGCTCGTCATAGTGCATGCAGGTATTGTTATGGCAGCGAAGAAGAAAGCCGAAGAGGAAAAGAAGAAGAAAGAGTACTACGCCAAGAAAGAGAAGAAAGCCGCCGAAGTTAAGAAGAAGTAGACGGCTTCCCACGCAGAAACTCGGGAATGCAGCGGGCGTCTGTGATAGGGCTGAAGTTCTCGATCTCAGTCTTCCCCAGCGGCAGCGCCACCCGAGAGACTAAGCCGTTCAGGCTGTAGGGCAAGCGGATGAGCCGCATCTCGCCAACAGTCACCCACTCGTCGATTCCGAAGCCCTTGACTTTCACCGCCTTTGCCATCCTGCGTCTCTGCCTTGCGTCCAGTGCGTAAGCCGCTGCGTCGAGGACGTGGATGTGGAAGCCTCTGCCCGAGTAGACCACGCGCAGCTGCGAGAACTGTTTCTCTAGGAAATCTAGGAGGCAGAGGGTTTGCCCCTTCACCATGTCCAGCTCTAGGTCGCAGAAGCCCAGGCCTTGGCGCCGCTTCATCTTGTCCGCCAGTGTGCCGTGGATTGGGCAGGTGATGTTTTCGGGGTCCAGGTCGAACGCCAACTCCTGACCCGTAACCTTGCCCTCAGCGTTGTAGGAGTTACGGTCGTAGTAGGCGGCTTCGGGCAGGAATTCGACGATTTGGCAGCGTACGTCTGCAAGGTCTTTGTATTCGTCGATGATTATGGTGGTGTCAGCGTCCTCTCGGTACTCGGGCGGGAATATCTTCGTGTGCCTTCCGATGATGACTGCGAACTTGGTTCTTCCCCTGTGAGTTCTGAGCCATTCTGCGACCTTCGGCAGGTCGAATTCTTGTGTGTAGAATTCTTTTCGCTCGGTAAGCGTGGCGGGACGCATGCCCTCGGGCGTGATGTACTGGGACATAGCTGTATCAACTCGGGTACCGGTGACATAAGACTTTTCCTATTGGTCAACCGCCACGATGGAGTTCTGCCACATTGACTCGAAATACTGTTGGACCATCACAACGATGCCCAAGTTCTCCAGCCACAAACTGGGAACTTCCTGAGGGATAGGCGTTGGCGCAGTTGTCACCATCACTTTTTCCCTGTCGAATATCGTGACTGTTGCGGGCGGAGGGTTTGACGTGTACCTTACGCAGAAATGTCCTCTCTTGTTGAATGCGCGAATCGTCCGCGTTACCGTTTTGTCTTCCATGGGGTTGCAGACGATAAACCGGAATTTAATACCCCTCTCCAAGGCTCTGTTCCATCTTTCAGTGGCTTTGGTGATCAGTTCTAGGAAACCTTTCCCGTAGAAAATGCCATCGACACTTTCTTGAGTTTTGCTGAAGGCAACTGCGAATCTGTTGACTGAGGCTTCATTCTCGGGGATGAGGCTGAACTGATGTTCCGCAAACTTTTTGCCGTTGCTGTACGTCTCGAGTCTTGGGAGTAGTTCCTTCGCTCTTACCTCAGCGTTTTCGTACTCGCGGGCTTTGCGCCCCAGCAGGATTGACAGCCCGTCTTGTATCGGGAAAGCCCTGAACTCGGTCGGCGTAGATATAATCTTCTCGATTAACCCCTTCATCTGCAGCTCATTGAGCAACCGGTAGACATCCTGTCTGCTGACGCCCGAGTTCTTCCATATGGTTCTTCCGTTCGCTCTGCCCAAATTAACGAGTGCCAAGTAGACTCTTGCCTGAGAATGGTTCAGTCCCAGAGCTGAAAGGCTCTGCACGTCTTCCTCTTTAAGGATCAAATCCCTCGTTCCCCGCAGCACCGGCGAACTCACGGATACATTAAGACGAATCGGATTCGGACTTAAGTTTTGTGGTTCTGTCAGCTGAAGGTCATACGGCTAGAGTTTAAATGCTCATTTCAGCAACAAACAGTGGCTCCCGTTGAAATCAAGGAGAGAAGGAAGATGGCTCAAATGGTCAATGGAAAGCAACTCATAAGCAAAACGAGCATAGCAATCGCTTCGCGGTGATTCTGATGATGTCGGTAGCCCTGTTCCCTGCAATCAGCAGCGCTTCATCATTTCAATTTTTCCCATACATCACGGTCAGCCCTGACCCCATCGGAGTCGGCCAACAGATGGTCATTATCTTCGGTTTTACGATGCCCTCTAGACCTCCCAGTTACTATTCAGGTTGGACTCTGACAATCACTAAGCCCGATGGAACAACGCAGACCAGAGGTCCCTATACTTCTGACTCAACTGGAGGAACGGTTGCAGTATTCAATCCTGACGCAGTTGGAAAATGGACGTTCCAAGCCAGCTACTCTGGGGGAAGTGTGAACCTCACGGGCGCAGACAACTTCCAAGTTCCAGTGGCAACTACGCCTTCCTACACACTCACGCCAACAAAACCTGATTCCAGTCTGGCAGTCACCTCCGTTTCCAACAGACTACTGGCAGGAACCCGTCTATGGCGAACCCAGAGAATGGGTCAAGATTGCAGGTGACTATGACAGAACACAACTTTCACTTCCTTTTTTAGTCCTGCATCGGCAAAGAACGGGCTGAAAGGGCTCTGGCGGTTAGGCTCAAAGCGGTAGCAGCTAAGAGTCAAAAGAGTTTCAGTCTC
>JBHGBG010000099.1:0-3610 GCA_041946875.1 Bathyarchaeia archaeon
TTGTGCGCTGAACGTCCAAACTTAGGTTGCTCTCTCCCGAGCCTAGCCAGATTCGCCTGGTGAACCCCGAAGACGGCTGCCCTACGAAAGCCGCTCGGAGACCGCCAGCCTCAAGGGACGGATAGTCACTGGTTCGGAGATGAGGGTCCTGACGGCCTTTTGCGCCTCAGCCTCAGCTGTTAGCCCGCCGTGTAGAGGGTTTGCGGTGCAAGGGACCCCTACCCCCCCGCCTAAGACCCACTGCCAACGTATCAAACCATAGACTGCCCATTAAAACTTTACCCTAGTCATCAAACTGGTTTTCAAATCAGGCATTGTCTATTTTTGATTGTTTGCTCCTAAGTTTATCCATCACATTTCTCACGATATGTTCTTTAAAGTTGGCGTCGTACCTGAGTTTGATGAGCTTCTGTCTGACTTCCTCTTCACTCTCCGGAGCCCAGTCTGGGCTAATTCCGAATGACTCTGGCGATAGTTGAGCAACAATTTCGTCAACGGCTCTGTTTATTGCGTCCTTATCATCGCGAGATAGTTTTCTGCTTCTTTCAACCTCTTTTATGATTCGAGTAGCTATCTGTTGCGCAAGTTCCGACTTAATCTTAGCTATGGCAAAAGCTAGTGGAAACATTTTGTCAACGGTTTCATCAAATTTTTCAGTCATTACTCTATTAGCCTCGAAGTCCTGTCTATTACAGAATCTCTTCCACCTACAACCATTCCGACAAAGAATTGGGAAAGGGTCGCTAGAAGCATGTGTTTGAATCTTTCATCATCTCCCATGATTGGCTGCATCTCTGGACGAGAGAGGATAGACCCAACAAGTGCATACGTTGAATTCTGTATTTTTTCATCCATGATTTCTCCCGCAACTGCTTTTGCAATCTCTCTCGTAGCAACCCTTTCAGTTTCGATGACTGCGGCTTTCTCAGACGACATTCTTTTTGCAAGCTCTTTATATTCTTTGAAAGCCTTGAATATCTTGCTTACACCTTTATAAACTGCGTATGCAGCAAAAATTGCAGGGGCTATTGTTGGAATGCTGCAGAAAGCCCAAGTTTTGAGCGCGTCTTCAACTCCCTTCATCACAGCATCGGCAAGAATCGATTGAGTAGTCTGAATAGCGTTCGAAACTGCAGTGCTTCTCGTTCCGCCTTTGCTCTTGCCTCCCACAAAATCACCTTTGCATCATTTCATAGTTCTTGTAAAGATTATGTAGGCCAAGTCTCCATCCCTTCGGATCGCAACTCATTACTTTTCTCTTTTTCCCATCTCTGTAAATCATATTGTGACAGGCATAGTAGGACCATTCACTGGAAGAGTATGCGTTGGGGAGTGGCATTCTTGTAAGAATCATTCGAGAGTCCACACCAAGCAGCAGTTTCCAGTCATTGGCGCAACACTTCATGAAGGCGTGAATATCTTTCAAGCCTTCTACCCGTTTTACCCTATTCATATTATCACCACAAGCGCAAGCGAAGTCACGAATCCCTTTTTCTATGAAACGTTCCACAAACAGGGACATCTGGTACTCATTGGCACTTATCACCAGTCCAATCACGTCAAGTTGGGTGTCTGCAAGTCTTATCAGAGCTTCACTTCTCTCTACTGCTCTTCTGAAGTGATGCGCCTGATATGCTGGATAGTGATTATCTAGTCCATAGATAAAATCATCAGGAGTAATAATTGCTTTGACGCCAATCGATTTCGCCGTGGCAAAGTAATCTTCCACTTTCAGTTTGTCAAGGTCGATGTCTTTTCCAACACAGCTGAGGATTAAAGCGTCGCTTCCATCCAGAGATTTCCGCACTTTCTCTGGCTTTCTGAGTAGTCCTGAATTTTTCAAATCAAAGTAATTGAGAATTGCCACTCTTGGAGATACTTTGCAGTTCTGCCACGCCTTCACAGAGACATTGTAGTCTCTAAATCTAATCTCCGGTATGTACGAACACAGATGCCAAGGCTTCGAATTCTGACTCATTATGAAGTGCTCTTCTTTTTATCTGAGGGGAACGGGGTTTGATAACTACGAAGATAATTCTTCAACACAACTTATTTGGATTTTCGAAAGTTTTTCAGCAACTTGTTTCACTGCTTTGGCTCAGATTTAACTCAAAAATGATACCAATGACGCAAGCATTCGTAGGATAGTTTACTTAGTGGATTGAAATGAATTGCTAGCAACACCATGAATTGTTACTTCCAACAAGTGAATCTCACCGCCTTCAGCTTTTTCCGTGGGTTCCTATTTAGCTGATTTTCCATAGAAAAACGACCGCCAAACTAAGTTATGCCCTGTTTTTTCAGCTAAACAGCGCAAACTCGCGGTCTCCAAAGCTGAAGTTGTTATTCTGAGACGGCTTCAACTCTTAAATCCCACCAGCCGAAGAGAACCTGACATCCACCGCGAGGCACAGCAAGAGATGGAGGTAAGCCAGAGAGACCGCGAGAAAGGCTGGAGCAAACTCCTAAGCCCACTTGAAGCGCAGGCAAGGCAGGAACTCCAGCTGAAAGGCATCGGCGACGGCCGGGACAGCCTGTTCTGGCTCGACCGGGAACTGCCCAACCTTCAGGACGCATCGAACTTACAGGTGCCCGCCGCCCAGTTTGACGAGTCGTTTAGGCTTCTGATGGGACTGGAGGAGAATGAATCGATAGTCATGGTCTTCCCAGCCATGACCGAAGTCCTCACGGAAGAGTCAAAGCCCGTTTTCAAGAGCCAAGGGCAAGTGTGGTTCACGTCGCACCGATTCATGGCGGTCAGGTCGGACGCGGCTGGACTGCTGTTCTACACGATAGCCCTGAACAACATCAGGCTGGACGCCATCGAGGCATCGCACATGAAGGAGACGGTGCGTTCATGGCTGAGGTCGGTGCTTCAGGGAAAAGTCGCCAAAGAAAACCTGGCGTATCCTGTTGCCTACGGCGAGGTTCAATCGCTATCCGTATCAGGTCTAGCAGACCCGAACGGGATTGCGACCGCCGAGTTCAAGACCGCGAACTCGCCTCAAGTCTCGGTCAGAGTCGCGTTCGGTAGACCGGTCATTCCCGAGCGGGTCTGGCTGGCAAACAGCTTTGAACGCGGACCGACGCCCGTGATTTTCTGCAAGCCATACCCCTGCAAGCCCGAGGTTCAGGAGAACCTGCTGGAGAAGCGGTTCGCCGTGAGGGACGAGGAGGGCAGAGTTGTCTTCCCAACGCTGGTGCACGCAAAGCTGTTCGTCGACATGCTCAGAAGATAACCCCTCAGCATGGAACGTTACTTGAGAGTTGCCTGCTTCAGCTTCCGCGCCGTTTCCTCAAGCTCAGCAAGCATCTTGCGGGGTTCGCCGAGGTTCCTGCTCACAAGGTTGACAAAGAGGCTGCCGACGATGACGCCGTCCGCCCCAGCCGCCAGAATGGCTTTGACATGCTCGGGCTTCGAGACGCCGAACCCGACCGCCAGCGGCACCTTGCCTCTCGTGTGTGCTGACACTTTTTTGACGAGCTCTATGGTTGAGTCTGCGACGGTTGCGCGCGTGCCCGTGACGCCGAACTGCGAGACCAGATAGACAAAGCCTGAACTACAATCCACGATTCGGCTGAGTCGCTCCGCTGAGGTCGACGGTGCGGC